>JABHWT010000028.1 GCA_018657645.1 Halieaceae bacterium | reverse complement strand
TCGCCTGTGGTTTGCGCCGGGGAGTCTGGCAGAGCAACACCGCCTGGAACAGCAGATTGACCAACAGACGGCGATTAATCGGCAACTACGTGAGCGTAATGCTGTACTGGAACGAGAGGTGCTGGAATTGCAAAATGGCAATGCCGGCGTGGAGCAGCGTGCCAGGGAACAACTGGGTTTGATTCGCGAGGGCGAAACGTTTTACCAGGTGCTGGAGGAGGATATTGACACCACTCCGGCCAGTAGTGAAGCACAGTGAACCGGGTACCTTGCTGGGGAGTGATCCCAGCGGCCGGGGTCGGCAGTCGTATGGGCGAGGACGTGCCCAAGCAATATCTTAAACTGGCGGGTTGTTCCGTGCTGGAGCACAGTGTAAATGTATTGCTGCGTTGTGATCAGATTATGTCAGTTGTGGTCGCATTGCACGCCCAGGATAATATAGCCCGGACGCTGCCTTGCTTTGGCAACGAGCGCGTAGTGACGGTAACCGGTGGCGAACGACGCTGCGATTCTGTATTGGCGGCCCTGCACGGTCTGGATCGGGTGGCCTCCCCCGGGGATTGGGTGTTGGTACACGATGCAGCCAGGCCCTGCGCTTCGGATGCCGAGGTGTCGAAACTGATTGCACAGGTAATGAACAGTGGTATCGGTGCCATTCTGGCGGAACCTGTGGTCGATACGGTTAAGTTGGCCGATGACAACGCACGGGTGGAAAAAACGCTGGACCGGGACCGGCTATGGCGTGCACAGACTCCCCAGATGTTTCGGTTTGGTGAATTGCAGACGGCCTTAGCCGACGCCATGGCCAGGGAGCTGGCGGTAACCGATGAGGCATCCGCTATGGAACTGGCCGGATACCCGGTGCAACTGGTGGCCGGTTCCTCCCGTAATCTGAAAATTACCTTGCCGGCGGACTTACAGCTTGCAGGGTACTATCTCCACCAGCGTTCGGAGTGTGGGCAATGAGAATCGGCCATGGTTATGATGTGCACCGTTTTTGTGACGGCGATGCAGTGACTCTGGGAGGGGTTCGTATTGCTCACTCGCGCGCTTTAAAGGCGCACTCGGATGGCGATGTGCTGATCCATGCTATTTGCGATGCATTGCTAGGCGCTATTGGGGAGCGTGATATAGGCCACCATTTTCCAGACACAGACCCGGCTAATGCCAATGTTGACAGCCGCGTCCTGCTGCGCGAGGTGGTGCAGAAAATACATGCGGGCGGTTGGGTCCTGGTAAACCTCGACTCAACCATTATTGCCCAGGCTCCCAGAATGGCAGCCCATGTCAGTACCATGTGCAGTAATCTGGCTGCGGATTTGAAGGTAAGTCCTGGTCAGGTGAATGTGAAGGCGACAACCACAGAGCAATTGGGTTTTGCCGGCCGTGGCGAGGGTATAGCCGCCCATGCAGTGATTTTGCTCGAAGCTGTAACTCAATGACACCACGCTGGCCGCGAGTTCAGGGTGAGCCGCAGGTCGAAGCCGTTATCCGCAGCTGCCCCGAGGACTTTACAGTTTGCGAACAGTTGGGTTTCGACCTTTCAGGAGAGGGGGAACACGTCTTTTTACACCTGCAAAAACGCCAGATCACCACGGCCCAACTGGTGGATCGAGTATCTGTGCTGAGCGATGTCCCCGCCAGGGGTATTGGCTTCAGCGGGCTCAAGGACCGCAATGCGCTGACACGGCAATGGATTAGCGTGGGCTTGGCGGGCAAACCGGAACCCACCTGGCAACACCTGGAGCAGGCGGGCGATGTCCAGGTGTTGGCAGTGAAGCGTCATTTGCGCAAGCTCAAGCGCGGTGTACACCAGGCTAATCGCTTTGTAATACAACTGCGCCAGTTGCAGGGACACACCGAGGATCTGGAGCGGCGACTGCACCGGGTGCGCGATGAGGGTGTGCCGAATTATTTTGGCGAGCAGCGGTTTGGCAGTAGAGGCGCTACCCTGGAGCAGGCACTGGGTTGGATGAAGGCGGGCGGTCGAAAAATCTCCCGTACCAGGCGAAGCATGTTCCTGTCGGTGCTGCGCTCTTGCCTGTTCAATACCCTGCTTGCAGACCGGGTAGATCGCGGAAGCTGGAATCAAATTCTGGAGGAGGATGTCTGTATGCTTCAGGGCTCGAGAAGCCACTTTATCTGCGATGTGTTGGATGACAGCATCATGACTCGCATGCAGCGGGGAGATATCCATCCCGGATTGCCATTGTGGGGGTGCGGCAGCCAGCGGGCGGGTGCATCGCGGATTGCCCAGGAGGCCGCAGTGCTGGCGGATTCCAGGGAGATATGTCAGTTTTTGGAACGTATGGGCCTGGATTTGACCTACCGTTCCGCGCGGTTGGTAGTAGATGACTTTTATTGGGAGTTTTGTGATGATAAAAGTCTGCGCCTGGAGTTCTGCCTTGGCGCGGGAGCCTATGCCACGGCGATATTGGCGGAATTGGTGAATTATACAGAGGGTTGCAGGGGGTAGTGGTAACAGTGGTGAAGCGCGTCGACCTCAATGGAATAGGAATGACTTCGCAGCGCACGCGCGAGAGGTTAATACAGCGTCTGGTTGATCAAGGTATTTCCGATTTAACGGTACTTGATACCCTTCGTACCACGCCGCGTCATGTGTTTCTCGATGAGGCCATGGCCCACCGTGCCTATGAGGACACGGCGCTGCCTATCGGTTATCAACAGACGCTCTCTCAGCCCTATATCGTGGCCAGAATGACGGAGCTTCTGCTGGCGGGTGGACCGCTGCATCGGGTACTGGAAATTGGCACGGGCTCGGGTTACCAAACCGCGGTGCTGGCGCAGCTGGTGGAACGCGTTTACAGCGTGGAGCGAATAAGACCCCTGCAGAATAAGGCTCGAGCGAGGTTGCGGCAGCTGAAATTGTACAACGTACATTTGCGCCATTCAGACGGAGCAATGGGCTGGCAAGAGAAAGGCCCGTTTGATGGTATTATCTCCACAGCCGCGCCCGAGCGGGTCCCACAGGATTTACTGGAGCAACTGGCGCCTGGTGGCCGGTTGATTATCCCAGTAGGTAAAGTGGAGCAGCACCTGAAGGTGATTTGTCGCACTGAAGAAGGTTTCGATGTCGAAACAGTGGAGGCGGTGCGCTTTGTGCCGCTGTTATCCGGTAAGGAGAGGTAAGGCGGTGTCTACAGCGGGTATTTTTATACGTGGAGTGCTAATGGGAGCTGCGGATATTGTGCCCGGCGTATCCGGAGGTACGGTAGCGTTTATCACCGGCATTTATGGCAGATTATTGGGTAGCCTCCGAGCCTTTGATATCAATTGTATCAAACGGGTAATGCAGGGAGATATCAAAGGGGCCTGGCGCCATGTAGACGGTAATTTTCTGTTGCCACTGGTGCTGGGAATTGCTACTTCCATTTTCACTCTGGCCCGCGGCATATCCTGGGTTCTGGTCAATTACCCGGTGCCGCTATGGTCTTTTTTCTTCGGTTTGATTCTGGCCTCGGCACTGATACTGTTGCGACAGATCGACGTCTGGTCGATGGATCGGCTGATTTGCCTGCTGCTGGGTAGCGGTATCGCCTTGTGGACTGCATTGTCGCCCGTGCTGGGCGTAAATGCCGGACTTTGGGGTATATTTTTCTCTGGCTTCCTGGCCATCTGCGCAATGATCTTGCCGGGGATTTCGGGTAGTTTTATCCTGGTTCTGCTGGGCATGTATGGCACCGTGCTTGCGGCAGTGAAGAACCTGGATATTGATAT
>JABHWT010000221.1 GCA_018657645.1 Halieaceae bacterium | reverse complement strand
CCGTACAAACCGATCAACCGGTGACCGAGGGGTATGTCTCCCTGCTCGAGCCCTTTATCGACACGGTGGTTATCTGCACTATTACCGCACTGGTGATTGTGACTACCTTCTACTACGATCCGGGCTTTAATCAGGGGCTGGATGGCATCCAAATGACTTCCGCTGCTTTTGAGCGCAATATTTCCTGGTCGCCCTACATGATTGCCATTGCCGGGATGCTATTTGCCTTCTCCACCATGATTGCCTGGGCTTACTATGGGCTTAAGGGCTGGACTTACCTGGTGGGTGAAAATCATCTGGCCAGCGGTAGTTTTAAACTGGTATTTTGTCTGTTTGTAGCCTTAGGTTGCAGTATCCAACTGGATGCGGTGTTGGCGTTCTCAGATGCGCTGGTATTTTTAATTTGCATTCCCAATATTATCGGGCTGTACTTGCTGGCCCCCGAGGTGCGCAGGGAGTTGCGCCGATATAATCGCATGGTGCGCAGCAGCGCTGAGGCTGGAGAGTAAAATTCACGCTGTGAAATAAGTTCACGGCATTTTCCCCTGTACTAAGGTGAGGTAAAAGTAATGGCACGTATGACGCCCAGTGAGGCTTTTGTGGAGACCCTGGTGGCCCAGGGAGTAACCCGGATATTCGGCATTATGGGCTCGGCATTTATGGATGCCATGGATATTTTTGCACCTGCGGGTATCGAATTGGTGTCGGTGGTCCACGAGCAGGGGGCTGCGCATATGGCCGATGGATATTCCCGCGCCAGCGGTGAGCACGGTGTGGTTATCGGTCAGAACGGACCCGGTATTTCCAATTGTGTCACTGCTATTGCAGCGGCCTATTGGGCCCACTCACCGGTGGTCATGATTACGCCGGAAACGGGGACCATGGGTCAGGGACTGGGAGGCTTTCAGGAGGCTCACCAATTACCCATGTTTCAGGAATTCACCAAATACCAGGGGCACGTGAACAACCCCGCCCGGATGGCGGAATATACTGCCCGCTGTTTTGACCGCGCATTATCGGAAATTGGCCCTACCCAACTCAATATCCCAAGAGACTATTTTTACGGTGACATTGACGTCGACATCCCACAACCTCAGCGGCTGGACAGGGGCCCCGGTGGGGACAGGAGTTTAGGAGAGGCGGCGGAAATACTGGCTGGCGCCGAATTTCCAGTGATTATTTCCGGCGGTGGCGTGGTAATGGCCGACGCTGTTGAAGAGTGTATTGCCCTGGCAGAGTTACTGGGCGCCCCCGTGGTAAACAGCTATCAGCACAATGACTCTTTTCCTGCGAGTCATCCGCTGTGGTGTGGCCCCCTGGGGTACCAGGGTTCTAAGGCCGGAATGAATTTAATTGCCAAGGCCGATGTTGTATTGGCTCTGGGGTCCCGGCTGGGTCCCTTTGGCACCTTGCCCCAGTATGGAATGGAGTACTGGCCCCAGGACGCAAAAATTATCCAGGTAGATGCCGACCACAAGATGCTGGGACTGGTTAAGAAGATTTCCGTGGGCATTTGTGGCGATGCCAGGGCCACGGCCAGTGCGCTGAGTGCCCGGCTGGTGGGAAAAGAATTGGCCTGCAATGCCAATCGCGAGCAGCGCAGTGCAGAGATTAGCGCGCAGAAGATCGCCTGGGAAAAAGAGTTGGACGAGTGGACGCATGAAAAGGATCCCTACAGCATCGACATGATCGCAGAACAGGCCGCGGAGGAGGGCAACTGGTTACACCCGCGCCAGGTGCTACGCGAACTCGAAAAGGCGATGCCAGCTCAGGTCATGGTATCCACAGATATTGGCAACATAAACTCCGTGGCGCACAGCTACCTGCGTTTTGAAAGGCCGCGTAGTTTCTTTGCCCCCATGAGTTTCGGCAACTGCGGTTATGCGCTGCCCACCATTATTGGTGCCAAAGCGGCATCGCCAGACCGGCCGGCGGTTTCCTATGCCGGTGACGGCGCCTGGGCGATGAGCATGTCGGAGATACTGACTGCGGTGCGCCATGATATTCCAGTAACTGCCGTAGTGTTCCACAACCGTCACTGGGGAGCAGAAAAGAAAAACCAGGTAGACTTTTACGACCGTCGTTTCGTAGCCGCAGAACTTGAAGGCCAGGATTTTGCCGGTATTGCCAGGGCAATGGGTGCCCGGGGCGTGGTGGTTGATCGTCTCGATGAAGTGGGGCCAGCACTGAAAACGGCTGTGGATTTGCAGATGAAAGAGCGTAAAACGACGGTCATCGAAATTATGTGTACTCGCGAACTGGGCGATCCCTTCCGTCGAGATGCCCTGTCCAAGCCGGTGCGTTATCTGGATAAATACAAAGACTATGTTTAACCTGGAAAATGCTCTAGCTGCCGTTTAAGCCGCAGGGCGTCGGTGGCGATCAGCAACTCTTCATTGGTCGGTATAACCAGGGCAACTGGCTCGCTCTGATCACTGATGCGCCCACCGGTAGACCTGCCATTTTGGTCATTTGCCTGAGGGTTTATGTGCAAGCCGAGCAGGCCGAGATGGCCCAGGGTTTTGGCTCTTACCAGGCGGCTGTTTTCACCGATACCTCCGGTGAACACCAGTGCATCCAGCCTCCCCAATGGCATTGCCAGGGCACAAAGCTCTCTGGCCAGGCGGTAGCAAAAAACTTCTATTGCCAGCGCCGCATCCTGGTCTCCTGCCTCGGCAGCCCGGGTCAGTTCCCGCATATCCTGGCTGGTCCCGGAAAGGCCCAGCAAACCGCTTTCGGTGTTTAAAATCGTGGTGGTCTTTTCAACATCCCAGTCAAGGGTATCTGCCAGAAAAGCATGCAACCCGGGATCGACAGAGCCGGACCGGGTACCCATAACCAGACCGTCAAGCGGCGTTAGTCCCATGCTGGTGTCGACACTTTCGCCCTTCTTTACAGCGGTTGCGCTGCAACCATTACCCAAGTGGGCAGTGATTAAGTCGAGTTGGTCCAGGGGTTTCCGAAGCAGCGCTGCAGCCTCTTGGGCTACGTAGCGATGAGATGTTCCGTGAAATCCGTAGCGACGAATACCCTGTTGCTCATAGAGCCAGGTCGGGATGGCATACATAAAGGCGGGTTTGGGAATGCTCTGGTGAAAGGCCGTATCGAATACCGCAACCTGGGTGATGCCGGGGTAGTGCGCCATTGACTGTAGTATGCCCTTGAGGTTAATCGGGTTGTGCAATGGTGCCAATGAACAGCAGGCTTTGATCGCAGCGATAACGTCGTCATTTATGATGACAGACTCCGAATAATGCTCGCCTGCATGGACCACGCGGTGACCAATGGCCTCGATAGAACCGGGACCGAAACGGTGCTTATCCAGAAACGCGCAAATAGTCTGGATGGCAGCGCTGTAGCTTGAACTGGCCACGTCGAAAGCGAACTGCTCATCGGCGGTTTGGGCCGAGAACCTTCCCCTGGCCGTACCGGGGGCCTCGATCTGACCCCAGATCAGCCGCGACGAATCATCCATGCCATATACGGCAAATTTTATGGATGAACTGCCACAGTTAAGCACCAGTATATTCATAGATTCCTTTTTTGAGTCAGCAATTCGGGCACCGATCCATCTGTCGCACCACTAGCGTTCAATTTTAGTAGAAAGGACAATAGAAGACAGGGTCTTTTCAACCCCGACCATATGGCCAATTTGATCCAGGGTTTGGTCCAGCAGATTAATTGACTCGGCGCTCACCATTGCAATCATGTCATAGATGCCATTGACTGCGTGTAAAGACTTAACCGCTCTTATCTGTTGCAAGGTCCGAACAATTTGGGTCGATTGCTTGGGGTCTGAGCTGATCATCACATGGGCCAGAATCTGCCGCTGTGCGTACTCTTCACTTAAACGGACTGTGTAGCCCATAATCACACCGCGTTTTTCAAGCCGACTGATTCTGTCTTTCACCGTCGACCTGGAGAGGTTGAGCTTGCGGGCCAACTCCGATGTGGACTCTCGACCATTGGCACTCAATAGTGCGATCAGAGCGCTTTCAGTTGCATCAGTGGTCATAATGGCGTGATACCCGTCATATTGACAATAAATAACATAAAAATTGATCGTTTCATTTGTTCATTCTGTCAAATATTCTGGATAAACTCAACGCCATTCAATGACTGCAAACGGGAGCGTAAAATGAAAGAAATCCTCTTATTAGGTGCTGGAAAAATCGGTGTTATTATCACTGAACTGTTGGCATCAAGCGGTGACTATAAACTAACCGTAGTCGACATGGATCAATCTAATCTGGACCGTCTACCACAATATCCCAACGTTAAACCCCTGGTCCTGGATGTTACCCAGGCAGCGGAATTAAAGACCGTCATGGCGGGAAAGTTTGCGGCGCTCAGTGCCTGTCCCTTCCATATTACCCAGTATGTGGCTCAGGCGGCTGTTGCCGCTGGCGTTCACTACCTCGATCTGACCGAGGATGTGGCCTGCACGACGCTAGTAAAATCTCTGGCCGAGAACGCCAACAGTGCTCTGATACCGCAGTGCGGTCTGGCGCCAGGCTTTATCACCATTGCTGCCTATGAATTAGCCCGCCAATTTGACGAACTGCACAATGTGCATATGCGTGTGGGGGCATTGCCAAAGTACCCCTCGAATGCGCTCAAATATAACCTGACCTGGTCGACAGACGGGTTGATCAACGAGTACTGCAACCCCTG
>JABHWT010000302.1 GCA_018657645.1 Halieaceae bacterium | reverse complement strand
CCGCCCATGACTTTGCAATGATGTTCCGTGCGCGATACAGCCATCAGTTGAAGCTGTAGTTAAAGCCTACGCTAAACCGCCAGAAATCAACCAGCGCTGGCGACTCGTCTCCGCTATACAGTGACCAGCTGTTGTCACTCCTGTAGCGCTCGCCCACCACGGTGAAGTCCCAGTCTTTCAGGCTGACCACCATGCGGGCACCCAGGGTGAGGGCGCCGAAGGAGGACAGCCTGTAGTCGTCGGCGTAGTAACGCTTGGACTGTCTGTATCCCTGGGTAAAGAAATCTGCTTCACTTTGGCTGTAGTAGCGAGCATAGGGTACCAGGCGCAGGCTCGGATGAATGCGTTGGTGCCAGCTCGCCTCCAGGGTATGCGAGTTGATACCCCAATCGTCGTCATAGAAGCGATAGTCGAGGTGTAGAGCCGCACCGGGGTGGGGGAGAAATTGTCGATAGGCAATGCTCGCGGCCCACTGCTTGCGCTCATCCGGCCGAAGGTCGTTCCGCTTGTAGGGGTCGGTGAGGTAGCCATTGAGCACAGTATAGGAGAGGCCAAACTGGATGATCGCTTGCTTGCTGATGATCTGGCTGGCCCCCAGGAACACGGAGCGCATATCCCGGGTTTCGCGCTCCACCTGGATAGGGGTGCGCCCTTCCGTGGGTTTCAAGTGATCGTCGGAACCGCTGATCGCGCCGCGAAAGCTGCGCTGCCCATCGCTACTGTTCCACGCGGCATCGACTGTCAGTGCGTCCGACTTGTAATCGTTCTCGGAGGAGTTGGCGTAATTGAGGCCAACATTACCACGGGGAAAATAGTACCGCGTTGTCACGCTGATGTCGGTGCGCGTGTCGGAAATACTCGCTCCACTCATGTAGACCTGGATATCACCGTTTCCCCTCACGCCCACAAACCAGGGCGAGGCGCCACTCATATGTTCTTTTTGTACATCCAGAGCAAAGGAAAAATTCTCGCCCACCGGAGCGAGCAAATGGGCCTGTGTGATGTCGATCTCGTAGCGCTCGTGGTCGCCACGCATAAGCCTGCCCTCATGGAGGTCGTCCTCTGAGTATTTACTGTAGCGCAGACCCAGCTCCCCTTCGGTTGGTGGCGCATCGGCCTGCACCGGAGGCTGATAGGCGGGAAGCAGTAGCGCACTGGAGGTTAATGCCAGCAGCGGGCTGTTGCTTCTCATGCTTTCTTACCCGCAGCCCACGGGCTCAACTCAGTTACAACCACAGCCACCACCGCTGGCCCCGCCACCGCCGGAGGATGCTTCTTTGCTGGAATAAATCTGACTCTGGAGGCGTGATTCCACGGGGTCGTCCAGCCACTGCATCTCCTGTTTGGCCAGTACACCCCGCTCCCAGGGCTGCACCGACTGGCAGGCAAGCAGCCCCAGGCAGATCAGACAGATCGTACCGCGCCGCATTGTATTCATTCGTCTAACAGCTCCACAATTTTAGCCCGCAATGCCTCCGCATCGCTTTTTCTGAATCCTATGTGAACCTCTCGTACTATACCATTTCTGTCGATCAGGAATGCGGTGGGCATTCCTGGAACCTGGTAGCGAGATGGCGTATCACCGCTGGAATCCCATACCACCGGGTAGGATACCGGGAAGTCCTTCAAGAATGCCAGGGCGTCGCGCTTGTGCTCATCGACACCCACCGCCAGAACTTCCAGGCCCTGTTCCTTCAGATCTCTGTAGATCCTTTCCAGAGCCGGTAGGGATATACGGCAGGGGCCACACCAGGAGGCCCAGAAATCGAGGTAGACAACCTTGCCCTTGAGGTTGGATAGGCGAACTTCCTCCCCCGCGGGCAGGGTGGGCAGGGTGGGCAGAGCAATGGGCGGGGCGGGCTCTCCTATGTCCAGGGTGCTGCCCGGCAACGGCCATCCGATCAGCAGGCACAACAGGACGAGACCGCCTACTGTTTTCCGTGTATCCAAGGTTGCGACCAAAGTACTACCCCGCGAGATCCGGCCGGGGGAATATCGCCTGACACGTTGGCCAACCCCCTGAAGGCAGCCTACAGGCAGCTTGCATCATGTCAAGTTTGCTTGCCGGGGTTGAAAAAATCAAAATCTTCCGTGCCCGGAAACCCCAGGCCATGGTCCATACCAAAGGCCTCGATACCCAGGTGGCGGCGAAGGGCCTGGTGTACATGCTTGGGGTAGATGATAGTCCCGCTCTGGTTGTCAACCTGGAGGCTCGAGGGGTTTATGCTGTGGGCGTTGTGCAGTTCATCGGTGGAACCGACCACGCGATTGCCCCAGGGTGCATCTTTGGCCATGACGATATAACTGCCGATAGGCCAATGGTCCTTGCCCGTATCGGCGTTGTAGAAGGGCGTGCGGCCAAAGTCCGATCCAATCACCAGGGTAATGCGTTCAGCTATGCCAAGTTCATTGGCGAAGGTCCACAGATAATCCACCGATTCCACTACGTGTTCGAACAGGGACAGGTGCAAGGCGTCGTGGTTTGCATGGGTGTCAAAGCCACCGAGCCACAGATCGCTGGCGGAGCCGATGCCCGCTTTGAAAGTCAGGAGTGTCAATTGGATTTGCCGCAGTAGTGAGGAACTGCCCAGTTCCCCAAGATCTCTGTCGGGCTGAAAGTCATTGGGTTCCGGTAGGATATCGAGTAGCAGGTGTAGGGCCTCCCGGCTGCTGCGCGCACCGAGGTAAGCGTTGATGTTTTCCCGCTGGCGGGGGGTCAAGGTCGGAGAGGTAAGCCTCCGTTCCATTGCGGCCTGCTGGTAGGTTTGCACGCGACTGACTTCAGCGTTGGATCGCCAGCTGCGATTCCTATCCCAGGGGATGGCATTGGGGTCGAGGAGATCGATCAGTGAATCGATATCGTCCAGGCGACTGTAGCGAATCAGGCCCGAGGTCTGGGCATATCCACCAAAGTTCAGGTAAGACAATGGCATATCGGGCGAGTTGTGGGCGGCGAATAACGCGGAGAGGGTGGGCAGGCCCTCGGCAGTCTTTCCGCTCCAGTTGTGTAGCACGCCCACGGTGTGGGAATTGGTCTGGGCATCTACACCATTGATGATCAGCATGTCGCGGTAATATTTGTCGAACAGGGACGCATTGTTGGCAAAAGGCGCGTAGGCGATATTGCCAGCCTCACGAATCTCTCCATCGGTCGCCCAGTGGTTGATTTGCGGCTCACCGGGCTGGTTGGTCTTGGGGTCACACAAGCTGGTGACGTCCCAGCCGCCATCCATTTGTAAGGTGATGAGTAGATTGCCATCGTACTCGTACAGGTTGGGGGCTGCATAAATTCGGCTCATGGGAAGCCCCAGAGCGCCCAGGCCCGAGCTCACTGCCAATGATTTGACAAAATCGCGACGTCGCATGCGCTTCTCCCTATTCGTGCAGATAGTCGAAATGGGTGAGAAAGTAATACATCACTGAATTCCAGCTATTGATCATTTGCTCCGGGTCATTACCGACGTTCTGCCACTCTAACTCGCTCAGTTCGCGGGGAAAAGAACAATCCTCCTCCGGCCAGGTCCAGGCGCCGGTGTTATTGGCCTCCAGGCGCCGTTCCTGCCAGCGCTCCAGCAACAGTTGGTAGACAGCCTCTATCTCGGCGTGGTTTGTAGGCAGTTCATCACCCAGCATTTGATGATAAAGTAGCTGAATCTGACGCTTTATCATCTCGGAGCCAGCGGTGCCGGCGGCAGTGTCGATACCATTCACTGCAACTCCCATCCTGGCTGGCACATTGTCGGCCAGCCGCGAACCCCAGGCCTTGGTTTTAATGACATACTGGCCGCTCTGGGGAAGGACGATGTCAAACTCGACCCAGCCTGTGCCATAGACTGCCCAGCCGACTTCCTGACATTCATCATCGACAGGCTCATGGCGGATGTCACCGGTCTCCCAGGTATTGCCCTGCTCGTCGACGCCCGTGGCTTGAGCGAAGCCCTCCTGTTCCGGGAAGTCCTCCCCCTCTATCTTTGCAATCCGGTTGCCGCCCCGCAGAATTACCACTGAATCGATATACAGGTTACGGTCTTGCTGCGTGGCCTCGTCCCAGCCGTCGTTTTCGAAGTTGATACGCAGCTTTTTTCTACCGCCGGTGGCGGTCATGTTCATGGTGCGTACAGTGCGACTAGCATAGTCCGGACCACTGGTATTGAAGGACTTGCGCGCCTCAGACAGCGGGGTTGTGTAGCGATCGACCTCCGAGAAAAATCGTCTGTTGTTTTGCGGTAGCAGAAAGTCAAGGACAACGGCGGCGCAGCTAGATTCAAGCGCCTGGCGTTCGGTAACATTGGCCATCAATGCGTTCATCTGACGGCTTCGCTGCTTGATACCCACTGAGTCGATGCCGCCATAGTATAAGCGGAAGCGGTTTGCCAGACCTGTATATACACCGGTGTATAAATTCCAGTACCCTCGCGGTTCAGTCCACTCCCCCCAGCGCTGCCCCAGAATGGCATGGGTTTTCGCCTCGAGCTCCTCGGCGGTTAACAGTCGGCTCGTACCCAGACCGGCAAGCTCAACTGAGCGTGTCTCGACAATGGATGGATCGACCCGCTCGGAGCGAAACCAGGGAGACAGCGCGATCTCCACCAATAGTTCCCGTAGTTGGTAGTTGCCTTGGGCAAAGTCCGCGGCCAGTGCTGCAATGGAGGCCTGCTGTGCATCAAATTTTCGAAGAAGCTGATCGTAATCGGGGTTGGTGGTTGATTGCGGTGCGAGCATAACCGCCTCTCCTATGATCGCAGGCCACCAAAAAGCCACTACGGCGGTGGCGAATCGGGGATCTTGCGCTATTTTCTGTGCCAGCCACTGCAGGCTATTGTCGCTGCTGGGGGCAACCGCATCGCCAAAGCCCGGTTTCAATACGCCGCGAAACCATGTGTCTCCCTCCTGGTAGGGCGAGGGCACAGCACTCTCGTCAAACCATTCCGGGTATTTATAGGTGTCGGGTAGTGAGTCCATTCCGCCCCAACTGTCGCGCCAAATACCGTCGTTGCCATAGTTTTGATAGGCGCCCGCCACCGGGTCCATGATGATATGGCAGACCGTGCAGGCGGGGTTGTTCAGTGTGGGATTGTCGGTATCGGCCAGCGCTTCCGGGTCGGTGGTTCGCTGTGCCGTGCGCTCGATATCGACACCCAGGAAATGGCGGTAGGTCCAGCGGGAGCGAGCCCGGTTGCGATTGGTTTCAGTGGTGGGGTAGCGGTTGAGCCAGGCCAGCGTATTGAGGATGCCCGCATGGGGGTAGTCGATAAAGCCACTGTGGGAAATGACTTGGAGTCCTCCCTCCTGTGAATACACATCCGAATAATTGTCATCTTGGATAATCTGGCCCCGGTTTTGTCCGGGTTTGAAAATGAGAGGGTCCTGCGCACTACCAAAGTCCACCCCACTACGCATGATCTCGGACATTTGCCAGTTTACCATCGTGTAATTGGCCGTTAATGTCTCTGTGTAGGGCAGGTTATTTTCCACCACGTGGGCAATGAGTTCCAGTGGCGCCCGAATTACACCAAACCGCCACTGGTTCTCCCAGAAAAAACGCGCATCTTGCTGATCCTCCGTCGGCGGGTTCGGAAGGTAGAATTTGTTGGCCCCCACGGGATAAAACCCAGCGCTATCCACATTGGAAACTTGAATTGGTAGATTGTAAAGAAAACCATCGGTATGCAGCCGGTCATTGGCGCCGCGAATTAGGAACTCATGAAAACCGGGCCCGTCGAGCAAGCCCATCAGGGCATCGCGCAAACCCAGATTGCCGCTTCGGGCCATTTCGTATTCTGCTTCAGTGGGGGAGCGCCCTGCAAAGATGGTGGCGGCGCGGCGCAGTGTTTTGGTTGCGCCTGCCTGGCTTACCCCGTACCAAAACTGTGACAGCGATCCGCTACTCCCCGTGCCACTGCCTCCAGCCAGTAAATCCAGGAAAATTTCTATATCCCTGTATTGGTCCGTGAAGCTACTGAAAACGTTACCACCCCCATGGCCTACGCCCCGTATCTTGCTTAGAATTAACGCCTCTGCATTCTCCACCGAGGACAGGAAATCCTCAAAAGCCGCACTATTGGCAGCGTTCTGACCGGGGCCTGCCTCGCTTTCAAAAATCAATCTGGCACCGCCGAGATCGGCCACCCCGCCCTCAACATGACACTCCAGGCAGGAGGCGGATAAAACCGCGTCTGCGAGGTTGTCCGCAAAGTGCTCCTCGGCGGAAGGGGGGGTCGGTGCTGGGAGGCCAATAAGAGCCTGAGACAGGGCGCTGCGCTGTGTCAGGTCGCCATTGGTTCTAATGCTATAGGCGATGTTATTGAGTGTCGGCAGGCCTGCGTGAAAATCGTCGTTCAGAATTCGACTCCATTTCAGCACATCGACGTAATCGATAATGCCGTTGTCGTCGACATCTCCTACCAATTCACCGGCGATGCTGTTCAGGTTGTCCATGACCTCCGCGTTCGAGAGAGCGCCGAGGGCTGGTGCAATCCATAAATAGAGCGCCTCGGTGAGAGCGGAAACCTTGATAGTAGGGTCGTTAATATTGCTGCCGGGGACCAGAGCGTGCCACTCGCCCGACACGGCTATGCCATTTTGATTCGGTACCCCGTCCATGTCCCAGTCTTTGTCTGTGCCGGAAAAAGCAGTCACCAAAAACAGCTGATCCGCCTCCGGTTCCACCAGTTTATCGGTGGCCACACCGAGCAAAAGAAGTTTGATCAGGTTGGTGAAATCGTTCCAAGCCTGCCAGCCCCGTATGGCGATAACGGATTCTTGAGTGCTGGTATTACTCTGGACGTATACAACCGAGGAGTCATTGAGTTTGGATACAGTGATTTGTGCACCCTCCACCGGTCCATTGAGCTGGGCCTGGAAACATCCGGCGAGTGTGCAGAGCATTAAACTCAGGAATAGAGTGCGGTGCTTGTATGCGAGCTTATTCATATTATGCGCTCATGGCTCGTACACGGCTTGTGTGCAACAATTGAAGAAAATTTGCGCTGACTGCTGCAGTTTAGTGCACATGAACAGAATGCTGCAACAGCGTTGTTCTAGAAAGTATCAGTGGCATCCTCAGGTTGTACATCGCATACTCATGCGATATTCGCGATGCCACGTTATTGGGACGGTAGCTTAGCCATTTACACCGTCAAGTTTGACGGCCCGGGGGGTTTATTTCCACCAGCTGAATTCGACCTGCCCAGCATTTTTCGAGGTAGATAGATAAAGTGCGTATTCAGAGAGGAGTGGGGCGGTCGTGTGGAGCACTGTCGGGATTGACAATGCTGGTTTGCATTACTAGTCTTGTTGGAAAATATTGACTTTATGCGGGAGTGAGCTCGTGGTATTCATTGAGAAACTAATGCCCTGGGGCCCAGTGTTCTTTGGGCTGTTTATTTTTGCGCCGATGTGGGCAGCCGTGATGGCAGCGGCCGAGCTGAATATCCGAGCCGGTACACCCAATATATTCTTTATCCTCCCTATTGGGTTTGTGTGGGGTATTGTCGCTAAAAGTAGAGGGCGCTGGTTATGAGTCTGGCTGAAGAGCGCCAAATAGCCCAGCGCTACATAGGAGGGTTTCCCCTGCTCATGGTGGTCTGGGGGCTGGGTGGGTTTATTCTTTGGCTGGTGCTCTGGCCTCTTGCGATTCTCGGAGTGATTCCCCTGTGGCTGGGAGGCGTAGTGGCAACTATTATCCTCTCCGCCTGCTATTTGCCTTCCCATGAGGCAGAGCACGGCAATATTGGCAGGCCGAAGAAACCCTTTCGCTGGCTCAATGAATTAACGGGGCATCTGTCGATGTTTCCACTGTTGATTCCCTACCGGCTACATCGCGCCATTCACCTCAAACATCATGCTCATGCCAATGACCCGATTAAAGATCCCGACTACCACAACATGGCTGAGAATATTTTGGGTGCGATCAGACAGGCCTGGTTGGGATCTCAGCCCGGTTTTACAGGAGCCCTGAAAGATCAAGTTCTGGAAGACTCTGTGGCCAAGGATAAGCTCGTGCTAGAGGCCCTTGTCGTTACCCGTATTGCCTGGTTTGCCATGGCCGTATTGGCAGTCAGTGGTTTTGCCCTGCAATTGTTTGCACTGTGGTGGTTGCCACGGCAGATCGCGATGATTTATACGGTAATAACATTGTCCTGGGCGCCGCATCACCCAGGGCAGGAAACAGGCCGCTACCGTGACACCCGGGGCTGGGTATCGCCAGTGGGCACCATTTTGTCATCCGGTATGGAATACCATCTGGTGCACCACCTGTTTCCATCTATCCCGCTTAACAAAACCCCTGCAGCTTATAGAGAGTTGAAGCCACTGCTCGAGAAAGAGGGAATGGCGCTTAACGGACTTTAACTCCCAGGCCAGCTTTTGGCTGTTGACAAGGGGGAGCCCAAATAAGTAGATTGGGAGAGCGTGGCGGTTAGCGGGGCATACTGTATAAATACCCGCGAGACGCTCGAAAGCGAGCTAGCCACAAACACAAAAAGGGCAATCCATGCTTACAATGACATCATCGTTGCAGCGGGCCGCGATGCAGTTCTCACACAAGCCGGCAATCATTGACCAGGAAGGCCGGTGGACCTGGGGCGAACATCTGGACCGGGTTTCCAAATTAGCGCATATCCTGCGGGGCCTGGGTGTAGATCGCGGAGGCAGGTTTGGGATATTAAGTCGAAATACCTACAGGCAGATAGAGTTACTTCATGCTGGCTACTGGTCAGGTAGTATTCCGGTACCGGTGAACGTCCGGCTTGCGCCTAAGGAAATAGCCTATATTGTAGAGAATGCAGAATGTGACACATTGTTCGTAGAACCGATTTTTCTCGAACTGTTCGACGTCGACCCACTACTAGATTGGAAACACAAGATTGTCGTCATCGGCGATGCAGATGCTAGTGGTTTGCCTGCTTCAGAACAACTCATCCTGCATGCGGACCCAGCGGAACCGGTTGAAACCCAAGAGGACGACGACGCCATATTACTCTATACCGGTGGTACGACCGGGCGCAGCAAGGGAGTGCGCCTGACCCATTGCAACATTGTCTCAAATGGCCTGCAAGTTGGGCTCGAACTTAGCATTAAATCCGACGACATATACTTCCACGTAGCGCCGATGTTTCATTCGGCTGACCTGCTTGGGACCGCAGTTACGTTAATGGGGGGAGCTCACGTCGCTCTGCCGATGTTCTCGCCTGAAAATTACCTGAAGGCAATTGAAACCCTTCGACCAACTGTGGGCATGGTTGCGCCGACTATGCTGATCATGATGCTACAGGAGTTTGACCCGCGGGAGTTTGATACGTCGTCCATGCGGACGATCCTTTACGGCAGTGCACCGATGGCAGTGGAGTGGGTGAAAAAGACCCTCGAAGCCCTCCCGGACGTTAATTTGGTCCAGGGTTATGGATTAACTGAAACGTCGCCACTTCTCACGATTCTAAATGGTAAGACTCACCGCGAGGCCATCGCTACTGGCAATACCGACGTATTGAAGTCTGCCGGGAAGGTCCTCGCAGGACTGGATATAAAATTCGATGATGCCACTGGGCAGGAGGTGATGGTGCGCGGACCCAACGTCACACCGGGTTACCTCAAGTCAGATGAAGCGAATGCCTCAGCGTTTGAGGACGGCTGGTTCAGGACTGGAGATATAGGCCGGCTGGACAGCGAGGGGCATCTCTATCTACTCGACCGGAAAAAGGACATGATCATTTCCGGTGGGGAGAATGTTTACTCTTCGGAAGTCGAAGCGGCCCTATACCAGCACCCCGATGTGATCGAAGCTGCCGTTTTTGGCCTCCCAGACAGCACCTATGGGGAGACAGTTAGTGCAGCATTGGTGATCGTAGAGGGTTCGGTACTTGATGCCGATGCTGCTATTGCCCATTGCCGCAAATCAATCGGTGGCTATAAAATCCCCCGTCGCATCTTTTTCCTCGATGAATTGCCGAAGTCTGCGGTCAACAAGATACTGAAAACGGAACTGAGGAAAATGTTTGCAGACGCCTAGAAGTGCTGCATGCTCGGCTCGGGCCTTCATTTCTGTGGTCGAGGTCGGTGCCTGTGTTTCGCCCCGCCTGGCCGCTGAAAATTACACGTTACATTGAGTAGAAGAAGGGGTTGGCGTTAGAATTCTAAAGCCAATTTGTCAAATTATCCGCACCGGACATGAGGTTCACTAATGACGGCATTTAATAAACCCGCGCGTCAAATCGCTTTTCACGCGGTGATTGTTCTTATTCTGGGCATGGTATCCGGATTGTTCTGGGGCACTATGATGGCTGATGTTTCGTCCAGCGCATCACAGCAAGCCGCCTGGCGTTTAGCGCACATCGAGGGTTTTGCCAACGGGGTATTGATGTTGGTCTTTGCGCTGGCCTACCCGCTCATCAATCCGCAGGGGTGGGCTGAGAAAATTGTTCGCTATGGACTGATTGTCACCGGATACTCGAATATTTCGGCTAGCATGTATGGCGGTTTGTTTGATGCCCGAGGTCTACTGCCAAGCGCCAGCTCTTCTGCCCACGATCTCGTGGTCTACTACACGTTTCTGCCAGGCGTGGTCGCCATAACGCTGGTACTTGTGACTGTGGCACTGTGTCTACGCTCCGGCAAGGCACCGCTGGAGTGAATTGGGGAAGGGTTGGTGGGGTATAAGCTATTTCTTTATCTGGTTATAGCGAAAGGCCAAATCGATGCACTGCTGGCTGCCCCGAGTGCCGCACAATTAGACTGCGCATAGGAATTCCAGTAGGTCGGTCGCTGCCCTTGTGATTGGCGCCGATGCACAAATGCTGTTTTTCAGCGCACTGGGCGTTTCATTGCCCACCTTTGCCTGGGTGGCGTTGGGCATGGTTCTTAAACGATTGGGTATATTATCGGACGCTCTGGTGGCAAAAATATCGCTGCTGGCTTTCAATTTTGGCCTGCCGGTCATGCTGTTTGCCGGCGCCGCCCAGGTCGATTACTCCCAACTTGCAAATGCCAGCCATCTACTGGCCGGCCTTTTGGCTACCACATTCGTCGTTATTGGCAGCTGGATTTATTGTCATGCACGGGGTTACCCTCGACACATGCAGGGTGTTTTCGTGCAAGCCGCATTTCGTTCAAATCTTGCCATAATGGGTCTTGCGATGTGTGTGGCGGCCTATGGAGACAGGGGGACTGCACTGGCAGCACTGCCAGTTGCGATAATGACCGCCTATTACAATGTGCTTGCCGTGTGGGTACTAAATACTACTTTGGGTGGCAAAACATCGGCAGTTTTCCTGCTACTGGGTGTGGCGCGCAATCCATTACTTATCGGCATCGCCGGTGGTATTGCACTGTCTCTTTCTGGATTGCAGGTTCCTCTTTTTATCGCGCCCATGGGTAGCACTCTGACGTTCTTATTTCTGCCTTTGACTCTCGTTTGTATCGGGGCTGCCATGCAGTTATCGAGCTTGCGCACTATCGGGCTTGTCACCTGGGAAGCCACTGCCTGGCGTTTACTGGTAGCGCCTGCCCTGGGAGTTGCCGTAGCCTTGTCACTGGGAGTAGAGGGAGCTCCCCTGGGGGTATTGTTCCTGTTAATTGCCTCCCCTGTGGCAGCATCAAGTTTTGTTATGGTGGTTGCCGCCCGGGGCGATGGTGTATTGGCGGCAAATATTGTGGTTCTCACCACGCTATTTTCTGTGGTGTCAGTCACCTTGGGGTTTTTCAGCTTATCTATACTGGGGTTAGTCGGCGAATTAGTCTGATGTGTCCTATGGTCACCCCATTCTGCAGGTGACTTGGGCATGCTGTATCACAAGTCCTCGATAACTTTCGGAAATACAGCGAGCTTTGGGTGTTCTGGGGCCCACTAAAGATTGTGAAAAGCTTAGGCGACATTTATCCTTGCACAGGGACATGGCGTAGTGAATGAAATTCAGGCTGGTGATTTCACCGGTCTGCTTCGACAACAAAAGGGAGTAAGACTGTATGTTACTGAAAGACAAGGTGGTCATCGTGTCTGGAATAGGCCCCGGGTTGGGGCAGGAACTGTCTACGCTGGCTGCGCAGGAGGGTGCTGCGGCAGTGGTATTGGCGGCGCGCACACCGGCCAAACTGGACACGGCGGAACAGGAGATCCGTGAGTTAGGCCTGGCAACGAAAATCCTTAAACTGCCCACCGACATTGCAGATCGCGAGCAGTGTCTGGCACTGGCGGACCGCACGGTACAGGAGTTTGGCCGCATCGATGTACTGTTCAACAGCGCCTACGACCCGGGCAGTTTTGAACCCATAGACCAGGCCGACATGGACGGCTGGCGCAGGTCCATGGACGTGAACTTTTTTGGCACCATGCACTTGACCCAGGCCTGCGTCAGCCATATGAAGGCCACCGGCGGTGCCATCGTCATGATAGCTACCATGGTGGAGCACAAACCCCTGGCCACCCAGGGTGGTTACGGCGCCTCCAAATCCGCTCTGCGCAGCGCCACCAAGCATCTGGCTCTGGAGCTGGGGCAGTACGGTATTCGAGTCAACAGCTGCCACATGGGCTGGATGTGGGGCCCCGCGGTAGCGGGTTATTTTACCTGGCAATCCCAGGCAACCGGCAAATCTGAGGATGAACTAATCGCCGAGGTGACCAGTCGCATTCCGCTGGGGGTGATTCCGGAGGATGGCGACTGTGCCAAGGCCGCTGTGTTCTTCGCCTCCGATTATGCCAAAGTGGTCACAGGCGCCAGCCTGGATGTCAACGGAGGCGAATTCATGCCCGTGTGATGCGCAAGAGCTTCGGTGACGTCCTGTGCCCGCTTCATTGATTTTATCACTCGGTCATGCCAAAGCCTCGCACTACCTTTACCAGACCATCGATCTCAGCGTCCGTAAACGCGTTATTCCAGGCTGGCATGTCCGAGCTGAGATCGTTTGCTTCACCGCCGTATTGAATAACCGATTTAATACGCTCATCAGACGTTGCCACTTGCCACGAAAGCAAGCGGAAGTCGGGGGGCGTCACATTTTCTGACGCATTTGTGCCCGCGCCATTTTCGCCATGACAGCGCGCACAAAGCATCTGAAAATTTTGACTTGGATTTGAGCTGTTCGTTTTTTGATTGCCCTTGCTCGACATCGCCGAAGCGGGTTGGTCGAGATGCTTCAATGTCAGCAGTTTCCCCTCGTTAGCCGATTTTCCTCCCAGGGTCGTGACCAGAAGACGCCCGTCCAGATCTGTAGTGATCGAGGTGATGCCAAACTGACTGAGATCACGTGTCCGGGCCAGAGAATGTGCTGTTGGGGCCTTGTCTGATGGATCAATGAACTGAATCAGGCCCGCTTGATTCTCAGCAAACACATACTTGCCGGAGAGGCTGGG
>JABHWT010000247.1 GCA_018657645.1 Halieaceae bacterium | reverse complement strand
GTAGCCGGTGATGCTCTTCAGGGTCAAATTGTCGGAGACTTCCCATTCAACTGTGATTCCGGCCATGAGATTATCGAGATTATAGGCCATTCGGGGTATGCTCAACTGTACCTTGTCGCTACTGGCCAATGCCTCGGTAGCATCGCAATTGCTCTTATAGGTCGGGGATATTTCTGTGTAATTCCCGCCATTAATTGGAGCAAATCCAGAACTCGGGTTATTGGCAGCGGCTGCATTCAGACCCGAGAACTCATATAACCAAACCGGCGCAGTATCGCCGGCCCACATTCTATTGTGATGCAGGGCATCTTGTCCCTTGTAACCGCCCTTGTCCATCCAGCTACAACGGCTTGCCTGCTGTACTTCCCTGGTTTTTCCGTAATAGACAAAACTGTCAACAACCAGAGAGTCAGTTGCCCGCCAGGTTAGCTGCAGGGCGCCCGCCAGACGGTCTTCGGTATTGGTTTCCTGACCATTGAAGACGTTAGTAAGATAACCATCGCGCTTAATACTGGCCAGGGATATCTTTGACAGCAATTTACCATCGATTAGAGGTAGGTTCAGTACGGCCTTGGCGTCGCGTCGATTGTAATTTCCCAGTCGAGTTTCGATATGACCACCGAAGGATTCAGCGGGCTTCTTGCTGGTCATGACAATGGCTCCACCGGTAGTATTTTTACCAAACAGCGTTCCCTGTGGGCCACGCAACACCTCGACACTTTCCACATCCAGCATGTCCAATAATTGGGCGTCCTTGCGCGCGATGTAAACACCATCGATATAAACGCCCACCGGTGCATCCACTCGCGTACTGTCATCGCGCTGGCCAATCCCCCGTATCCAGATTTGCGCAGAACTGGTGCTGTCTATTTGCAACCCCGGGACCTGCAGTCCGAGATCCTTGATATTTGTCACTCCGGCACTTCGTAGCTGATCACCCGAAAGTGCTGTTATTGCAACCGGCACATCCTGTACCGACTCCTGCCGTTTCCGGGCAGTGACGATAATCTCCTCCAAAACCAGAGCCCCCTGTGCCTGCACAGATTGTTGCAAAGTCAAGGTGGAAGTAATCGCGACGAGCAGTGTGCAAAAACGGCCAGGTGGGAGGCTGGGGCGAAAATAGGTGATGCTCATCTTATTATTCTCCTCGGGTAACAATGGCGGAATGAAATTTGCCAAAGACTGCAGCCAAGCTTAAAGCGGCCGTAGAACTCTATTGCAAAGAGCATTACCAGAACCGATAGGGGGTTACAAACATGCCCATATATCATTGTTTTGCCACAGTCATGGCAGATAAGCAAGTGATTGGCCCGTGTCTGCTTTGAGGTAATTGGGGGGTAATTGGGGGGACAGTTCACTCAATAGGGCAAAAACACTGATGCTAGACTGTTTGCTTTACATTCGGGCTGCAGTAAAATGGCCGCCTTTTTGGCATTAGCTCCATTAATCGATAGGGACTTGCGACGCTACAGTTCCTAATTACGCAACCGAGTGAACACATCATGAGACACTACAAGATCGCCCTGCTTGAGGGTGATGGAATTGGCCCGGAAATTATGAAAGAGGCCGTTAAGGTATTGAAACTGGTAGAGAAACGCAACGATGTCAAATTTGAACTGACAACCGCTGATTTTGGTGCATCGGCCTATTTCAAGTGTGGCGACCCCTTTCCGGAGGAAACCAAGGCCATTTGCGACAGAGCAGATGCAATTATCAAGGGGCCCATTGGCTTGAGCCACGAGGAATCCAAGAAAATTCCGGTAGACAAGCAGCCCGAAAGAGGCGCGCTGTTGCCGCTAAGGGCCAGGTTTAATACTTACGCTAACTATCGCCCGGTGTCTTTGCCCAAGGATCTGGGTCATTTTTCGCCACTCAAGCCCGAAATCGTTGGCGATGGTATAGACATAATCATGGTTCGCGAACTGGTTGGTGGACTGTATTTTGGTGACAAGGAAACCGGGGTCAATGAACAGGGCCTTCGCTATGTCAAGGAAACCCTGGAATACGATGAGGCGCAAATTGCGCGCATTATGCATCAGGCCTTGAAACTGTCTATGAGTCGCAAGAAAGTCCTCCACAATATCCACAAGAGCAATGTACTAAAGTCCAGTGTACTGTGGAATGAGGTGCTCGAGGAGATTGCTCCGGAGTATCCGGAGGTGGAAATTAAACATATTCTTGTCGATGCGGCAGCAACACTGCTGTGCCTGAACCCAGGTCAGTTCGATGTTATGGTGATGGAAAATATGTTTGGTGACATTCTCAGTGATCAGGGTGGTGGCATACTGGGTTCTCTGGGATTAATGCCCTCGGCCTGCATCGGCCCGGAAAAAAGCTACTATGAACCTTCCCACGGGTCGGCCCCCGATATTGCAGGTCAGAACATCGCCAACCCTTACTCAATGATTGGTTCAGTGGCAATGATGCTGGAACACAGCTTTGATATGGCTGGCGAGGCCAGGAATATATGGAACGCAATGCAGGGCGTATTTGGTGATGGTTACTCTACGCCAGACCTGTCCAGACCTGGTGCAGATGTGAAGATGATTCATACCGATGAGTTCGGTGAGAAAGTTGTGGAAAAACTGCAGGCAATGCCTGCGGTAGCCGGGCCTTAATCGGAGTTACTCTGTGCAGCTTCGCGCTCGTGTAGCTGCAGATTTATAATTCGAAGGGTTGCGAGAAAAGCGGCAAATACCTGATTTGAGTGTACGCCGCGGGTCTTGAATTCTCTGCTGCCACAATCCCAGGTGATCACACATTCGGTCAGAGCGTTGGTATTACCGCCCTTGGGGATTCTGACCTCGTAATCAAGAAGCGGAGGCAGTTGATAGTTTTTAGTCTCCAGTACTTTGTTCACAGCACTGATGAAAGCATCAAAGCCACCATTGCCAGCGCCGGAGGCATGATATATCTCACCTCCTATATCCACCTTTATACTCACCGTAGACTCCATATCCAGTCCGCTGGTCACAGAGCAATTCAGTAATTTGATATGGTGGTAGTTCTTGCTCTCCATCACATCGGCAATGATAAAAGGCAGATCCTCGGCGGTTATGATTTCCTTGGAATCACCCAGTTTGACAATACGGGACAGTACCCGTTTCTGGTTTTCCTCGGATAAATTGAGCCCCAGAGCTTCCAGGTTTTTTGCCAGCGATGCCTTACCACTCATTTTCCCCAGGGCATAGCTGCGGGTTCTGGCAAATCGCTCTGGACTGAGTCTGGTTTCATACAACCCGCCTTTCAGGTCACCATCGGCATGTATGCCGGCAGTTTGGGTAAACACGTCGGCACCGACGATAGGCGTATTGGCAGACACCCTTTTTCCAGAGAAGGTCTCCACCATGTTGCTCAGGCGCACAATATTGGTTTCGTCGACCGAAATTTCCATACCGAGCTTGTCGCGCAGCACAACGACCACTTCAGACAGGGATGCATTACCGGCTCGCTCACCCAGACAGTTAATTGTGCCGTGAATGGACCGAATTCCAGCTTTCACAGCCGCGATGACATTAGCCGTCGCCAGGCCATAATCATTGTGAGGGTGAAAATCAAAATGCTGGTTGGGGTAGCGCCCAATCATATCGCTCATGCTGTCAAACACTTCCTCGGGTGATAACACGCCAAGCGTATCGGGCAGCATAAAGTGATCTATGCCACAATCACCCAGCCCATCCATCATTTCATACACGTAGTCCCGGCTATCCCGATACCCGTTGGACCAGTCCTCCAGATAGGCATTGACCAGTAGTCCATTGTCGCGAGCGTAGGCTACTGTTTTGCGAATTTCCTCCAGGTGTTGATTTAAATGTTTACCTAACTGCTCCCGGCAGTGCTTTTCGCTCCCTTTGGTGAGAAGGTTGATCACCCGGCCATCGGTCTGCAAAATCCAGTCGACACTCTTGGTGTAATCTACAAAACCGAGAACTTCAACCCGGTCCGCAAAGCCCTTCTGCGCGGCCCAGTTATTAATATTGGTGACTGCCTCCATCTCGCCACGGGAAACTCCAGCCGAGGCAATCTCTATCCGATCGACTTTTAACAATTGAAGCAGGGCCTTGGCTATATTCACTTTTTCGGCGGGCGCAAAGGATACTCCCTGGGTTTGCTCGCCATCGCGCAGGGTTGTGTCCATTAATTGTATTTTTGTCGACGAATTAGTCATCACGATTTGATTTTACCTTGTCTAGGAAGTACGAGTGCCAATAAGGAAGCGAAGTTGGGCCCCTCCTATTGCCCTGTTATGCATCGCGCCACAACCAGGGCTGTGCAATTTTTTGCTCTTGCTCAAATGTCGTTATTTTATCGGCGTGAACCAGTGATAGAGCAATGTCATCAAGCCCCTCGAGCAGGTTGTGCTTGCGATAGGGCTCTACCTCAAACCTGAAATCATTTTTCCCTGGCGTGGAAACACTTTGATTGTCCAGGTCAACTTCAAAGGCAACACCCTCGTTTTCGGCGATTTCCTCCATCAGTGCCAGCAGCGTATGAGAATCAACTATGATTGGGAGAATGGAATTCTTAAAACAGTTGTTAAAGAAAATGTCGGCATAGCTGGTAGAAATAATAGTGTTGAAGCCATAGTCGGCAATTGCCCATGGAGCATGTTCTCGCGAAGAGCCACAGCCGAAATTGTCGCCGGTCACCAGTATTCTGGCCCCTTTGAATGCCGGGTTATTTAATTCAAAAGTCAGGTCATCGCTGCCGTCTGCGTTAAAGCGCCAATCGTGGAAAAGGTGTGCACCGAAGCCGTTGCGTTGGACCTTTTTCAAGAACTGTTTGGGCACGATTTGGTCGGTATCGACATTATTGCGGTTTAAAAGAGCCGCTATACTGCTGTGTTTTTCGTAAGCTTGCATAAGTGTCCTAAAGATCGTTATAAATATTACAATGAAGGGAAAGTAGCTGGTTCGTAGACTCTAACGGATATCTACAAACCGTCCCGCAGCAGCGGCCGCAGCTGCCATGGCAGGTGACACAAGATGGGTTCTACCACCTTTGCCCTGGCGCCCTTCAAAATTGCGGTTTGAGGTCGACGCACACCGTTGACCCTCCTTGAGTTCATCGCCATTCATGGCCAGGCACATGGAGCAGCCGGGATCACGCCACTCCCAGCCGGCCTCTATGAATACTCTATCCAGACCTTCTTCCTCGGCCTGTTTCTTTACGTGGTAGGAGCCCGGGACCGCGATTGCAGTCACGCCCGCAGCCACAGTTGTGCCGCGAGCCACTTTGGCGGCTGACCGGAAGTCCTCAATACGGCCATTGGTACAGGAGCCGATAAACGCATAATCAATGTTGATGTCAGTGATTTTTGTGTTCGCCTCGAGGCCCATGTACTCGAGGGCAGATTTACAGGCCTGAGATTTAATCTTGTCCTGGAAACTATCAGGAGCGGGCACTGCAGCGGTAACCGATACAACTTGTTCTGGCGAAGTGCCCCAGGTAACTTGCGGCGCAATATCCCTGGCGGCCAATTCGATGGTGATGTCAAACTCGGCTCCCTCGTCGCTGGGTATGCTCTGCCAGTACGCCATGGCAGAATCCCAATCCTGGCCTTCGGGAGAAAACTCTTTGCCTCTCAAAAAGTCGTAGGTTTTGGTATCCGGGGCGATCAGACCCGCCCGAGCGCCCGCTTCGATTGCCATATTGCAAAGGGTCATCCGGCCTTCCATAGATAGGTTAACGACCGCTTCGCCAGCAAACTCGATGACATAGCCGGTGCCTCCTGCGGTACCGATTTTACCTATGATGGCCAGGGCAATATCCTTGGCAGTACTGAATTCGGAGAGTTCACCATCCACTTTAACCAGCATAGTCTTGGATTTTTTCTGTGGCAGGGTTTGGGTTGCCATCACATGCTCTACTTCGGAGGTACCGATACCGAAGGCCAGTGCGCCGAATGCGCCGTGGGTTGCGGTATGACTGTCGCCACATACAACCACCATACCCGGATGCACAAAACCGTGTTCGGGGACTACGATGTGAATTACGCCGTTGTTTGGATTTTCCATATCGTAAAGGTTTAAACCGTGTTTGGCGCAGTTGGCAATCATGGTTTCAACCTGCAGTTTACCAATGGGGTCTGCGATTGGCTGGTCGCGGTCTCTGGTAGGCACACAGTGATCCAGCGTGGCCAGAATGCTGTGCCTGTTTCGAACCTGACGGTTTGCCAGATCAAGGCCTTCAAAAGCCTGTGGGCTGGTCACCTCGTGCATTAAATGGCGATCCACATAGAGTAACGCCGCCTGACCGGCCTGCTCATGGACCAGGTGAGCGTCCCAGATTTTCTCGTACATTGTCTTTGCCATATAGGTCTGTTACTCCAGTATCTCTGTCGCTGACAGGTAGTCCTCAACTGTTGAGCAGTCAAAGCAGGGTCGGGTCCTCTATCGCGCGGCGTCACTGCCTTGATGTACTGCGTGAAAGAGTTCGAACTAAACCCAACATTATCCCCCAAAAACCAATCTGTTGCACTAGTGCTCCTTCAGCATAATAATTGCGGATTCAGTTGGTTTGCGAGGGTTCATGGCCAGGCGCGCCTCTGAACCAGCATAGGTTGCGAGATTGAGGCTTGCGGCTTCAGCGACAATAACGATAACATGTTATCGTTATTGTGTAGGGCACCGCCGAACAATGCCACGGCATTATCCAGCGGCTTCTGAGAATCTGCTCTTTCTTCGGACCGGTATTATTTTCTTCCCAGGGGGAAAACCATGAAAGCCAGTCAACAAAGGCGGGTAGAAATGCTACTTCGCATTTTTAAAATTCGCTATTTTGAAGAAGCTGTTAAAAAGCAGCAGCAGCTGGGTCAGGTGCCCGGTTCTGTTCACCTTAGTATCGGGCACGAAGCAACGATTGTCGGTGCCAGTATGGCATTAGGCAAGGATGACTTTGTTATAGGCAACCACCGCTCCCATGGACACCCGATAGCCAAGGGGGCAAATCTGCCACCCCTGATGGCAGAACTGTTCGGGAAAGCAACCGGTGTCTGCAAGGGCAAGGGCGGCTCCATGCACCTGGCCGACCGCGAAGTGGGAGTTGTTGGGGAGTCCGGTATTGTTGGTGCAGGGTTGCCGCTGGCGGTTGGAGCAGGCTTGAGTGCCAAAGTGCGAGGCACAGACCAGGTGTCGCTGTGTTTCTTTGGCGATGGTGCCAGCAGCGAGGGCAGCTTTCACGAGTCTCTCAACCTGGCGTCAATATGGGATCTACCTGTGGTGTTTGTATGCGAGAACAACATGTATGGAGCCACTTCGCCGGCCAGGGAGGTGATTGCAGTTGAAGATATCGCAGACCGCGCCGCAGGCTATGATATGCCTTCGGAGATAGTGGATGGCCAGGATGCAGACGCTGTCTATGAAGCAGTTAACTGCGCAGTGGTTCGCGCTCGCAAAGGGTCTGGCCCCTCTCTGGTTGAATGCAAAACCTATAGATTTGGCGAACACGCTGAGGGCCTGATTATCCCTGTACCCTACCGCGATAGCGAGGAGGTTGAGAGGTGGAAACAGAGGGATCCGGTTGATCTGTATCGCGATAGGCTGATTCGGGGGGGTGTGCTATCGGAAAGTCAGGCCGATGACCTAGCTGAACAGGCCGGCAAATTGGTTGACGAAGCTGTATTTTTCGCCAGGGATAGCGAATTCCCGGACCCGGCAGAGGCGTTCACCGATATTTTCAAAATGCCTTCGGCCGGTCAGTTTGAGGAGCGAGGCCATGAGTGAGATCAGCTACTTCGAAGCCATCTTCCAGGCTCACCAGGAGGAAATGATACGCGATGAGTCGATTGTACTGATCGGTGAGGATATTTCCCTTTATACCCGGGCCGGTATTATTGATAGCGCACTGGAGGCGCGTATTTTTAGCACCCCGATTGCGGAGAACGGTTTTTGTGGAATGGGAGTCGGCGCTGCATTGACTGGACTTCGCCCGGTAGTTGATTTGACTATCGCCTCTTTTGTATACCTGGCCATGGATCAAATTGTCAATCAGGCAGCCCGTATGCGTTACATGACCGGTGGCCAGGGGTCAGTACCCATCGTGTTTCGTGCCTCTATGTGGCATAACGCGTCCAATGCAGGGCATCACTCGGACCGTCCCTACCCACTTTTTATGGGCGTGCCCGGCTTAAAAGTAGTAGTACCCTCGACGCCCTACGATGTAAAAGGCCTGCTCAAAGCAGCGATGCGCGATGACGACCCGGTCATAGTATTTGAGGATAATTCTCTGTGGTTCAAGATGGGCGAGGTCCCCGAAGATGATTATGTTGTTCCAATAGGTGTTGCCGACATTAAGCGTCAAGGCAGTGATGTTACGCTGGTTACTATCGGTTCCACGCAGGCGGATTCTCTAGCCGCAGCGGAAACCATGGCTGCGGAAGGTGTTTCTGTAGAGGTGATTGACCCGCGTACCCTCTCTCCGCTGGATACAGACACCATTCTTGGCTCCGTTGCCAGAACTGGCCGTCTGGCCATTGTTGATCCTGCCAATCGCAGTATGAGCGCGGCATCGGAAATATCGGCAATAGTCTCGGAGCAGGTATTTGACAGTTTAAAAAAACCAGTACAGCGAGTCACCACTCCCGATGTTATTATCCCTTTTAGTCCAGCGCTGGAAAAGCAACTCTACCCCTGCCAGAGTGATATAGAGGCGGCAATTAAAAAGCTCTTTTAGACATTGTGTAGGAGAATAAACAGTGGCAGTCAATATTTGTGTCCCGCAGTGGGGCATGGGGATCACCGAGGGCAGAATAGTCAAGTGGTTGAAAGCTGAGGGTGAATCAATCACCGAGGGCGAACCTCTCGTTGAGATCGAAACGGCTAAGGCGGTTCAGGAGTTGGAGTCTCCGGCCTCCGGCACACTGACCAGAATTCTGGTAAAGGAACAAACCGTGGTCCCGGTTCGAGAGGTGATAGGAGAAATTGAATAAAGGCGTGTCTGCGGATGACCAGGAACGGGCGGTAGGGCGCTGCCACCGGCAATTTCGTGTGCAATGCGGTGGCTCTGACTTAAGCGGCGAGCATTCTTTTAATGCCTCGGCGCATTATGCCCTTGGCCGATTCAAGGTCCAGTCGCCCTGTAGTCAAATTTACCATAAGCGAGAAAAACAGGTGTCCGAGCAGCTCCCCTAGTTCCCGACGGTCACCCATGTCTTCCTCTCCCAGCGCCACTTCAATATAGGGCACCATCACCAGGTGTTGCCAGTATAGCGGTGAATTGGCGTTGGGATCGCCCGAGCAAATCGCCGCCACGCCGGCAGCCGACAATTTGGTCTGCTCCACCGTCACCTCCAGTAGTCGGTCAAATACAGCCGCTAACCGCTGGTAGACAGTTTCACCAGAAGGAGGTTTATTCTGAAGCTGTTGCAGTATTTCGACACTTTTCATGGCGTGAATGTCGGCAATCAAGTGATCCTTGGAGGAAAAGTATCGGTAGACAGTAGCTAAACCTACATTGGCTTGTAGGGCCACGGCTCGCATGGTCACTGCAGTGTAACCCCCAGTCTCTGCCAACTCTCTGGCCGCTCGGCAAAGGCGCTGGCGTCGATCGAGTTGGGCAGGCGTAAAACGACGCTGATCCGGGTTCTTCGCCAGTAGGGGTGATCCAGCGAGCTGCGCTGGGGCAGTGGGGGAGGACGGTTTTTTTTTCACTGGAATATAACCATCATTTAGTGCGGCTCACCGCATCATAGTAGTCGTCATCTGCCTGCTTTAGCCAGAATTTGTCCATCAGTCGGGGGCATAGCCGGTCTAGAAAAGACGTTACTGCCTGAGCCAGGGGCTGGCCTGAAACCACCACGTTCTGACGCCGGTAACGCACCGCGTCCACTATCGCCTTTGCGGGGATATCGGGAGCATGGTGGGGACGCCGCCCCAGTCCTTTGCCGCTGGCTATCATGTCCTGGGTCATCGCAGTTGCTGTTGAACCGGGACACAGGGCCGTGATGTGAATTCCGCTCCCGTTGAGCTCACGGCGCAGGGTTCGAACAAAAGCGTAAAGTCCTGCCTTGGTCGCGCCGTAGGCAGCAAAACCCGGAACAGATAACAGTGCCGAACTGGAGAACACGTTTACAATGTGGCCGCTGCTACGGGCAATCATCATTGGAATGACCAGCTGCGATAATCGTAGGGGCGCGTACAAATTGGTCTCTACCAATTTCCGAAGTCGCGCCGGATCGGCATCCTGAAACCGGCCTCCGATGACTAAACCGGCATTGTTGACTAGAACATCAATCTGGCCGAAACGGTCCTGCACCTGTGCCAGTAGTTTCTCGAGCATGCTATCGTCGGTAATATCACCGACAATCGTAAGATTCTCCGTACCATCTTCGTCCAGTTGGGCAGCCAGTTTGTTCAGTGCTTCCTCCTGAATATCTACCAGTACTAATTGGCATTCTTCCCTGGCGAAAAGGCGGGCGGTGGCGCGGCCTATGCCCGTGGCTGCACCGGTAATAACTACGATATTGCCTGCCAGAGACCTCGGTCCGGTCATCAGTCCAGCCCCATTAATTTCACCAGACCATGGCTATGGCCGGCAGTATAACCACCGTCTACTGGCAGTGATTGCCCTGTTACATAGGACGCGTCATCTGAGGCCAGGAAATAAGCAACGCCGGCAACTTCCTCTGGTTTACCAAAGCGCCCCATCTTGGTATCTGCCTGAATCAACTGTTTGTAATCCTGCATAAAATCCAGATCTATAGTGTCCCGGAACAAGGGTGTTTCAATGAAGCCCGGGCAAATACAGTTGCAGCGAATGCCCTTGCGGCCATAGTCCATGGCCACGTTCTTGGTTAATAATACGACGGCCCCCTTGGAGGCATTGTAGGCACTGCCTCCTTCGGACCCCACCAGCCCCTCGATACTGCCAATGGTAATAATGTTGCCGCTACACTGTTCTAGCATTGTTGGTATTACTGCTTTGATGGAGAGGTAAGTTCCTTTCACATTTATGTTCAATACCCGATCCCAGGCGTCCTGCTCAACCATATGCACAGGTCCGGCCTCGGCAATGCCCGCCGCTGTGACCAGTATGTCTATCCTCCCGTAACGCTCGACTGCCATGGCCGCTGCATGCTTTTGGGCGGCCTCGTCGGTGACATCCGCTACCACCAGTAAGACGTGATCCCCCGATTGCTCAAGCAATTGCCATTCGTCCGAGTTCTTTATATCTAAGCCAACCACGGCCCCACCTTCTTCAACAAAACGTTGGGCACACGCCAGTCCAATGCCAGAGGTAGCACCGGTCACAAAAGCAACTTTTCCTGTAAGTTTTCTGGTCATTGTTGTTTTACCCCTTCTTAGAATGTAAAGCCATTATGTAACGATGCCCTGGGCCCTGAACTGTTCAATCTCGGCTGTCGACAAACCCAACTCGCCTAGAATATCGTTTGTGTGTTCACCTATTTCTGCCGCCCGGTGGTTAATTTCTGGTTTGGTCCGGCTGTATCTCGGTGCGGGAGCTGGTTGAAGGTGGCCCTCCAAATCAATCAGAGTCTCTCGCGCTTTTATGTGGGGGTGCTGGCCAACCTCAGACATTTTTAGAACCGGCGCAACGCAAGCGTCCTTGCCCGCAAATATGGCGACCCACTCATCGCGGCCCCTGGTCTTGAACGTCTCGGAAAATCGCTTTTTCATCCCTGTCCAGGATGCCATGTCCATTTGTTGTGGTAGGTCTTTCGGGTTTAATCCCAGCCCTGTTAACAGCTCAGCATAGAATTGTGGCTCGATGGCGCCCACACTCACGTATTCGCCATCGGCACACTCATAGGTATCGTAAAAATGGGCACCGGAGTCCAGCATATTGGTTCCTCTCTCTTCACTCCAGAAACCCACCTGCTGGGCGCCGAAAAGGCTGGCCATCAGTAATGCCGCGCCATCGACCATCGCGGCATCCACTACCTGTCCTAAACCAGAGTTTTTGGCCTCGTATAGTGCACAGACCATACCAAAAGCCAGCATTAATCCGCCTCCACCAAAATCACCAACAAGGTTTAAAGGGATCATTGGTTTGCTGCCTTTCTGGCCTAGTGGGTGCAGGGCGCCAGCGATAGAAATATAGTTAATATCGTGACCTGCAGATTGTGCCAGGGGGCCCTCTTGCCCCCAACCCGTCATCCGCCCATAAACCAATTTTGGATTCGCCCTGGTCACCACCTCTGGGCCTATACCCAGTTTTTCGGCGACGCCAGGTCTGAACCCCTCAAAAATCCCAGCGGCGGTTTTAGATAGTTTTATAACCGTTGCGACGCCAGACTCTGATTTCAGATTTATCGCAATGCAGCGCTTTCCGCGATTCAGGTAGTCGTAATCCGGGTTGCCAGCGAACATTCCGCCACCGGGTCGCTCGACTCGTATGACCTCTGCTCCCATATCGGCCAGTACCATGCCAGCAAACGGACCTGGCCCGAGGCCCGCTATTTCAATTATTCGAGTTCCCTGTAGTGGACCCATCGCTCTACCTCTTCTTTGTGTGTTTATAGGGGCATTCGATTCAGGTAGTAATCGACTGCCTTGTGAACGGATTGCTCAACAGGAGATGGGATCCATTCAAGCTCCCGCTCGGCTTTTTCACACTTTACATTGGGGAGCATTCTCGCACATTTTATAGAGGAGGCAGTGACCACACTCTCCAAATTCAGGAAACGACAGACCCGCTCGGTAATCTTAGCGATACCGTCTAGTACGGGAATGGGCACCCTGATCCAGGGTGGCCTTCTTCCGCCCGACGTAGCTGCCAGGGTGAGAAGCTCCTTAAAACTGACCCACCTCTGAGCGAACACATAACGCTCGCCAATTCTTCCTCTCTGCTCCGCTAGAATCATGCCTCGTGCAGCGTCCTCTATGCCTAGGCTTGGGCCGCCACCGTCCCAAAATACAGGCAAACGGCCCTGGGCGGCCAGTCGCACCAGATTGCCATGGGGTGTTGGTCCGACATCTCCCGGTCCATAGGTGTTACCGACACAGCAAGCCACACCTGGCAAGCCCTTATCCCGGCAGTACTCCATGAACAGATTTTCTGCCACGACCCGGCAGCGAATGTATTCGGGCGCGTCCTCCCACCAGTTAAAAGCATCGGCCTCAGTGGATGGGCCGTCGCAACGACGACCCAGTGTTCCAAAGGTACTGGTGAACATAAACTTCCCCGCACCCCTCGCCAGGAAAGCATCCATGGTATTGCGTAGGCCATCGACATTTACACGGTATAGGGGCGTGGGATCCTGAAGCCATGCTCGTGTATCAACCACGCAGTAATACACCGACTCACAACCATTCATGGCCTTTTCCAATGAAGTGCTATCCAAAACATTGCCATGTACTAGTTCAAGCTTGAGATGATCGATGCTCTCAGTGTTACTGGTCGGTCGGACAAGTACGCGCACATCTTGGCCTGCCGCAACCAGCGCTTTGGTTACGTGGCTTCCCAGAAATCCACTGGCACCCACAACCAGCTTCTTAGACATCCGTGTGATCTCTATCGATCGGGGAGTTCCGGTTGTTCCAGTCCCGAAGACGCTCCACTTCCAGTGCCTGATCCAGCATATTCGTTCCGCCATTTAACCAGTGAATGACAGTACCCTTTCTCTGCATTCGCCGGAACCACTTATCCTGTTGCTTGGCAAAACCATGGATGGCCGAATTCAGCTTCTGGTACATATCATTTCTATTGAGTTCACCCCGTAAAAAGGCTGCGACATATCGGTACTCCAGGCCGTAGTAATGAAGCGTCTCCCAACTCACTCCCTGCGTATGAAGACTTTCCACCTCTTCGATCATACCGTGGTCCAGCCTATATTGGAGCCGCGTGGTTATCCGCTTCCTGAGTGCTGACCGCTCCCAGGCAATACCGTATATAAGAGGATGAATCTCTGGAAGTTTAATAGTGGACTTGTCGGGTGCTTGATTCGCCTGGGCGATTTCAATCGCTCTGATGACCCGATCTCGATTGAGCAAGTCCGTTGTATTATGCAGCCTCGGGTTCAAACTTTTGAGATGGTCTACCAGAGTTTCATGGCTTTGAGATACCAGAGCATCGCGCAGTGTCCGGTTCTCGGGCACCTCAGCGAGCTGATACCGGTTGAGAATGGAGTCGAGATAAAGCCCGGTGCCACCGACAAGTAAAGGAAGGTGGCCTCGTTGCCCAACGCTGGAAAATGCGTCGCAAAAACTCCTTTGAAACTCAAAAACACTGAATTCGAAACCGGGGTCGACGATATCTATCAAGTGATAGGGTATGTCTCCATATTCATCAAGATCCTTGCCGCTGCCAATATCCAGACCGCGATACACCTGTCGCGAGTCGGCGGAAATAATTTCGCCGTTCAGAAGCTTGGCCAGTTTTACCCCAAGAGCCGTCTTTCCGGATGCGGTTGGGCCCAGTACGACCAGCAAATTCAAGCTGTTGATGGCCTGGCACTCCTATCAGTCGAGCCTGCTTACTTCCCCGGCTCTTTGATCCCAGGCCCGGTACCACCGTCCACGCCAAGTTCCTTGAGCATGGCCCACTCCTCATCCGTTCGCACACCCTCAGAAATGACCAGTACGCCAATAGAGTGGCCCAGCGTGCACAAGGTTCTCAGAAGGGTCTGGTTGGCCGCATTGCTGGCGATATCGCGGACGAAACTGGCGTCGATTTTTAAGTAATCGACGCCTACATCGTGCAATTGCCCAAGCGATGACAGTTGGTGACCTATATGTTCGATTCCTACCTTGCAATGGTATGCCCGGGCTCTGGTACACAGGAACTTGAAATTAGTAAGGTGGCGGAAGGCCATAGGCTCGGACACTTCCATCCACAGCCTGCGGGCAGCATTTGCGTGGCGGGACAAACACTCGCTAATCCAGGGCAGGAAGCTGGAGTCTACAACCGCCGCAACCGACAGGTTGATGCCTATATCGACATCTCTGTCCTCGATCAATTGCAGGGCGTGCTCGACAACGTACTTGTCCAACTCGCCGGACATCTCCAAACGATTGATCCACGGTAGGAACTGCCCGGCGGTAATGTTCTCTCCTTGCCGTTGCAATCGCACCGGGGCCTCATGGTGAAGAATCCCATCATTGAGGTCCAGGACGGGGTAGGTGGACAAGAAGAACTTCTGGTCGCGGAAACCTTGCGCGAGAATTTCGCTCCAGTCTTCCATTTGATCTCGCACGGGCCTTATCTGAATCTCGCCCCGGTGTGCAATGTTAATGCTTGACTCACCTTCCCTATCGGCTGTTAGAAGAGCACCGTCCAGGCGGGTTAGCAGTTCGCCTATAGTATCTCCATGGGAAAAGATAGTAGCGGCTCCGGGCAGAGTGGTCGAGTCGTCTAGCATGCTTCTATTTTCAAGGGCTTCACGCATTGCGGCCTGTACATTCAGGGCAGCCTCATCGGCTTCTATTGCACGAGGTGCGAGTAGTGCAAAGTCCGAACCGTTCAGCCGCGAGGCGGCCCAGCGCGAGCGCTTGGCAACAATGGAATTTAGAGCTGTGCCGATGTCCTTGAGTAAGCTATCGATCGCCTTCCGACCGTACACTTGATTGAGTTGGGCCAGGCCATCCAATCGAATCAGGCTGAGCGCACCAGTAGCATTGACATCATCACTCTCCAGCGCAGCGTCTAATGCCCGCATG
>JABHWT010000080.1 GCA_018657645.1 Halieaceae bacterium | reverse complement strand
GTTAATTATCCTGCGTTGCTGATGAGCTAAATCACCCCGTCAAGGGTGGCAGCTTTGCTCTGGAATGGGTGGCAACCTTCCCGTGGAATGGGTGGCAACATTGGCGTGGATTAGGTGGCAACCTTCGCCTGGAATACGCATGACCATAACAAGAACTGATTATCCTAACGATTCGACACAATATATCGGAACCCGTATGTAACCTTAAGGAGGGGCCGTTTACTTATATCGTTCATCTATGAAGAGACAAGTAAACTGTCCCCATAATTCTTTAACTCATCCGTCTTGGTATTTGGATACGGTGACATGCGCCAGCAACCCCGGGGAAGCATCGATCAGACGCCTAGTGCGTTGGCCGATACCAAACAGGAGAGGTATAAGCTCGTTCCGCAATGGCTGTAGGGCTACCCTGGGCAATGTCAGTATCAAATCTTGCGGCGTCGTACACGGGCCACCTCGGGGTGGGAATTTGCAGTACGCGTACGTAATAAAATGCGTGTTGAGTCGGATCAAATGCGGGATCCTGCCATACGGTAGCTAGTTGCGAATCGCCTATTGTGTCCTTCCAGCTCGCCTGTTCAATATCAACGGTACTGCCAACCGCTGGTAGCTTTCCTTCGTCGTCGAGTTTGCGATTTCCGCTCCAGGCAACGTTATGCACTGTTTCGTGCAGTTGGCCGCTAGCATCTTGCCAACCCTTAACTATTTGTATTCTGTCCAGGTTGGCGCCCATCGGGTCTTTGCTGGCGGCAACTAAAAAGCTTGGCGCCTTTTTATCTGTCGTTGCCGCTAAGCTGCCTCCCATAGGTACACCCTTGGTATAACCTACGTTGGCAACATCGCTTGCATTTAGATCGTCTTGTTTAAAGTCCCAGCCAGCAAAAAAGCGAACTGTCATGCGAGGCCCGGTAGTGCCATAGGTTTCTTTGCGCTGCATTGCGTCAAATAGTGCAGCGCGAGTATTCTCCTTTGCCCAAACTGCGGCGTAACCCGACGCCACCTGCTCCCAACCCATCAGCTCTGCGACCGGGCCTGACCTGTGCGTGCTACTAGCGCGTTTGGCCGAGGGCTCGACCGCGGCGTGTTTACCGTAAAAGTTGTCGGAATCAGCGGTTGCTAACGATGTGTGCGAATCCGTGCTGGCGATAATGCCAAATTGAAATGGGTTTACTCCCAGCTTTGCATCAAACTCCAGACCACGTTTAAGCGCAGCGCGAGCATATTCGTATTGCAGCATGTCATTGCTCTTGGCCTCGCTCAAATCGAGGTTGCCAGAATCCCAGGTTTCAAAATCAGCAAACTCGTCATTGGGCGACAAAAACGGGTGTGTTTCACTGTCACCTTTAATTTGTGAGATTTCCATTAGTGGTTCCCAGCGGGCTCGCCGGGCGGCGTAATCGGCATCAAGCGGGTTGCCATCAATGGTTTCGTTGGCAAACATCATGCCGTTGCTTAAGTTGGAATTATGGGGAATAGCCAGCGCACTGCCGCCTGTAGTCTGCTCGTATTTGGCCAAATAGGCCCACAAGTCTTCCGGGTCAGCGCTATCGGCCAAGGTGTATGGCAGCATCTTTCTCGCTAGCTCACCATCGTCTCGTAAAACGACAACCCGGTGTAAGTTGTTACCCTTTATTAGCGATGTCCATTCGTAGCCTATGAGTGCGGTAAATTCTCCGGGCTGATTAAAGCGCTCTGCAGCGGCGACATTATGTTCCCATACGGTGGTCATTAATGCCGGGTCGTTGGTGGCCCAGGGCAGGTTACCCTGGGCAAAGCCGCTAATCATTTCTTTTGACACGATCAGGCCCTTGCCCTCCTTGAGTAGCTGATGCCAGCGTTGCCCCAACTCTTCTTCCAATATCCGGGGATGACCGCTAGCCAGCATGCCGAAAAAACCCATGCCATCGGAGTGGTCTGCGATCACCAGAAAGTCCAAAGGTCGGTCTAGCTGAGCCTCAAGGCCCGTGCTGGAGGTTACTTTTTCGCCCCTAGCAAATCGGTAGGCAGCATTCACATCCAGCCGATTGCCCCGGGCGGCAGCGTCGCCCGAAGCAGCCGTGTGCAGGTGCGTGTCGCCCCAATAAACATTAGTGTCATTGCCGTGTACCAACGCTGCGATAGTTGCGGCGCTAAAGAGTAAGGAGCAGGTGAACAGTGTTTTTAGGATTGTCATAGTCGGACTCGATAAATTCCGTGATCAATAGGTTGATAGACGCTTGCGTGTTCACTGGTTTGTAGCCTATTGCAATAACCAGTGTGCAAACCGGGACAGGAGGTCATCAGCGAGTGCCAGCGCACGGCTATCAGATTCCCGCGCTGGCGCGAAGGAGGCCTAGGTTCCGGGGACAGTACACTTAATTCTAGGAATTAGGTGTACTGTCCCCGTAGTTCCTGTCCCCGTAATTCACAATACCCACTTCAGTGCTGACGAGTTTCCTTAACATCTTCCGCCAGCCAAACCTTTATCAAGGATTGATACGGCATATCCCGCTTGTTCGCTTCGATTTTAATGCTGTCCAGCAAGCCTTCAGGTAACCTCAGCGAAATTGTCTTCGTTGACGGCTTCAGATTTGACATCGACACAGATTCAGCCTTAGTCCAATCAACATAGTCGCTCGAATCGTGTATTTCCCAAAACTCTCGCTCTTCTTGCTCTGTTTTAAATTTTGGCACTTTCTTAACTTTGCTCATAAATCGTTCTCTCCTTACGGTGCATATCTCGCGCCGAGATCACTCGGATTAGTGTCCCACCACTTCTCAGAGTAAACGTAACGTGCAACTGTCTGGCAGTATCTGTTTTACCCAAGGCATGATATCTGGCTTCTTTTTGGCTGTGTTTAGCATCTGCTAACAACAGGAGCGGTGCATTGAAGAACGGCTGTTCGGCCTCAGATTGACTAACATCATGCTTATCAGCACTTTTCCGGGAATTACCCAGGTCCCAGTCAAAACCAGCAATCTTGCCCAAATTGATCATCGGTGTATATTACCATCATATACATGGCTTGCAACCCAGTGGCGGACTTTACCTGAGGGCCGACTCTGTTGTCCCTACCAAAAACTCAATCGATGACTCGATTTCAACTCTGGGCACAGTGCCAGCTCAACAAATGAAGGGTGAAGGAGGCACTGTTCCAGCCTGGATATAGATTTCCCAGTTATAGAGATATTTTTTGAACATACTTGACTACTCAGCCACGCAAGCTGTTACCAGTTGTGGCTCTTCTCCTGAAACAGGGGGCAGCCCGGCCAGTTTATCAGGCCGCTCGCCGGCACTCGTGATGAAGACCACCGACATGAGGAATTGCCACGACCTCTCCCTGGCCTTGCGGCTCAATTGATCGTGGTACCGGACTCTGCTTATCGAGAGACAAGTGCGTTCTCGCCTCATGATAGTAGGTACTGTACGATTTCAGCTGCCGCCGCAGATGCCGTTCATTTAAGATGATAACGTGATTCAGGCACTCTCGCCGGATGCTGCCAATGATTCGTTCTACATAAGCGTTTTGCCAGGGCGAGCGTGGGGCCGTAGGCACTTCTTCGATGCCGAGACTTTTCACTCGATTGCGGAATCGAGAACCGTAGATGCTGGCCCGGTCGCGTATCAAGTAACGTGGAGCCGTGTCGAAGGGGAAAGCCTCCACTATTTGTTGAGCAGTCCATTCCGCAGTCGGATGATACGTCGCGTTGAAGTGAACAATTTCTCTCCGTTCGTGATGCAGAATGACAAATACGTACATGATCCAAAATGTTGCCGTGGGCACGGTGAAAAAATCGACTGAAACAAGATCAGCAGTATGGTTTTCCAAGAAAGTTTTCCAGGTTTGAGAGGGAGGCTTTCGATGACCAGTCATGTATTTAGCAACGGTGGATTCGGATATCTGGATGCCGAGCATTTTCAATTCGCCATGGATGCGAGGTGCGCCCCAGCCAATGTTATTCCGTGACATCGTCTGGATCAGCTCGCGCACATCGGGATCAATTGGGGGACGCCCACCCTGCCGCCGTCGAGATTTCCATGTCCAGTACAGCCGAAATCCCTTGCGGTGCCATCGGACCAGAGTGTCTGGCTTGAAGATCATCAGTGTCTGCAGGCACGTGGGCCATAGGCGATAGAGCCACACCCAGAATATTCGCTCGCTGGGGCGAAAGCTGAGCCGTTTTCTATCGCCGTCGGCAACCATTGCCAGTTGCTGGCGCATTGCGAGCATTTCCAGATGCAACGAAGCCCTGTTTCGCAGGACGTCGACCAGAGTTTCAAGTAGTGGCATGAGTACAGTTTTCATGCCAGTAACGCTAGCGGTCCAATGCCTCCAAAGTCAACAAAATCAACATGTACAAGGTTTTTGGTAGGGACAGGTTAAAAAACAGCCCCTGTCGGTATCAAATCTTGCCGCGTCGTACACAGGCCACCTCGGGGTTGGAATTTGCAGTACGCGCACGTAATAGAATGCGTGTTGAGTCGGGCCAAATGCGTGGTCTTGCCATACGGTAGCTAATTGCGAATCACCTATGGTGTCTTTCCTGTTCGCCTGTTCAATATCAACGGTACTGCCAACCAATGCCAGCTTGCCATCGTTGTCGAGATTGTGGTCTGCCCCCAATTCTTCCTAGGTCGGATCGGAGAATTTCGGTGCTCGCTTCTCAAAATTTGCCATCACCGCTTCGGTTTGATTGGGTGTTTTCATTAGTGCAGTTTGCTCTGCAGACTCCGCCAGTAAACCGGCAGCAAAATCGGGCTGGCGCTGATTATTGATAAGGCGTTTGGCAGCACGGATAGCATCGGGGTTCATATTGGCAATTTGTTCTGCGGTAGCTTGAGCTGCGGCGAGAGGGTCATCGCAGAGGCGGGTGGCAAAACCGTATTCGCCGGCCTCAAGGCCACTGAAGACCCGAGCGGTATAGGTCAATTCTCGAATAATATCGTCACGGACATAAGTGCTCCACAGTTGCGTGCCCGCCATATCCGGCACGATTCCCCACTTCATTTCCATTATGCTGAGCTTGGTGTCAGGGTGAATATAACGGATATCAGCACCGGTCATAATCTGTAGACCACCACCGAAACAGGTTCCGTGAACAGCGGCAATGACAGGTACGGGCATTTCATGCCAAATCCAGGCGACCTGTTGAAATATATTGCTTACGCCGTGCGTGCGTTCATTCAGATCTGTATCGCCGACAGCCATCATTAACTCCATATCCAATCCTGCACAGAAGGCTTTACCCGCGCCGTGCAAAATCACAACTTTTACGCTGTTGTCGGCTTTGATGGCTTCACCGGTAGCAATGAGTGCCTCAAATAAATCTTGGTTGAGAGCGTTCATTTTCTCGGGGCGAGTCAATGTGACTGTGGCAATGCCGCTTTCTAGCTGGTAGGAAATCGTGTCATTCATGGTTCTTCTCACTGTTAGAGTTACATCACTGCGGGATTATATCTGCAGGGCACCGGCTTTTGATTTAACTGTATTTTCTGTCGCACCCAACGCTGTGGCGTAGCGCGCATAAAGTGTTGACTTTAAGGTTGTGAAAATCGTCCGCTCCTTAATGGATAGCGCTGCTATGAGTTCGATCGCAGTTGCTATTAGACTCTCCTCACTACAAGCTGCATCGGCAATACCCAAATCCACACACTCCGGCCCAACGAAGCGTTTGCCCTGTAACACTGCGTCACGCAATACCTGCGGGGCCAATTTTGCCTGCGCCATCGCCTGCACATCTGGGTGAATAGGTACACCAACGTCCACTTCGCTAATGCAAAACCAGCCCCTGTCTTCGCGCATAACCCGATAGTCGCAGGCCAGCGCCAGATACGCACCAGCGGCAAATGCATGGCCATTGACGGCGGCTATTGTCGGCAGAGGGAAATTGACCAGGCGACCATACAATCTTCTCACTTCGGTATCGAACGTCGTCATCTGTTCTGGCTGGTAGCCCATGAGGGTCGCGACATTCAGGCCGACAGAAAAAGCCTTGCCAGATCCGGTAATAAGCAACGCGGCTGGGCCATCGGCTGCGGCCTCGACTGCGTCTAGAGACTCATGCAGTGCTGCGAGGAATTCCAAATCGATGGAATTGCCTTCCGCGCCGTCCATCGTGAGAATATTAATGTGGTCTTGCTGTGTCAGTCTAATCATCAGTCGGTTCCAATATATTTTTCTGCGTAATAGTTGTATTAGCTAGATCCAACGGTTGCGATCAAGGCAACCGTATCATTCACTTAAGCGGCGAAAGATCACTTCGAGGCAAATGCGCCAGGCGATTGCGGATAATGTCTTCCGCGTCGTTGACAATGCGTTCGACCAATTCTTTGCAGCTGGGTATGTCGGAAATTAGGCCGGCTACCATTCCACAGGACCAGGCACCAGCATCCATCTCACCGTCTTGCATGATTTTCGGATATACACCGACAACTTCTTCCTGAATATCTTCAAATTTCAGCTTGTCACCCAGGGCCGCTTCCTTTTCCACCAAACGCTCTACCGCACTATTAGTCAATACACGTTCGGTATTTTTAAGACCGCGCATCACTAAGCGAGTATCCAGTTCTGTCGCCTGCACTATTGCCTGCTTTACATTCTCGTGTACCGGCGCTTCTTCAGTGGCAATAAAACGCGTACCCATATTGATACCCTCCGCACCCAACGCCAGTGCGGCTACCAGTTGTTGCGCATTGCCAATGCCACCGGATGCTACAAAGGGAATTGACAGCTCTTCGGCCGCACGAGGCAACAGAATCATGTTCGGAATATCATCTTCCCCTGGGTGGCCGCCACATTCGAATCCATCTACACTGACGGCATCGCAGCCAATTTTCTCGGCTTTCAATGCATGACGTACCGATGTGCATTTGTGAATAACCTTGATGCCAGCTTCCTTAAAATAGGGCATATAGGCTTCCGGGCTGCGGCCTGCGGTTTCCACTATTTTCACACCACCTTCGATGATGACTTTCACATAGCCGGGATAATCAGGAGCGGTAAAAGCCGGCAAGAAGGTGAGGTTGACGCCGAATGGTTTGTCGGTCATTTCTTTGCAGCGAGCAATCTCGCGGGCCAGGTCCTCAGGTGTTTTTTGCGTTAGGCCCGTGATAATGCCCAAAGCGCCCGCATTGGAAGCCGCGGCGGCCATTTCGGCAAAACCCACGTAGTGCATGCCGCCTTGAATCACTGGGTGTTCTATATTAAATAGTTCTGTAATCTTAGTTTTCATAGTGTCTCCAAAAGTTCATCGTGTCTGCAAAAGTGGATATCTGCTCTTCTCTATCGCCATGTGGATGTTTTGCGATACGGCAGATACGCGCTGACGCAAACACCTCTGGCATCAGAGTGTCCTTCTAACTGGTATAGGATATAAATATATTCTGGGAACTTGTCAGGCAAAAGGTCAAGGCGGCTCAGATTTGGGGAAAATCAGCTCAAGGTGCGAATCTAAAGAATAGCGGTTGTTGTCGTTCAGTCACCGTATAAAGGGTGCACAATAGCCATTGTTTTTGGCATTGCGCTTGAGCCTATTCAACCGATGGATTGAACCATTTTGACAGGTCTACAAAAGGGACTTGAGTTAAAATTATTGAATCAATATTACGCTAACTTCAGGGATTCACGGCGATCCGGCTGGATCCAGGACGGTTTTCCTTCGACAGGCTCAGGACAGGCCTTTCGGAAGAGCTTCTAAACCTTCTCGCCCGCAACCGTAACCTGAAGGTCGCCGGGCGCACCTCAAGCTTTGCTTTCAAGGGCGAAAACCAGGATCTGCGCACCGCCGGTGAGACCCTGGACGTAGCAACGATACTGGAGGGGTCCGTTCGCCGCTCCGGCGCCCGTATCCGAATCACAGCGCAGCTTATCAACGTCGCCGATGGCTATCACCTCTGGTCGGAAGTGTATGACCGCGACATGGCTGATATTTTTGATATCCAGGATGAAGTCGCCCAGGCCATTACCGCCGCGCTCAACGTAACGCTGGCCGGCGAGGATGTCTTGGCGCGCGATCGGCCAACGCAGAACCTCGAGGCCTATAATGCGTATCTTGAAGGCTTGTCTTTCGTTGGCGGTGATCTTCGCTCGCTTCGTCTGTCGTTGTCTCGCTTTGACTATGCCGTGGCACTCGATCCGACCTTTGTCGACGCGTGGGTCGCCCGCGCTGAAGCCGCGTACATGATGGTCGGAGATTCTCGCGCCGCAGGCAGCGAATCGTTGGAACGGGCACGGGCCTATATATTGGATGCACTGGCCTTGGACCCGGACGAGCCCTATATGCGGGCTCTTGAAGCCGGGTCACGGCTGGGTGACGATTATGACTGGTATAATGAAATGGTGGTTTACGATGAGGCGATCCTTGTCGTTCCGGCCGATGTCCGGTCCCCGTCAGCGCAGCTCTGGAGTTTGGTTGAAGCCGGTTATTGGGCCGAGGCGCTTGGCATGGGCGAGAAAATAGTCGCTCTGGACCCGCTCTCGCCGCTCGTCAACACGCGCTATGGCGCCGCCCTGTATGCCAATGGCCAGTTGGACGCCGCCCGACAGCAATTTACAATGGCGGTCGACCGCGGCTTTGAGGAGGCCAGCTATTTCTATTTTGTCGACCGCTTGCTTGACAATGACCCAGAAGGCGCAATCGCCATTTATGACACCATCGGGAAAGTCGAAAAAAAGGACATGAGCGCTGTCCGCACCCTTGTGGAAGCAGAGTTCAGGGGCGAGAATGTTGACCGGAATCTGGCCGCGACCCTGAATATTGGCGTCGGCATTGTTCCGCTCATTAGTCTGGGCAGAGGGCGGTTAGATGCCTTCTATGACGATTTGTTGGCAATGGAGATGGGCGATGCCTTCACCGTCGCCGATACATTAACCTATGTCGCCATGGCTTTCCCGCAGACCGGCATCACGGCACATCCGCGGTTTCTGGAACTCGCAGAAAGCATGCAAATGATTGGAGTCTGGGAAAAGCGCGGCGCCCCCGACATGTGCACTAAAGAAGCCGATACCTGGGTTTGTGAATGACCTGTTCCCCCGGCTGATATTTCTGCATATGGCTAGGGCTTAACCGTTCGTAGCCAGGGGAAGCAAAAATACTGCGCACTGTTCAAACAGCGGTCCAATTCGCCTCGACCAGAATTTCCTGGTCGGCTAGCACCTGCCCCACAAAGCACTCGCCAGCTTGCACCACACCGACTCCCGCGGGAGTGCCAGTCATAATGATGTCGCCGTCTTCGAGGCTCATAAACTGACGCAGCTCCGTCACAATGGTGGCGGGTTTATACATCATCAGGTCCACGCCCCCCGCCTGACGCGTGGCCCCATCCACTGTCAGCCTTAGTGACAGTGTTTCGATGACCGGTGGCAGCGCCACAAAGGCACCTAATAGGGCCGCTCCGTCGAAGGCCTTGGCCCGCTCCCAGGGGAGCCCTTTTTTCTTGAGCGACGATTGCAGGCCTCGTTTGGTCAGGTCCAGGCCAAAGCCCACCGCGGCAATAGTCCCATTTTCTATTGCAAAAGCTAACTCGCCCTCGTAGTGCAGAGGCTCTCCCAATCGGGCGTGAAGGGTGTTTGTCAGCGCCGAGTTGGGCTTGTTGAAAACGACCATATGATCGGGAACTTCGTTACCCAACTCTTTAATATGCTCAACGTAATTGCGGCCCACACAAACGATTTTTGATGGGTATACGCGCTGGCCTTTTACCGTGACGGAATGCATTGCCTGTGCTACCTCTCGACAGTGAGTCGGTGGACTACGATGCCAGATTGGAGGGTCAAATAAAAGTGCAGTACCTTTGCTCTGGAATTGATATGCTGTAGTGGATGAAACGACTCGTAGACTTCAAACACAACCGCCAAACCCGCGAGCAGCTGACCTCCAACGCTCGAGCATTTGCGGATCGACGCCAACCCGTTGGCGACCTAAGGCCGGCAGCTGTAGTAATTACGGTATACGAAGACGAGGGTCAGGCAGCAGTAATGCTTACTCGGCGAGCTGGCCATTTGCGTGCACATGGGGGGCAGTGGGCCCTGCCGGGTGGTCGCATCGATAGTGGCGAGAGCGCCGAGCAGGCAGCCCTGCGCGAACTGCATGAAGAGGTAAATTTGTCGCTGGATACCTCTCATATCATAGCCACACTCGATGATTATATTACCCGATCTGGCTATGTGATCACCCCGGTTGTGGTCTGGTCCGATGTCGATGGCAGCCATCTGGTACCCAATCCAGGCGAGGTTGATTCAATCCATCCGTTTCATTTTAGTGAGCTGTGCCGAGGCGATTCCCCAAACCTCGAGACCATTCCCCAGAGCGAGCGCCAGGTCGTGTCGATGAACTACCAGGACGATGCCATCTATGCGCCCACCGGGGCCATGCTGTATCAGTTCCGCGAGGTTGCAATTTTTGGTGGATTCATACGCGTGTTAGACTTTGAACAACCTCTTTTTGCCTGGCAGTAGTTTCAAGAGCAAGCAGTTACCGCCATGACCGGTTAGTGCGGAGCTGTATCCCCGCTGGCCCTGAGCGAATCAGCTTTCCACCAGCTCGGGAACCACTATGACTGTGCCGGCCCGCAATCTGTTCAGTTCGAGGTCCGGGTTATATTGCAGCAGCAGCCACATCGGTATTTTAAACTGGCGGTGAGTCAGCACCCACAGGGAGTCTCCCCGTGCTATTACATGCTTGCGGGTGGAGCGAATTTGCCAGGCCATGAAAAAGGACTGCTGCAATTCATGCTGGAAGGCCAGCCGCCTGGTCTCAAACTCGGCGGCGTTGGTCTGGGAAAGATCCAGTTTAAGGCGCTGACCAATTTCCACCGGATGCCCCCGACGCATGCCATTAATTCGTCTTAGTTGGCTGGCGCGCAGATCCAGCCACTCGGCGTAGTGGCCCAATGTTTCGGATGCCTGCACTTCAATGCTTCCGTCATCGGCAACCCGGTAATCACCGGGATCGACCATTAACGCCGAGCTAGCGGGAACCACACCACTGCCAGCTGAGTTGGCTACGGCAGTGACTGCCGGCGCAACGGGGAGCTCCGCGGGCGTTGGCATATCATTAGTTTTAGCCGGTGCTTGAGCCAGGGTTAGTGCGGCTGAGTTGAGATCACTGGCTGTTGCCGAGCCCTCCAGCGGCAGTCGTAACACCTGGCCTATACGTATTTGATAACGCCTGTTGAGGCTGTTCATGCTGGCAATTTCTCGGATGCTATAGCCATAGCGTGTGGCTATTTCCGAGACGGTATCACCGCGAAT
>JABHWT010000029.1 GCA_018657645.1 Halieaceae bacterium | reverse complement strand
TCGCCAGCCAGTTCGTGGTCACCGGAATATCCGCTGCCCACGGTGCCGCCATGAAGCTCAAAGCCCAGTTGTTGCAACTGGCTACTTTCATGCTGGAAGCCACAGTGGAAGAACTGGAGCTCGGTGTGGGTGAAATGGGGCCTCAGGTTAGCGTTATCGGCCAGCCCGAGCGCAACATCAATTTCTGGATGCTGTCCAACCTGGCCAATTGCAACACCGCCACCGTGCCCGAGCACCTGCGCGATATTAACCTCAACGTTGAATATATTTACAAGCCGCCTTTCGACCGGCCCGATCTGGACAAAAAACTGGGCAACCAGACACTAACCTATGCGCCCCAGATTCACATTGCGGTGATGGAAGTGGACAAGCGCACCTGCCAGCCAAAGATTCTGGACTATGTCGTGGTCGATGATTGTGGCGTGGCTCTCAATCCAAAGATCGTCGAGGGCCAGGTTCACGGCGCCACCTGCCACGGCATTGGCGCGGCGATGCAGGAGGCATTCCAATTTGACGATGAAGGCAACCTGATCACCGCGACCTTTACCGACTACGCTCCTATGACTGCCCTCAATATGCCGGCGTTGAAATGTACGTCGACGGAAACACCCTCGCCCTTCAGCTTCAACGGTGCCAAGGGCTGTGGTGAAGGCGGTGGTGCACCGCTGCACACGGTTTCGGCCGCCGTGCAGGATGCCTTGCATGGTGAAGGTGTGATTGTTACTGAATCGCACAATGCACCATCTACCCTGATGACAGTCATGTCACAGCCCAACCGCGAACAGGTGGTATCGGCGAAAAGCCGGTAAATGAGCGCTGAGGTGGACGCCGCTTGTTTCTCTGTGCCCTGCTGACATGAGTCACTAAGTTCGCGATCATGTATACGGGGGTATCTGACATTGTTCGTATCTCGCTATGGATGAGTTAATTCGGCTGGTTAAATTGTTTTAAGCCAGTTGGCTACCGCCTGGCCTATTTCTACGGGCGAATCTTCTTGAACAAAATGACTGCCTTTTACCGTGACCTCTTGCTGGTTGGGCCAGCCACGGCAGTACTCGCGTTGTGCGCCGACCAGAATTGAACCGGGTTCGGCATTTACAAACAGCTTTGGAATGTCGCTGCTCGACATGAAATTGCCATAGTCATTAACCAGATCGACAATGTGTTCGGGCTCGCCTTCGATGGGTATTTGACGTGGCCAGTTTAGTAGAGGTTGGCGATCTTCAGGCTTTAGGTGTGGTGCGCGATATGCATTCATCTCTTTGTCGGTAAGTTTGCGAATAATCGATGACGGTAGCACACCTTCGATAAACAGATTGCGGTCTAGTATTAGGTCCTCGCCTTTATCCGAGCGAAACCCTTTAAAGATATTAACCGCGCTGTCGGGCCACTCGGACCAGCTAACGGGTTGCACAATCGCTTCCATGTAGGCGACGCCTTTAACGTTGGAAGCATTGCGCATGGCCCACATAAAACCCAAGGCACTGCCCCAGTCGTGGATCACCAGCGTCACGTTGCTATTGGCACCTATTGCTTGAAGTAAACCATCTACATAGTTATACGCAACCTCCAGAGTATAACGCTCTGGGCCGTCACTAGCCGGCAGCTTTTCTGAGTCACCCTGGCCGATCAGGTCGGGCACAATCACCCGGCCTGAATCCACCAGTTCTGGCACTACATTGCGCCATAAAAATGACGAAGTCGGGTTGCCGTGTAGCAATACGATTGGATCGCCACTGCCTTCTTCAATATAGGCTATTTGCTTACCGTGTACTGCAGTGCGTTTCTTTTGATATAGCATAGTTTCAGATAACATAATTGTACCTACAGGTATGAACGATCAGGCTGCCAGCCCTAACATGGACAGGCTGTTTTCGATAAGTGATTTCAGATCTGCTTTAGACTGGACTTTGCGGCTTTGCACGCGCAACCCCAGATTAATGGTCATTACCATTTTGGCTAGCTCTGTGGCAGAGCGCGTAGCATTGAGTTCACCGTTAGCCTGCGCCTGCTCAAATGCGCGGGCAAACGCGCCTTCAATGGCATTGAGTTTTTGTGTGGCAAACAGATTAAGCTCAGGATCAACCCCGGCCAGCTCCAGTACAGTGTTAACCATCATGCAACCGTTCTTTACTTTGCGTTGGGATACGTTTAGCAATGTAGACTCAAAAAAGGCGCGCGGCAGGGCGCTGGCGGGCAAATTGTCTGCGTCAGTCACCACCATTGCCAAGGTACGATCACCAAATAACTCCAGGCACTCGATAAACAGTTTGCGCTTAGTACCAAAGCTGGCGTAAAAACTAGAGCGAGCGATAGCCATTGCATCGAGCAAGTCGGGTAAGGATGTTGCACTATATCCGCGTGCCCAAAACAGATTCATCGCTGCTTCAAGTGCTTTGGTGCGATCAAATGCTGCCGGTCTGGCCATTGCGGGTCTCATAGTCATGAAGATGATAATTCTGTACCAAATGGTACAGAATTGCAAGATGACTGTTTGAGAAGGTGCTCTATGAGTGTTGAAGTACACTAGTGGGTCGTGCTCGGTGGACAGCGTGTTCAACGCTCCCATGTATACTTGTTTAGTGATAACTGAGCTTAAGTAAGTACCATTCGAATCTGCCCCCTTGCACAGAACAGCTAATTTCCAGGGCTAACTCAGCGGCACAAGCTCGGTCTCGCTCCCATCGTAAGCCGAGATGGCAGTGTCCGAAAGGGCTTCACCGCCCTCGGCGGTCACCCGGTAGGTTTCCTGGAAATACAGGGAGTGACTGCGCGCCTCGTTCATGACATGGGGGTGCATGGAACACACCATGTTCTCCGGCAGGACGAAATCAAAACCCTCGCCTATCCGCGGCATTTCAATCATGGTCATGCCAATGGAGTGGCCACAGACGTGGCCTGAGCGGTATCCACGATCCACAAAAGGTTGCATGCAAACTTTGTGCACCTCCTGTGCAGTGCGGCCGGCCTTCATGTGCTCCTGTACCAGAACATGGAACTCCTGGTGGGCATCCATCATATCCCGGGTAATATCATCCATACCATTGGGCATTAGAGGGCGAGAGTACTCCACCCAGTGGCCACCCTCGCCGGAAATTTCCAAACCGTACATCATGCCGTCTGAATCCTGTAATGGCCGATTGGTCGGAAACACCATTTGCGGCCGAAGGGAACCATTGGGGCCCATTTGCACCATGTCCATTGTGTTTCGTGCACAGCCCATGCGGGAGAAGGTGTTTTCCGCAACCCCCATCAGCTCCGCCTCGGTCCTGCCGGGCGCGTAGGCCTTAATAACATCGAGAACGCCCTGTTTGTTGATCTCCATGGAGTGGCGAACGGAGGCTATTTCTTCCTCGGACTTCTGGGCCCGGGAATAGTCAAAGGGAATATCAAAATCTACAATCTCCAAATCGGTGGCCGCCAAAGCACTGTAGTCCCGCACATTGATAATGTACTCCAGGCCGTACACGCCGACCTTCTTAGCGCCCTTGTCCTTCAGGAAACCCGCCATCCACTCTCCGCAATGCAGCGGTAACTCGCGGTTGTCGATAAAAGTGGCGCTGTGATCCCCCACCCAGGTTGCCTCTTTAGGAAAGACCACTACCGGGTCGCCATCCGCGGGTATGACCACATAGGCATAACGATGCAGGATATGAAAGCCGGCCATATAGCGAATCGCACCTTCAAAACCACTGTATTCGCTTCCACTCACAATTAGCGCATCCAGTCCATGCTCCTCCATAGCGGCCCGCACGTTGGCATAGCGGCGGTCTATTTCGGCGCTACTGGGCCTAAATTTGTTCACGTAGTCGACGGTTTCACTGTTTTGTGTAGTGCTCACGGCTTATGCCTCCAATGTCCAGCTGAATTCCAAACCCTTGACCATATCGGCAATGGCTCTATTGAGTGGGCAGGGAACCCCCACTTTCTCGCCTATAGCGGCAACGCCACCATTGATGGCATCAATTTCGGTAATGCGACCTGCTTCCACATCCTGCAACATACTGGGCTTGTGCAGGTAGGCCACTTTTTTCCCATAGTCAATCATCTCTTCCGGGTCTTTCTCCAGTTGCACCCCCAGCGCCCGGGCCACCGCAACACCCTCCTGGGCAACGGCGCTCATCAAGTCGCGCACCTGTTCGCAGGCAATGCCATGGGGCAGGCGAGTCAGCGCTGCCACACCATTAGAGGCACAGTTGAAGATCACCTTGGTCCACATCGGTCCACGTGGGTCGGCCACCGCATTGGTTTCCATCCCGCCTCGAGTCAAGGCCTCGGCGAGGCGCTCACACTCGGCCTGGGTTGCGGGTTTGCCGTCGAAGGGTCCGATTGTAGTAAGCCCCTTGGTATCGTGATTACAGACCCCGGGACCGCTGATATGACCTGCAGGAAACGTAGTACCCATGATCACCCGAGGCACATAGTCGGCAATAATTTCCTCGCTTCCCACCCCATTTTGCACCGAGCAAACGGCACCATCGACAAAAATAGGCGCAACGGCTTCCATCGCCGCTCGCGTGTGCAGCGTCTTGGAGGCAATAATGCCCAGTTCACAAGGCGGTATATCGCCAGCGTCACTGCGGGCATTGATTTTTGCTACAAAATCGCTCTCACCGGTGAGGCGCAGACCCTGCTCGTTAATGGCGTCGACATGGGCCTGGTAGGGGTCGTAGGCCCACACCTCGACATCATTGAGCTTGCCAAGATGAGCACCAAACAAGCTGCCAATGGCACCGCAGCCAATAATACATACTTTCATGGGAAACTCTCCGTTCAGTGTTTACGATCCCAACTGGTTTCATGCGCTTTGATCAGTCGGTACATGGTTTCATGATAGGGCGCTGGAATGCCCGCCCTCTGGGCCTCGCGGACAATCGACCCGGTAATCCAATCTACCTCGGTGAGCCGTTTATTGCGCACATCGTCCAGCATCGAGGTTATGTGCCCGTATTCATCGTCACCGGTCGACCCGTGGCTGACCGCTTTGACATTCATCTCCCAGGGGTTGTCCGCCAGGGTGACACCTCTGGCCTCGGCAATCGCTTTGCCCTCTGCCATCATGTCAAATACCAGGTGCCCCAGATCAGACAGTTCATCCTGTCTGGCAAACGACTTGATATGCGGCAGGTCGGTAATGGCTGAAATAGTGTTAACCGCGGAATTGAAGATCAACTTGGACCACTGATGCGGCAGCAGGTCGCGGTAGGCCTCGGCCTTCAGACCAGAGCGATTAATTAGCGCCTCGACCTGCTCCACAAAGTCGTAATCCGCCCCGTGCTCCGCCCACGGCCCCATCCAGGTCGAAGTATCCAGCTCGTATTCAACATGGATATCCGAGTGGCGAACACCACTCATAAATGTCACACCGGAAATAATGGGCCAGTTGCCATAGCGGTGTACGACCTCTTCACAGCCCAGGCCATTTTGAACCAACAAAATAGCTGCGCCGGGGAAATGTCCCTCCAGCGCGGAAATACTGGCCTCCACCGCCGTTGCCTTGGTCGCCAGAATAATAAGATCGACCTCGCCCAGATCGCCCGGTGAGGTCGATGCAGTCACCCTGGCGTGCAGGGTGGACTTACCACTCACCCGCAGCCCGTGTTCGTTGAGGTCGTTTGCGTGACTTTCGCGTCGGGTCAACACCGTGGTCTCGACCAGCGTTCCCAGGTGGCCAATAAACAGACTACCAATGGCGCCGGCACCGACGATGCAGACCCTTTCTATGCTACTCATTTATTGAGAAGCCTCCAGTTCGAGATGAAATAATTCACTGTTGTTCGACAGACAGTTTAGCAGCACGATAGTAGATGGGGGAGACGAGGCTGTCTTGCCTGTCACTGCACCAATAGTTGACTGCAGGCGCGACTGGCAGCCCAGCCGCTGTTATTGGACGTTGTTTATCCCAAGGCCCATCTAACTAGTTCCTATCCATAAATAGGTGTTTTTATAGGAAACGATAATTATGGGGTTAAGCTCTGGTGTCGTGTTTGCATCCAGGACCGTCTGCTGCAGGACGCAGCAGCCGAGCATACATGGATGTACTTGCTGCGTGTCCTGGAGG
>JABHWT010000180.1 GCA_018657645.1 Halieaceae bacterium | reverse complement strand
TGCGTCGGCTCCGGCTACCCGGTGTTCAATGCGTCGTGCTGAGTTGCTGCCCGCTGGCACGCGTAAAGCGACGGTTCGGTTCTCGTAGCCCCAACTGGGGAATGTAGGGGCATGGCAACCGGGCTGAAATCGTCGATAGGCATTGAAGGAAGGTGCAAAGATGATCATCGAATCGGCCATATAGCGGAGGCAGCCGGCAATAGCGTTGCGCAGCAGATCAGGGCCCAGATCGCCACCATCGTCAAAGATATTGATGCCCTGCTCGTTAAGAACGCTGCAGTGGATGTGCATTCCGTTCCCGGCCTCTCCCTCGAATGGCTTTGGCATAAAGCTGGCCACTAAGCCGTGTTTGGACGCAACGCCCTTTATCAGACGCTTCATCTGGAGGATTTGTTTGGCGGCCAGCACCGGATTGTCCACGTGCTGCATATTGACCTCATACTGCGAGGGAGCGGACTCTTTCACCACACCATCAAAGGGCAGGTCCTGTAATTCACAGGCCCGGTGCAGATCCTCGATCATCTCCGCATTGTGATGGAGAACGTCAATGCCATAGGTATTGCCACCCACTGGCGAACTGCCCGCGGGTGCCGGGCAGGTGTGTCCAGGCAGGCTGGAATCCCAGGTGACCAGGCTAAATTCAAGCTCGGCTGCTACTACCGGCTTCCATCCAGCATCGTGGAATCGGGTTAGTACCTGTTTGAGAACATGGCGTGGATCGCCGAGATAAGGGCTACCATCGGCGCTAAACATCGACAGCATGATTTGTCCGTGGCGATTATTGGGAATCCAGGGGGTTGGTAACAGCGAGCCCTCTACGGGTCTGCAGATTCCGTCTGCATCGCCTGATGCAAACACCAACTCCTCGACATCGCGCCCCCATATGTCCAAGCTAAGTGCCGTTTTAGGTAGCTTGAGGTCACCCTCGAATATTTTCTCCAGCTTGTGGCGAGGCAGCCACTTGCCGCGCATCACGCCATTACAATCGGGCAGCAGGGCCTCGACAGTTGCAATGTCAGGATGAGCCCGTAGGAACCAGCTGGCTTCTACTGACATGATTTCACCGCTTATTTACTCTGTAGCGGCCTACTATGGGGATTATTCTATTCCGGATCAATGCCCTGGTTGGGGCATTAAGTGCTCGGTCCCATGTAAATGCTGAGCGGGTCGGCCCCGGCAGCTTCGCTTACACAGGACATTGAATTGATGAACAGGCAGAATAAATCGGCCTGCGAATTAACATCCAGTTTGCGATAGATACTTTTGCGATGACGACGGACTGTTTCCAGTGCAATACTCAGACGCTCGGCCGATATTTCGGTACTGTAGCCTCTCAACATAAGCCCCAGTACATCTTTTTCCCGGGGTGATAAAAGCGATGTGCCAAAGGTACTGAATGCAACATCAATCTGGTGGTCTATTCCCGGCTGAATCAGGTAGTTAGACGCGAAATCGTTGTGTTCGCTATGGGTCATGAGTAATTGCGATACCGGCTCCGCCAGAAGGTACAGGTGATCATACTCCTGGTCGGTGAACGCGCCGTGATTGGGTAGCCGCATCATGCTGATGTTTATTACGTTGCCTGCTTGCAGTGAAGCGAGGTAAATCGCCTCGTCCACCGTACCGGTGTAGGAATAGTATTCGCTATAGTACTGGGATTGCTGCAGTTTACCCGGGCTTACGCGAGACATACTATACAGCTTCGAGCGCGGCTGATTCATGGAAGTCTGATAAAACGGGTCTTCTCTGTAGGGTCCCTCCAGATAATTATCGATTTGGTCGACGATGGCATGATCGGGAATCTGGTGATACAGGACCTGGGGAGGTAAGTCTTTGTGGTAGAGCCACACTTGGGGGTAATCGATGGCGACCTGAGCATTTATCGCCTCTATCAAGCTGGGGAAGAACTGATCAGTTCCCAATGTGGCAATTGCCCTGGAAATGTCGCGATTCCACCTGCTCAGTTGGTCTTTATCGGTCATTAGAAGTTTGTTTCGGCAGTCGCCTGTACAATTTCCCAGAGCACAATGTTGAGCAGACCGAAAGCAGAAGTCAAACGCTGTGTGAAAAAAAACGTCGCCGATACAATCCTTTAATCTGCATGATAGTGGGTAGTTCAAATGGGCGTGGAAAGCGCGCTAACCCGGTGAGCGCAGTACGTCGTTCCGCTTTAATGGGAAGTCGCGTTATAATGGCTGCCAAGTCCATGCAAGAGTAGAGTTTTGCCCAAGCCGGCCACAATAGCAGAGCACTACAACGACGCCGTTCCCATCGGCTTCACGCGGGCGCTGTTGGCACAGGCCAGGGCCTATGACAAAGATGTTGATGCCATCCTGCGAGCGGCGAGATTCCCATTTAACCCATTATGCCAGGATGTGCAGACCGTGTTTGTATCGCGGGAGCAGTACTGTCGACTGTGTATAGAGCTGTTTCGAGCACTGGGTGATGAGTCTGGTGGCGTAATGCCTGATGCCCAGACGCCCGTTGGAACGACCCGGCTTATTGCCTTGAGCATGCTTAATAGCGCTTGTCTGTCCACAGCGCTGCGTCGCGCAATTGAATTCAATGCATATTGTCGGATTCGGCATGGGGCCGATATTGTCAATGAGATCATAATTGGCAAGCAGGGCAAGGAGGCGACCCTGACCTACTTGTGTGGAGACGATGCCAGCGAAGTGCAGCACAGTGTCTTATGTAGTCTGGCAATGTGGATGCGATTTTGTGGCTGGCTTATCGGTCAGCACATCGACATTACGGGAGCCGACTGTGCAGGCCCCAAGCCACATTTTATGGCCGGCATTCGGCATTTCTTCCCGGGACCGATTCACTATGATCAGGCGGTAAACGCTGTCACATTCAGTGCGCGTCACCTGGATGCAGCTATAATTCGTGACGAGGGGCACCTGTCCGAGTTCCTGAAAATAGCGCCCTACCATATTGTGATAGAGCCCATGGCCAGTACGCGAAGTATTAGCCATCGAATCAGGGAAATACTCGGAGATGACTTTCGAGATGAAATGCCAAGCTTTGATGAATTGACCAGCCTGCTCAATATGTCCGCGCGAACCCTCCGTCGCCGTCTGGAAAAGGAGGGAACCTCCTACCAGCGAATCAAGGATAATGCACGCCGTGATGTCGCCATCAGCTGTTTGAGCCTGGATGGTTTGACGGTTAGCGAGGCAGCGGAACAGGTGGGGTTCAGCGACTCCAGTGCGTTTCATCGATCCTTCAAAAAGTGGACCGGCCAGTCACCAGGATCTTACCGTTAAACAATGGGGCACTAATTCGTCCAGTCCATTGGTGTAGTTCGCCAGTGCTCGTCCCAGGCCCTGTAAACCTTGTTGCTGTAGCGACGGCTGCCGCCACTGCCATTGTAGGCTGCCAGCGCCTCGTGTAAGCGACCCTGCTTACGCTCGAGATAGAACTGCAATATCCGGCAACCATATTCGAGGTTGGTTTTAATCAGAGTGAGATTATCATCGGGCCGACCTATCTCATTTTTCCAAAAAGGCATGACCTGCATCAGGCCCTGAGCTCCCGCCGGTGAAACTGCAAATCGATTGAAATCGCTTTCAACCTCTACGATCGCAAGAACCAGCTCGGGCGATAAATTTGCTCTGACAGAGGCCCAGTGAAGTTCCCGTAACAGGCGCAGACGTAGCTCCGGATCCTGAATTACATGGCTGAGGCGAGTTGACATGTCCAGAAGCCACACCTCGGCATCATAGCGATCCTGAAAACTGTCCGTGTCGTTGATTGTTTGTACTAGAAAGCTGCGTAATGCGGTGCGTTCATTGCTGTCCTGGGTATGTGTCGGGGCTGCAATCGTTAGCCCGATAGCAAGCAGCAGCGTCTGGCAATAGTGTGCCAATTTGTGATCCCCATCTTGCGGCGGCGTGCGCATGAGCAGGCTCACAGTGGTCTACCTTGCGAGTTGATCCTGGACAAAGCTGATAATGTCGGACTGTGGCACAAGCTGTGTTTCGCTGTCCCGACGTTCCTTGTACTCGACATTTCCCTCGGCCAGGGCCCTATCGGCAACGACCACCCGCCGCGGAATGCCGATGAGCTCCATGTCGGCAAACTTTACGCCGGGGCGCTCTTTGCGGTCGTCCAGTAGGACGCTCACACCCTGTGCACACAGTGTGGCGTAGATATCCTCGGCAACACTGGCGACCTGCTCGGATTTATGTATATTCAACGCTATGATCACAATATCAAAGGGTGCCATGCTATGTGGCCAGATAATTCCCTTATCATCGTGGTTTTGCTCGATGGCGGCAGCGACAAGTCGAGTAATGCCTATGCCATAACAACCCATGGTCATGGTGACATTTTTACCATTTTCATCCAGTACTTTAGCCTGCATGGCCTCGCTGTATTTGGTGCCCAGTTGGAATATGTGACCTACTTCGATACCGCGCTTGATCTCGAGCTTGCCCCGGCCGTCCGGGCTGGGGTCGCCCGGCACTACCTTGCGCAGGTCCGCTACTTCGCCCAAGGCGCAGTCGCGCTCCCAGTTTACGCCCTGAAGGTGCATGCCATCGCGATTCGCACCACAGATGAAATCGGCAAGCTGGGCTGCACTGCGGTCGACGATGACTGGAACGTCGAGTCCGACGGGACCTAGCGAGCCAAAGTCAGCACCGCATACATCGCGGGCTATTTCTTCGTCAGCGAACTTAAGCGGCGAAGCGACCCCAGCAAGCTTCTCGGCTTTGGTCTCATTTAGTTGATGATCGCCCCGCAGTACCAAAGCCACCAGGTGCCCCTCCATATCACCTTCCACCAACAGGGTCTTCACGGTCCGCTGTGGTGCTACCCCCAAAAGCTGAGCCAATTGGTCAATAGTTTTTATCCCGGGTGTTTTTACCTCCTGCATTTTTTCACCTGGCGCGAGCCGCCGGTCGGGGGGAGGGAGCGCCTCGGCCATCTCCACATTAGCGGCATAATCGCTACTGTCACTAAATGCAATGTCATCCTCCCCGGAGTTGGCAAGAACATGGAATTCCTGAGAGGCATTACCACCTATGCTGCCGGAGTCGGCCATCACTGAACGAAACGCCAGGCCCAGACGGGTGAAAATATTGGTGTAGGCCTGGTGCATGAGCCCATAGGTCTCTACCAGAGAATCGTGAGTGGCGTGGAAAGAGTAGGCGTCTTTCATTATAAATTCGCGAGAACGCATGACACCAAAACGGGGCCTAATTTCGTCCCTAACTTTGGTTTGAATCTGATAAAAATTGAGCGGCAGTGCCTTATAGCTCTTGACTTCATTGCGAACCATTTCGGTGATAACTTCCTCGTGGGTCGGCCCCAGGCAAAAATCACGTCCGTGACGGTCTTGAATACGTAGCAATTCGGGCCCGTATTGATCCCAGCGGCCGGATTCCCGCCATAGCTCTGCCGGTTGTACTACGGGCATGCTCAGTTCCTGTGCTCCCGAATTGTCCATTTCCTCTCGTACAATGGCTTCGATTTTGCGCAACACCCTGAGCCCAAGCGGTAGCCATGTATAGAGCCCGGCGGCAAGTTTTCGGATAAGCCCCGCGCGCAGCATGAGCTGGTGACTGATAACCTCGGCATCAGCGGGCGTCTCTTTTTGAGTGGTGATAAGGAACTTGCTGGTTCGCATAAATGTGTCCAAGGATGTGTAAAATTGCGGCCGGTGTAACCCTCCTAGTTTACGTGTGAACGCATGTTCGGTACAGCGATTGGTCCAGGAAAAGGGAGTAATTGCCCCATAGGGATTGCGAGGTCATATGCAGGGGGGGGGGCCGCCCGATTGATGGATAAAGTGATATGGGATAGAAAAAAGCAGTTATTTGAGCGTATTGGCCCAATAAAGCTTGTATTACAGCGTTTCATGTTTTATATATCTGTCCGATGCCCATGACAGTTCTGCCTCCGCAGTTGGGGAGCGTATGCAGTCCGGGTTGAATCTGTGTCTCCAATCATTGCGAACAAAGGTTATATATAACATGGCAACCAAGAAACCAGCGAAGAAAAAAGCACCGGCTAAAAAGGCGCCCGCAAAAAAGGCGGCCAAGAAGGCACCTGCTAAGAAGGCAGCTGCTAAGAAGGCTCCTGCTAAGAAGGCACCGGCTAAGAAGGCACCTGCGAAGAAGGCACCGGCTAAGAAGGCAGCCGCCGCCGCTCCAGCTAAAAAAGCTACTGCACTCAAGGCTAAACTGACAAAGAGTCAGATCATGGCGAGTATTGCCGATAGCACGGGTCTGACCAAGAAGCAGGTTGGCGCTGTTATGGGCGAGCTGGAGACTCTGGTGGAGCGAAGCATCAAGAAGCGCTCAGTCGGAGAATTTATTCTACCAGGACTGATGAAAGTCACTACTGTGAAGAAACCCGCGCGTAAGGCGCGCAAGGGTGTTAATCCCTTCACCGGTGAAGCGACAGTTTTCAAAGCCAAGCCAGCCAGCATTGCGGTCAAGGTGCGTCCTTTGAAGAAGCTGAAGGAATTCGCCGCTTCCTAAAGCGCTGGTAACAGCCCTTCGCAGTGAGTTATTTCACGCGAGGGGCCCCTTTCCATCCCCGGCACCGCAAGGTGCAAGGTACTGTCGCCTCCAATTTTAGCCCGTTTCCGAGCTTGGCCCCATTGCCAGCATAGGGTAAAATTCGCGCCTCCTTTTTGTCTCGTCGTACAATTTTGTCGCTGGTGAATTGAAATATGCCCATATACGAATACCAATGTAATGAATGTGGTCACTCTCTGGAGGCTCTGCAGAAAATGAGCGATGCTCCTTTGGAGGATTGCCCTGCTTGTAGTAAGGCCACGCTGAAAAAGAAAATCTCTGCTGTGGCTTTCAGGCTCAAGGGAAGCGGTTGGTACGAGACGGATTTCAAGACGGGGGATAAGAAGAATCTAGCGGGAGATTCAAAACCCGACAGCAAAGCCTCTACCTCTTCGGGTAGCGATGGCAGCACTACTAAGAGCAGCAGTGGCGAGAGCACCAAGAGTGACAGCAATATTGCCAAAAGTAGTGGCGAAAGTAAGAGTACGGCCAAATCTCCGAGCTCGGGTGGCTCGGCCAGCTAAATTAATACGGAAACCAAATTATGCGCAGTGATTATTGTGGCGCGCTGGGAACAGCTAACATTGATGAGACTGTCACACTTTGCGGGTGGGTAGACCGTCGCCGAGATCATGGGGGCGTTATATTTCTGGATCTGCGAGACCGGGAGGGTGTTGTTCAGGTCGTTTTTGACCCGGATACCGACGAGCACTTTGAGCGAGCTGATCGGGTGCGCAGCGAGTATGTTCTGATGGTCACCGGCCGGGTGCGCGCGCGGACCGGGGACAATGTAAATCCGTCCATGCGCACAGGAGAGATCGAAGTACTGGGCAAAGCGCTGGAAATACTGAATAAGGCCAAGACTCCACCTTTCCAACTGGATGAGCATACCGCAGTGGGAGAGGATGTGCGCCTCCACTTTCGGTACATGGATCTGCGTCGCCCGGAGATGCAAAATCGGTTAATTATGCGCTCCCGGATCAGCTCGGTGGTGCGCAGCTTTTTGGATAGCGAGGGTTTTCTGGATATAGAAACGCCGATACTCACCCGGGCGACTCCGGAGGGCGCTCGCGACTACCTGGTACCCAGTCGCACTCATCCCGGACAGTTTTTTGCACTGCCGCAGTCTCCGCAACTGTTCAAGCAATTACTGATGGTGTCCGGGTTCGACAGGTATTATCAGATAGCGCGGTGTTTTCGAGACGAAGATCTGCGTGCCGACCGGCAACCGGAATTCACTCAAATCGATATCGAAACCTGTTTTATGAATGAGCAGGAGATAATGGATATCACCGAGCGCATGATTCGGGAGCTATTCCAGTCTGTGCTGGGGGTAGATCTACCAGAGTTTCCCCATATGACCTATGCCCAGGCCATGGAGCGCTACGGATCGGACAAGCCGGATCTGCGCAATCCCCTGGAGTTAATTAGCGTGGACGACCTTATGCAACAGGTCGAATTCAAGGTGTTCCGCGGTCCAGCGGATGACCCGGCGGGGCGAGTGGCGGCGCTCAAAGTACCGGGAGGTGCAACAATCAGCCGCAAGGAAATTGATGATTATACCAAGTATATATCCGTATACGGTGCACGCGGCCTAGCGTGGATTAAGGTTAATGACCTCGACGCAGGTGTGGCTGGCCTGCAGTCACCCATATTGAAGTTCATGCCGGATGAGATCGTGGATCAACTGATGTCGCGTTTGAAGGCAGCCAATGGCGACATTATCTTCTTTGGTGCCGATACTGCCCGTGTCGTGAACGAGTCCCTGGGCGCATTACGCTGTAAAGTCGGTGAGGTACAGGGACTGATTACAGAGGGTTGGGCGCCACTGTGGATAGTAGATTTTCCCATGTTCGAGGAAACTGGCAACGGTGAACTGACGGCCTTGCATCACCCGTTTACAGCACCTTCATGTGATGTGGAGGCACTGCGGGAGAATCCCGCTGCCGCTTTGTCGCGGGCCTATGACATGGTATTGAATGGAACCGAGCTTGGAGGCGGCAGTGTGCGTATTCACGAGCGTGATGTGCAGGAAACAGTATTCAGGATTTTGGGAATCGACGACCAGGAAGCACAGGAGAAGTTTGGCTTCCTGCTACAGGCCTTGCAGTACGGTGCGCCGCCTCATGGTGGCCTTGCCTTTGGGCTGGATCGCCTGGTGATGCTTATGACGGGTGCGCAGTCTATTCGCGACGTTATTGCCTTTCCGAAAACCCAGAGTGCGGCCTGTGTGATGACCGATGCACCGGGGCTGGTGGATAGTGAGCAGCTTCGAGAGTTGAATATCCGAGTACGTCAGGTTCAGGATAAACCACAGGGCGGTAGCAGAGCGGACGACGGCGAGTAAGTAAAGGGGGAATAGCAATGGCAGGTCACAGTAAGTGGGCGAATATCAAGCATCGCAAGGCCGCACAAGACGCAAAGCGCGGCAAGATGTTTACCAAACTGATTCGCGAACTGGTTGTGGCGGCCAAGCAGGGAGGCCCCGAACCTGCAGACAATCCGCGTTTGCGCGCCGCCGTGGATAAAGCCCTGGGATCGAATATGACTCGGGATACCGTAGATAGAGCGATTGCCCGTGGCGCCGGGACTAATGAAGCAGACAACATGGAGGAATTAACCTACGAGGGTTATGCTCCGGGTGGTGTTGCTGTGCTGGTGGAGGTGATGACCGACAATCGTAACCGTACCGTGGCAGAGATCCGCCACGCGTTCTCAAAGCGCGGTGGAAACCTCGGAACTGATGGTTCTGTTGCGTACCTGTTTAGCCGTAAGGGGCAGATGACATTTGCTCCGGGTGTGGATGAAGACCAATTGCTCGATGCGGCATTGGAGGCTGGTGCGGAAGATGTCATTGCTCACGATGACAGCTCTGTGGATGTTTTGACCCCCTGGGAGGATTTTGCGGCGATAAAGTCTGCGCTGGAGCAGAGTAACCTGGTTCCCGAGGACGGCGAAGTGACCATGATTGCTGCCACGACGGTGCCGGTGGACCTGGCTGGTGCCGAAAAGATTCTGGCTATGATCGATGCACTGGAAGATTTAGACGATGTGCAGAATGTTTACACTAATGTTGATATTCCCGAGGATGTATTAGCCGCTCTCTGACTCGCTACGCCCACCATATTTCTGCAGACAATTTTGTTTTTCGGGGTACTGTTTGCCCACAATGCTGTATATTTGTACATGAAGAGTCTCGGCGCAGGTAGCAGATAGTTCTATGTCACTGATTCTGGGGATAGATCCGGGTTCACGCAAGACCGGCTTTGGCATCATTAGTTATGTTCAGGGTCGCAGCGAGTACATTACCAGCGGGGTTATTCGTCTGGAGGCGACCGAGCTCCCGCAACGGTTGGGCGTCTTATTCGATAGTTTGTCGGAACTGTTAGAGCTACATTGTCCCCAGGAGTTGGCCATCGAGCAGGTTTTTATGGCAAGCAATGCCAGTTCGGCCCTCAAGCTGGGGCAGGCCAGGGGAGCCGCTATTGCTGCCTGTGTTGCCAAAGGTCTCAGTGTAGCGGAGTACTCAGCCCGTCAGATAAAAAAGTCGGTAGTGGGTACAGGCGCTGCAGATAAAACTCAGGTTCAGCATATGGTAAAGATGCTGCTGAAGTTGCCGGGTACGCCACAGGAAGATGCAGCCGACGCGTTGGCGGCGGCGCTGTGTCATGCGCACACACAACAAAGTATGATTAACCTGGCAGGCGCGAAGTCCGTTCGTCGCCGTCGACAACGCTAACAGGGGCCAGTCCAGATGATTGGTAGAGTTCGCGGCATTCTGGTCGCTAAAAAACCTCCGAACCTGCTGGTAGAGGTTGGCGGTGTTGGCTATGAAGTGCAGGTGCCAATGACTACTCTGTTTCAGCTGCCCGATCTCGGTATGGAAGTAACCCTGATGACGCATATGGTGGTGCGAGAGGATGCCCAATTGCTCTATGGTTTCTTCGATGAGCGCGATCGCAGCCTGTTCAGGCAATTAATCAGGGTTAATGGAGTGGGTCCAAAATTGGCGCTTACCATTCTGTCGGGTATGGATTCAGCCAGCTTTGCACGCTGCGTGCAGTGCGAAGATATAGCCACGTTGGTTGCTCTGCCGGGGGTCGGCAAAAAAACAGCGGAGCGTCTGCTGGTAGAGATGCGCGATAAGCTCAAGGCTATACTGACCGAAGGAGATAGCACAGATGGATTGGCACCCGGTCAAACAGCGGTTGATTCTGTTGTCGATATTGTGGCTGATGCCGAAGGTGCACTGATGGCACTTGGGTATAAGTCCCAGGAGGCCAGTCGGGTGGTGGCGGCGGTCAACGATGACGCAATTAAGAGCAGCGAGGAACTGATCCGACGAGCGCTCAAAGCCATGGCAGGTGGGTAATGACATGATAGAAACTGATCGCCTGGTGACACCACAGGTCGAGGGTCGTCCCGAGGAAGTAATGGATCGCGCTATTCGGCCCCGAAGCCTGGATGAATACGTGGGGCAGCAAGCGGTGTGTGAGCAGATGTCAATCTTTCTGCAGGCCGCGCAGGGAAGAGGAGAGCCCCTGGATCACACACTGATCTTTGGCCCGCCGGGACTGGGGAAAACTACCCTGGCAAGTATTATTGCAAACGAGATGAGTGTTTCCTTAAAAACCACATCGGGGCCAGTGTTGGAGAAAGCCGGTGATATCGCCGCGCTGATGACCAACCTGGAACCGGGAGACGTGCTGTTCATTGATGAAATTCACCGTCTGAGTCCGGTGGTGGAAGAAATACTGTACCCGGCGATGGAAGATTATCAACTGGACATCATGATTGGCGACGGTCCTGCGGCGCGTTCAATCAAGCTCGAGTTGCCGCCTTTTACCCTCGTTGGAGCTACAACCAGAGCCGGTTTGCTGACTTCGCCTCTGCGAGATCGGTTTGGTATTGTACAGCGTCTCGAGTTTTATCAAGTGCCTGACCTGGCTCATATTGTGGAGCGCTCAGCGCGTATAATGGAAATGGGAATCGATGAACCGGGGGCGGTGGAAATTGCCCGACGTGCTCGTGGAACACCTCGCATTGCCAACCGCCTGTTGCGTAGGGTGCGCGACTATGCACAGGTGAAGGCAGACGGCTACATTTCACGGGAAATCGCAGATCAGGGTCTGGACATGTTGAGTGTCGACCAACTCGGGTTTGATCACCTTGACCGACGGCTGCTACTGGCCATGATAGAAAAGTTTGACGGTGGGCCCGTGGGTGTCGACAGTCTGGCAGCATCGATTTCCGAGGAGCGAGGTACGATAGAAGATGTTCTTGAGCCCTATCTTATTCAGCAGGGTTTCATGGTTAGAACACCACGCGGCCGCATGGTAACCCGCAGTGCCTACCAGCATTTTGGATTGCCCCAGCCCGTTGTAGAGCAGGTAGATGCCTTACCACTTGGACCACCGGGTGGCGAGAGATAATGGTGGGCAATGCGGAATTTTTCTTTAAGCTGCGGGTCTACATCGAAGATACCGACGCGGGAGGTATTGTCTACTACGTCAACTATCTGAAGTATATGGAGCGTTGCCGAACTGAAATGATGCGCTCCCTGGGCTATGACAAGGGCTCCATTTTTAATCGGGATCTGATGTTTGTGGTACGAGATGTGGCAATACAGTACCTTAAACCCGCCCGATTGGATGATGAATTGATGGTAAGCGCATCAGTCTTGTCGGTGCGCGGTGCGGCGATGTCTCTGAGGCAGAGCGTGGTGCGTGCTGATGAAGTAATGGCCCAGGGCGAGCTGAAGATAGCCTGCGTTGACAGCGCCGGATTGCGTCCGCGGCGGATACCTAAAATAATGGCGCAGGAGCTGCGCGAGGCTCATTGGGAATCGGGGGAAATGCTTTGGAACAACAATTAAGCCTGATGGAACTGGTGCTGCAGGCCACGATCACGGTGCAACTGGTGATGGCTTTACTGTTGTTAGCCTCCATTCTGTCCTGGTACATGATAGTGCAGCGGTTTATCTATTTTCGCCATGCAAAAAATGAGATGCATGAGTTTGAGGAACTCTTCTGGTCAGGTGTGGAGCTGTCCAAGCTTTATCGCGACGGCAATGAGCGAGCCGCTGATGGAGGTGCCAGCCTGGGTATGGAAAGCATTTTTCGGGCGGGATTTAAAGAGTTTTCTCGCCTGGCGAAGCAATCGGAAATGGATGCAGAGGCACTGGTGGAGGGCTCACGGCGCGCCATGCGAGTTGCTACAATGCGCGAGGAAGAACGGCTGGAGCGACATCTATCTTTTCTGGCCTCGGTGGGCTCCACCAGCCCCTATATCGGCTTGTTTGGTACAGTGTGGGGTATCATGCACTCTTTTCGAGGTCTCGCCAATTCATCCCAGGCGACTCTGGCTACAGTCGCGCCTGGCATTTCTGAGGCACTGGTAGCCACGGCCATGGGCCTGTTTGCCGCTATCCCGGCGGTAATGGCTTTTAATCGATTTGCCTCCAGGGTCGACGTGTTCACCAACCGCTATGATACGTTTGTCGACGAGTTTTCCAGTCTCCTGCACCGTCAGGCCTATGCCCTGAAGGCCAGCAGCAGAAGCGGGAGATAGGAAAACCGTGCCCAGAGCTCGCAGGAAGCATCGGCCCATGGCTGAAATCAATGTCGTTCCCTACATTGATGTCATGCTGGTACTGTTGATTATTTTTATGGTGACAGCACCCATGCTAATGCAGGGAGTGAAGGTTGACCTTCCCGTGGCCGATGCAGATCCTGTGGAAAATAAGGACAGCGAACCGGTTATCGTATCAATCAAAAGCAATGGCCAATTGTTTCTGAACCTCGGCTCCGGGCAGGAACAGAGCCTGTCCCTAGCCACCATTAAACAGCGGGTTGCGGTGATCATGCGGCGCAATCCGGCAAAGCCGGTCATGGTATGGGGAGATAGAGCGGTTCCCTACGGCGATGTGGTGACACTAATGACGACGTTACAGGAAGCGGGCGCCCCTAGCGTGGGGCTGGTGACGGAGACGCCCTGATGAGTACCTCCATCTATGCCCAACCGGTAGCACCAAGAATTGTTTGGCGGCCGGTGCTGGCGACTTTGATGCTGCATGCTCTGGTGATTTATCTGATGTCCACAAACTGGTTGAGCCAGGAATCGCGACAGGTGCAACCCAAATCTGTATCCAAAGTGATCCACGCCCGGTTGGTGAATGTGAGTGAACTGACGCCGAAAAAGGCAAGCAAGACGAAGGTGAAAACCAGGGCTAAGCCAAAATCTCGACCCAAACCTAAGCCAAAGTCCAAGCCTGTGGCGAAGAAACCCGCGCAACAATCGAAGTCTAAACCCTCGACCACGCCCCAACCCAGACCCAAGGAGAGTGCCAGGCCCAAGCCCAAGCCTCAAACAGAGCCTCGCTTAACCGCTGCGGAGTTGGCCGCGATGGCCAGATCCGAACTGGCACGGGCAATGGAAGAGGACGAGCAGCAACAAATAACTGCGACTGCTGACCAGATGGTGGCAAGCTACGCAGCCTTGATTCAACAGACGGTGACAAATTACTGGAGTCGACCTCCCAGCGCCCGAAATGGAATGGAGGCACTGTTGGCGATACAATTGATTCCCACGGGAGAAGTCGTTAACGTGATTCTAATAAAGAGTAGCGGCAACACTGCATTTGATCGCTCGGCAATAAATGCGGTGGAAAAGGCCGGTCACTTTCCCGAGCTCAAAAACCTGCCCACGCGGGAGTTTGAAAAAACCTTCAGGCGATTTCGTCTCCTGTTTAAACCAGAGGATCTACGTTACTGATGAAATGGCCTGGCTGGATTGTTTTAAATATTGTGTTGATAGCCGGCGCAGGCGCTGCTAGGGCGCAATTGGTTATCGAGATAACAGAGGGTTTGGATAACCCCACTGCCATAGCAGTGGTACCGTTTTCCTGGCAAGGCGAAGGCGCAGCACCCGAGGACATCGCTGCGGTAATCGACAGCGACCTGATGCGAGTTGGGCAGTTTGCACCTGTAGAGCGTAACAATATGCTGGGCCGGCCTAGCCGGGCAAGTGAGGTGTATTTTCGCGACTGGCGAGTCATTGACACCGAATACCTGCTAATTGGCAGGGTATCAGCTACTGATCAAATGCGCATTGAATACGATTTGTTTGATGTTTTGCGCCAGACCAAGGTGTACTCCGGGGTTGAACTGGGCCCGATTAACGAGGCGCGAATGCTGGGTCACCGGATAAGCGACAGAATATATCAACAGCTCACGGGAATTCGCGGTGCCTTTGCCACGCGACTGCTCTATGTGGCTGTAACAGTCGTGGAGGGTGGCAAGGATTATTTCCGCCTGACACTGGCGGATTCAGATGGCGCCCGACCCATTGTATTGCTTGAATCGCGTGAACCGGTCATGGCGCCCACATGGTCTCCCGATGGCAGGGAGGTCGCCTACGTGTCTTTTGAGACGAACCGACCGGCTATTTTCAGGCAGAATCTTCAGACCGGCGCCCGCGAGCAATTAACCAACTTTCGCGGCTTGAATAGTTCGCCCGCTTGGTCGCCGGATGGCCAGACCATGGCAATGGTCTTGTCCAAGGACGGTAGTCCGGATATTTATCTGATGAATATGGTCAGTAAGAAGCTAACCCGGATTACACGTCATTATGCGATTGATACCGAGCCTACCTGGATGCCCGATGGAAAATCTCTCCTTTTCACTTCTGACAGGGGGGGGCGCCCACAGATCTATCGCTACACATTGGGAAGTGGTGTAACCGAGCGGCTTACCTACGAGGGTCCCTACAACGCCCGTGCCCGGGTGGCTCAGGATGGGCGCAATGTGGTGATGGTTCACCAGCAGGATGGACGGTTTCATATTGCCCTGCTGGACCTGGTTACCAGCCGCCTACAGATTCTCACAAGAACCGAATTGGATGAAAGTCCCAGTATCGCACCCAACGGCTCTATGCTATTGTACGCAACGAAGTACGCGGGCCGTGGCATATTGGCGGCAGTATCCGTGGACGGAGATGTGAAGTTTCGGCTACCGGCTCGAAAGGGCGATGTACGGGAGCCGGCCTGGTCACCTTATATGAGTCGCTGAAAGCGACCTGATAACACTGTAAAATTACCATTTTTTCGAGGAAAGGTTTTATGAAACATCTACCTATCGCAGGTAAGGTACTCACACTGCTATTTACTGCAATATTTCTCGTGGCCTGTTCTGGCAGCGATACCAAGGACGCCGAGGAGGCCGCAGCAGCCGAGGCGACAGCCAGGGCAGCTGCAGAAAGCGCCGCCATGCAGGCAGAGAAAGATGCCCAAGCGGCTGCATCTGCAGAAACGGCGCGATTGGAAGACGCTGCAATGGTGGTGGGCAGAGTATTCTATTTCGAATACGATAGCTCTGCGTTGACGCCACAGGCCATTGCCGCGCTGGATGCTCACATCGCGCTGTTGAACAATGACGGGCGGTCGGTTCGCCTGGAAGGCCATACAGATGAGCGTGGCACCCGTGACTACAACCTGGCACTGGGTGAGCGTCGAGCTAATGCGGTTCGTGACTACATGGGCGCTAATGGTATTGCCGGTCACCGCATTGAAACAGTGAGCTATGGCGAGGAGCAGCCTATCGCCACGGGTTCCGGTGAGTCCAGCTGGTCTCAAAATCGTCGGGTGGAACTGAAATAATTCCCGAGGTTTCATGCAACGCGTAATTAGAGCGCTCACAGTATACGGGCTGGCCTCAGTGGCTGGCCTGTTGCCGTTGTCGGTTTATTCCCAGCAATATGTCGATGTGGAGG
>JABHWT010000034.1 GCA_018657645.1 Halieaceae bacterium | reverse complement strand
GATTGGGATGAATTTGTAGCCGGTGGAAGTCCCCAGGTATTGGAAAAAGCGCATCAAAGCCTGGAGGATCTATCGGCGGATGATGTATCGGATATTATATTTACCTCAGGTACCACTGGTGACCCAAAAGGCGTCATAACCTGCCATGGGCAAAATGTTCAGACCTATCGGCAGTGGGCCCAGGCCGTTGGTCTGCGATCAAGCGATCGCTATCTAATATTGTGGCCCTTCTTTCACTGCTCCGGCTACAAATCGGGCTGGCTGGCGAGTTTTATTGCCGGGGCAACCATATATCCTGAACCTGTACTGGACATTCCTCGCTTGAGGAGGACGGTCGAGGCGGAGGGCATTACCGTCATGCCAGGCCCACCCAATTTGTTCCAGACTCTTTTGGCCGACACCGAACAGGAGAGTAAAAAACTGCCAGTTCGCCTGGCAATAACCGGCGCTTCCAGTGTGCCTCCTTCATTAATTGAGGCGATGCGCAATGAACTCGGCATTGAATCCGTATTGGCGGGATATGGGCTGACGGAGACCTGTGGAACAGTGACCATGACTGATATGAATGACAGTCCGCAAGTCATTGTTAGGAGTTGTGGCCGCGCCATCGATGGCGTCGAAGTGCGCTGTGTGGATCAAATGAACAATGAGGTAGCCAGGGGTGAGGCCGGCGAAGTTGTCGTGCGCGGTTTCAATGTTATGCGCGGCTACCTGGATGAGGATGAGCAAAGCGGCGTAATTGATGCCAGAGGATGGCTGCACACCGGCGACCTGGCGGTAATGGACGACTCCGGTTATTTGACCATCACCGACCGGATCAAAGATGTCTATATTTACGGTGGCTTTAATTGTTACCCGGCTGAAATTGAAAAGATCATGTTGACCCATCCGAACATATTTCAGGTGGCAGTTATCGGGGTGGCCGATGAACAGCACGGAGAGGTGGGCAAAGCATTTGTCGTGCTAAAGCCAGACAAACAGAGCACCGCCGAGCAGATTACCACCTGGTGCCGGGACGCCATGGCAAACTATAAAGTACCGCGCTATCTCGAAATCATCGACACGCTACCGCTTAATGCCACAGGAAAGGTGCAGAAGTTCAAATTACGATGATGTACAGATAATAATTGTATATCTGAACTGCACCGGTTTACGCTCGGTATATCCCTATACAGGGAATAGACTGCCGAGGGTGATATCAGGGCTATCCCTTCGACACCAAAATATGAATAAAAACCAATTAAAACAATATAATGTACAGTATATGTTAAGTATATTCTAGCATAAATACACAGCCTCAAATCCTATCCATCCCCTTTTGATGTAGAGGGCGGAGGCGCCGGACAAACCCGTGTAGTGATCCAGCATCACCGATACATAAATTCTATCCAAAACATTCAATATTTGTCTTGGATCTATCGCTGTCCTGGTGTGAAGCTTGAACCAACGCTGTCCGCTAGCGGGTGTATCTGATACCCGAAATGCACCCATCACGCAAAGGCATTAAAACAAGCAATGTAAAGGAGACCAGCTATGGGAATCCCTATTGTACATAAGCCGAAATCTGCAAAAGCCACAAATGTTCACTACCTCTCACCTCAGGGTAAATTTGGCCCGGAATATGCCATTCCCGGTCAATTTCCAATGGAGCAGGTAAACGAAACCAACGGTTTCACACCGCGAGTACAACGTATTAAAGCCGCCTATTTGGCGGTTAAAAGCCAGGTTGTCGGCGATCGCGCGTGGCTCATGATGGAGTCCTTTAAGCAAACAGACGGACAACACCAGGCTGTCAGGCGGGGTAAGGCCTTTGCTCATGCCCTGGCTAAGATGCGCATCACACTTCGCGAGGATGAACTGCTCGTGGGGGGCATAACTCACCTGGTTCGCGGTGCTCACCCCAATGTTGAACTGGCACCGTTGAACCTGGAAGAGATCCTGAAAGAGCACGAGGCACCCACTACGACCTCGGAAGCTCAAGAGTCGATTCTGGAGGAGTCGGACAAAGAGAAGCTGCTGGCGGCCTGCGATTACTGGCGTGATAAGTTCTGCGCCAAAAGAGCTACCGAGATGATGACCGAGCACACAGATGGGATGTGGATGAAACTGGGCGAAGCCCGTATAGGTATGTGTCAACCCCATACCCCCATGTGTTTCACCCCTGGAGCAGATTTTGACAAGGTATTCGAGGTCGGCTTTAGTGGGCTCATCGACCAGGCGCAAAGTGAAATTGATAAAGTGCATGCCCAGTTCAATGCGGATTCAGAACAAGGCAAGGAGACTCTGGCATTCCTGGAGGGCGTTATCCACTCCCTGCAAGGCATGATTGATCACGCCCAGCGCTATGCTGACCTGGCTATAGAGCGCGCCTCCAGGGAACTCGACCCGACCCGCAGGGCGGAGCTTGAGAAAATTGCCGCGATTTGTGAGTGGGTACCGGCAAATCCGCCGCGCAGCTTCCAGGAGGCTTTGCAGGCGTACTGGTTTATAGTCATAGGTCAGGATATTGAGAAGGCCAATCCCAACGCCTATATCGGACGTTTCGACCAATACATGTGGCCATTCTACGCCCGGGACATTAACGAGGGAGTGATAACGCGCCAGGAGGCAGCCGAGTTGTTGGGCTGTATGTTCATGAAGTGGACGAGCCTTGAGCCATTCCTGTTTATGGGGCTGCTCGGCAAGCGTTATCACCAGGAAATATCCCCGGCTAACTATTTCGCTAACCTGACCCTGGGCGGTGTGGATCGTAGAGGAAGGGATGCCTCGAATGAGCTGTCTTGCATGATCCTGGATGTGTGCGCGCGAGTCCAGACTCACCAGCCACATGTATCGATTCGCTGGCACCCAACCCTGGCTCCAGAGTTTTTAAATAAGGGAATCGAGTGTAACCGCGATCACGGTGCGGGAATTCCTGCCTGGTTCAGTGACAGTATAGGAATAGAGTATTTACTGAGCAAAGGCCTCACCCACGAGGATGCCAGGGACTGGGCCGTTGCCGGCTGTATCAATACCTCATACCCCAAGAGCTTTGCCTGGGTGCGCGGCGCAGTTGTCTCCTTTGTCAATCATGCCAAGATCCTGGAGTGGGTGCTTAACGATGGCACCGATCCCGTTAGCGGATACGAATTGGGCATTCATACCGGTGATCCGACGAAAATAGAGACCTTTGACGAACTGGTAGAGGCCTACAAAACACAGGTGAGGAGCTATTACGCTTACAGCCTTGACCTGCACAAGCATCTAGAGGATGTGTATTGGGAAGATTCCAACTATTTTCCCTTTATCTCCTCCTTGTTACAGGATTGCATCGCAAATGGGAAAGATGCAACCCGGGGTGGGGGGCGTTATCAGCAACTCGAGGCCTTTTGTTTCGTGGACCGGGCAATGCAGGATGTCTCCGATTCACTAATGGCTATTAAGCAGGTCATCTTTGAGGACCAGATGTATACCATGTCAGATCTTCTCGAAGCACTCGAGGCCGACTTTGTTGGCCATGAAGAAATGCGCGCAGCGTTGATAGCCGCACCTAAATACGGTAATGATGAGACCGACGCCGATAACATGATGGTCGACCTGTGGGAGTTCACACGAGATCTCGCCCTGGAAGAGCGAGATAGTCAGGGCCGGGAATATATCATGTACCGCCAGGGGGCGGCGTGGTCAACCTGGGCGGGCAAGGCCACCGGAGCACTTCCCAACGGGCGCAAAGCATTTACATCCCTGGCTGATGCCTCTGCATCACCAGGGCAGGGCTGTGATGTAAATGGACCTACGGCCACCATGAACTCGGTATCGAGACTGGACGCGGCGCACTGTGAAGGGCCCTTGCTGAACATGAAGTTCTCACCCGGTATGCTGTTCAATGAGGCGGGTAAAATGAAGTTTGCCGCACTCATGCAGACCTACTTTGAGCAGGGCGGAAATCATGTGCAGTTCAACATCCTGAATAAGGATACACTGGTTAAAGCACAGCAAAATCCTGAGGAATATCGCAGTCTAGTGGTTCGGGTTGCAGGTTATAGTGCCTATTGGGTGGAATTGACCAGAGACATTCAGAACGAAATTATAAGCCGCACTGATCAGGGACTTATGTAGCACTGGTTTCAGGGTTCAATGAATAGACCGCGCGTCTGAATTCCAGGGCGGCGGGTGACAGTGGGCCCTGACGCATAATCAGGCGAATTTCCTGGGTTAGGGGGGGATTGATTTCCCGGACCACACAGCCCAGTCGTTGCGCGTGTGTTGCCAGGCCTGTGGGCAGAAATGTAATCCCGGCACCGGAGAGAACCAGGGGAATCAGTGCTTGCCGAGAATCGGTTTCAACGGCCAGCACTGGTTGCTCGAGACCGGAGGGAATGTCGAGCAGGAATCCGCCGTAGTACTGATAAATACCGGTGGGCACAATCAGGGGCTTTCCGGCAAATGCACTATGGGGCAAAACGCCCTCCTGGACATCTGTACCCGGTGGGAAGACGGCCAAGTTTGACTGAACAGAGCACACTTCCTCCAGTAAGGGAGGAGCGACTTTTTCAGTTGTGAGGGCCAACTCACATTTGCCCGTTCTAACCAGTCGCTCAATGTCGTGGGCATTCTCAGATGTCTGAATTCGAAGGCTTATCCCAGGGAATTGGGTGCGAAATAACCCCACAGCATCGGCCAGAATACCCGCTGCCGTGGACTGTGGCGCGGCAATATCCAAATGGCCCGACTCCAGTTCATTAACCGACCTAACGGATTCGTGGAGTACCGCAAGGTCTCTCAAGATGACTCTTGCGGATTCTACAAACGCCTCGCCCGCACTGGTAAGAGCGACAGTCCGGCCAAGGCGGTGAAAAAGAGAGGTGCCTATTTGCTTTTCAATCGTGGCCACCGCGTGTGACAGGGATGGCTGGGAAATGTGAACCGCTTCGGCCGCCTTGGTAAAGTTCTTGTACTCAGCAACGGCAACAACGAATTCAAGATGTCGTATATTCATATAAAATTTCTATCACAAATAGAAAAAAAATGTATTTGATACATGTCGACGTCAAACGCATGATACAGCCTAAATAGCTGGATTCAAACAGTGTCAAAACTCGGGGGAAAAGCAGTGACATCAGCGATGTCGGGAAACATTTTTAATATCCAGCGCTTTAGTGTTCAGGATGGCCCGGGTATTCGAACGACTCTCTTTATGAAGGGGTGCCCCCTTGCCTGCCCCTGGTGCTCTAACCCGGAGTCCCAGGCAAACGAGATTGAGCTTGGATACCGTGACTCGCTCTGTGACGATTGTGGGCGTTGCAAAGACAAGTGCAAGGTCGGTGCAATATCAATACTCGAAAAGGGTATTTCTATTGACCGCGATAAATGCAATAGCTGCCTCGACTGCCTGGCAGTCTGTGCGCCGACCGCTTTAAAGGTGCTTGGAGAAAGTATCTCGGCAGACCGTGCAATTGCGATAATCTTAAAAGATGCAAAGTTCTATCAAAACTCCAATGGGGGTGTAACTTGCTCGGGAGGGGAACCCCTGATGCAGTCGGAGTTTGTGGCCGAGGTTTTCAAGCGTTGTAAAGCCGCTGGAATACACACCACCATTGACACAACGGGTCATGCGTCAAAATCAGCTCTGGAGAGAGTATTGCCTTTCACCGATCTGGTATTGTTTGATGTGAAACTGATTGATAACGAGAAACACAAAAAAGTTGTTAAATTTCCCAACACGCGGATTCTTCAAAACCTCAAGCGGATTAAGAGCGAGGGGATTTCACTTATTATCAGAGTCCCACTGATCCCCGGGCTTACGGATTCCGAGGAGAATATAGACGGTATCGCGCAATTTGTGACGGAGGAACTGGGAGGGGCGCCGATTAATGTTCTGCCTTACCACCGGTTTGGTACCAATAAATACAGTATGCTCGACATACCTTATGAACTCGATGGACTAGCCCCACTCGCAGAGGAGCAGGTCGCTGCAATTGTAAATCGCTTCGAGTCATTTGGATTGAGCTGCGAGGTTGTCGTTTAGCGGTTGATGTTGTCGACTGGAGAGAGCTGACATTTGTCTCATTTATCAATAAAGCAGCGGATCGTATGGTAGGGCTATCCCGGCGAAGCCTCATTTTTGGCGGCCTCGGTGGAGGGCTTGCGCTTAGTCTCAGATATTTAACACGATCAAGCGATGAGGAAAATACGACGGGTGCCGCGACGGGCTCCACCAGAGGGACAAGTTCCCACTCTACAAAAAGTGGGCAATACAATGAATGGCAAGACGTTTACCGCGACAAGTGGCAATGGGACCGTATTGTTCGTGGAACCCACACCAGTGCCAACTGCAATTCTTCCTGTGCGTGGAACCTGTATGTCCGAGAGGGCATTGTGTGGCGTGAGGAGCAATCCGCAGCCTACGACATCACCAATAGCGAGGTGCCCGATTTTAACCCGCGCGGTTGCCAGAAGGGGGCCAGCTGCAGTGATTTAATGACCGGTGTAACCCGTTTGCGCTATCCGTTGCGCCGGGTGGGGCCACGAGGTGGGGGGCGTTGGAAGCGTATTAGTTGGGATGAGGCGCTTTCTGAAGTCGCCGCTGAATTAGTAGGTACGCTACATCGCCGAGGCGGGGAGGGCGCCCTGTGTGAACTGGGAGGTAACTTTGATTTTGGAACAAATGTCGCCAGCACCGTACGTTTTTTTCGCCAGTTGGGCATCCCCGTAACTGACCCTACAGCGCACACGGGCGACCTTCCGTTGGGTGGTGTGATGACTCTGGGAGCTGGCTTTACCGGTGGTAGTTCAGATGATTGGTTCCGTTCTGATTACCTGGTGATTTGGGCTCACAACCCCGTTGTTTCTCGTATTCCAGACGCACATTATCTGACCGAGATGCGCTATAGGGGCGGGCGGGTCGTCACCATTACGCCAGAATATTGCGCCAGTGCAGTTCATGCGGATTACTGGTTGTCGCCCCGACCGGGGACCGATGCGGCGCTGGCACTTTCGGCCTGCCAGGTGATTGTGAGCGAGGGCCTGTATGATGGCGATTATATTCGCGAGCAGACTGACCTGCCATTCTTGGTCAGAGATGACAACAAGCTATTTTTACGCGAATCGGATTTGATCCCGGATGGCAAGGATGACCTTTTTGCTCTATGGGATGAGGTATCCGATGCACTGGTGTGGGCGCCAGGTACCCCCGGGAGTACACAGCAGACAATAGTACTGCCAGAGGGTGTCAGGCCCGCCCTGAATATAGAGCATTCTCCAATAGATGTGGCCGGTGAAACTATAACGGTTTCCAGCGTGTTTTCTCTATTGCGAAAACGATTGTATAGCTATACCCCCGACCGCGTCGCTTCTATTACCGGGTTGACCTCCAGTGTGATTCAACAATTCGCCCGCGAGTTTGCCAATGCGCCGGCCGCTCTGATTCTGTCCAGTTTTGGCGGTTGCAAAAACTATCACTCCGACCTTATGCAGCGCTCACAAATATTGTTGGCATCATTAACGGGAAACCTGGGTCGTGCCGGGGGCGGGTGGCGATCCGGCGGATATATTGAGCTCGAAGGTGTGGGCCTTGTATCCATGCTGGATAATCTGGGTCTGCTGGGCTTAGTTGGCGCCGGAGTGCGCTCATTTGTCGATAAAAAGGCGCTTGAGACGGAGTTTCTATCCACCTATATTTCCAGCTCCATGTACCATACCATTCACGGTGGTTTGCTCGATATTCGCACGGCCCCCGAGCACGGAGACCCGAACCTGCCCCGACCTGTGTCCGAGTATTTGAATGAGGCGCTGGACAACGCGCACTTTCCCATTGGCCCACCACCGGGTAGTGCCCCGCCCGATGTGATTGTATCGATTCTTGGGAATATTCTGCGCCACACCAGAATGGCCGAGCAGGTCCGCGAAACCCTGTTTGATAAGGCGCGCCTGATTGTCAGTATCGAACTGCGGATGAGTGAGACGGCTCGCTACAGCGACATAATTTTGCCGGCTGCGGGTTGGTATGAAAAGGTGGGTCTCAAGTATGTGGCAGGCTATGTTCCCTATGTGACCTTAGCCGATCAGGCCGTTGCTCCGCTGGCAGATACCAAGCCGGAATGGGAGATTTATTCACTCCTGGCCAGGCAGATCGAAGCACAGGCCCGGGATCGAAATATTAAGACTACCACCAGTTTTCTCGGAGCGGATTGCCGGATCGATAATCTGGCGGAGCGCTTTAGTGACGGTGGCAGGTTTGGGCCGCTCGATAACGAAAAGGTGATCAGCTATATTCTTGAAAACTCCAGTGCTACCCAGGGGATTACACTGGAGCGACTTCGACGTGAAGGTGGGGCCATACGAGTTACCGGGCTTGGGCCAAAAGTTCCCACCAATGGCATGTATACCGACTATGATATTGACCAACCCATTGTGCCCTTGCGCGATTTTACCGAACACAAGCAACCCTATCCCACACTGACGGGGCGCCAGCAATTCTATATCGATCATCCGTGGTTTATAGAGCTCGACGAACAATTGCCCGGATATAAGGGGCCACCACTGTCCGGTGGTGATCATCCTTTCACTTTGACGACGGCCCACACGCGCTGGAGTATTCACGCGATGTGGCGTGATCACCCGATGATGCTGCGGCTTCAGCGTGGTGAACCGATCATCTATTTGAATTCAGCGGTAGCCAGTGAGCGCGATATCGGGGAACACGAACTGGTTCAGGTCTGGAACGATGTAGGAGATTTTTCGGCAAGAGTGGCATTGACCGATACCATGCGCAGCGATCAGATTCATATTTTTCACGCCTGGGAACCATTTCAGTTTCACGGTGGCAAGAGCCATCAATCGCTGTTGCCAAGCACCATCAAGCCCACCCATCTTGCCTCCGGCTATGGGCAAATTCACTGGGGTTTCTCTTATTATGAGCCCGTGGCAGTTGATCGCGATACCCGGGTTGATATTCGAAAGATGAGGCAAAAGGATGCGTGAACGCCAGCTTGGAATGGTCATGGACCTTAACAAATGCCTCGGGTGTCAGACCTGCACTGTAGCTTGTAAACAGTTATGGACCGACGATGAAGGTATGGAGTACATGTGGTGGAATTCGGTAAGTACTATGCCGGGGCAGGGTACCCCCAGGGGTTGGGAGGACATGGGAGGGGGCTTTGATAACAATGAGGCACGGGCCGGAAAACTACCTACTGTGGAAGAATTTGGGGAGGCCTGGGAATTTAATCACGAGGCCGTTTTTTATGGTGGCGAACAACAGTCGCTGCAAGTTAAGGGCAAGAAACCAGACTGGGGGCCAAACTGGGATGAGGATCAGGGGGCAGGGCATTACCCTAATGCCTACTATTTCTACCTGCCAAGAATCTGCAATCACTGTAGTAAACCTGCCTGTGTGGCGGCTTGTCCGCGTGGGGCGATTAGCAAGCGAAAAGAAGATGGCATTGTACTGGTTGACGAAGATCGTTGCCGTGGCTACCGCTTTTGCATGGAGGCCTGTCCCTACAAGAAAATTTATTTTAATCATCAGCGCAAAATTTCCCAAAAGTGTATTTTTTGTTTTCCACGAGTAGAAAACGGGGTGGCGCCAGCTTGTGCGAGGCAATGTCCGGGGCGCGTTCGGTTTGTTGGGTACAAAGATGACAAAGAAGGGCCTATCTATAAACTGGTTACTAAATGGAAGGTAGCGGTGCCCCTCCATCCGGAATATGGAACTGACCCCAATGTATTCTATGTGCCGCCTACGGGTCCCATGGCATTTGATGCGCAAGGGAACTTTGACGCGGCTACACCTCGAATTCCCGAGGACTATCTTCGCTCGCTGTTTGGTCAGCCGGGTGTTGAAGCCTTGCAAATACTCAAGGCCGAAATTAGCAAGAAGCGCAGGGGCGAGGGCTCGGAGGTTCTCGATACACTGATTGCCTATAAATGGAACGAAATGTTCGGCGGCTTTGAGCGAGACCCGCAAGCCCTGAGATGGGTTGATCCATAGAACGGAGCATTTCAAAATTGTTTTATAAGAGGAGTAAACATGGCCAGTAAAGACTATTTTGTAGCCTTGAGCGAATGTCATTTTCTGAATCCTGAAGTGATGGAGGATTCCAGCTACCATCCCAATTTCCAACGCTGGGTGGCAAGCGTAGGCGGAGTGCTGAATGCATGGACCCGACGTGATCCAGATCAGCCGTGGCCGGAGCCTCGTGCGGAGCAATTGATAAAGTACATGGATGAGGCCGGTGTGGATGTCGCTTTTGGTTTGCGGGAACCGGCCATGAACGTCACCGGCTACGAAACCTGCCTGTCGACAAATGGCTTTATTAAGCGGGAAATAGCCCCCTATCCGGATCGCATGTACTTTGAGTGCAACGTGGGTCCGATCCTTCGAAGAGGCGTGGAAAATGCCATCTGGGAACTTGAATACCATGTAAAAGAGGGCAATGCCAAATTGTGCAAGGTCTACGCCCCCGAAGACGATGGCCCTCTCAATGACCCGCGCTTGTGGCCGTTTTATGAAAAAGTATGTGAGCTGGGCATTCCGCTCACCATGCATATGGGTACGGCCTATGTGGTGCCGTCACCCTGTAAAAACACGCACCCGAGCCTACTGGATGAGGTTCTCCTGGACTTTCCCGATATGGTGGTTATTGCCTACCATATGGGGTGGCCTCATACAGAAGAGTTGACCGGGCTAGCCGGGAAACACATCAACCTGCACCTGAGCCTCAGCGGAATAGTCGGCTACTACGAACGTGCTCCCTATCGGAGTTATCACGCCATTGGGCAGGCTCTGGAATGGGCCGGGCCCGAGAAACTGGCCATGGGGCTGGACCTGCCTTTCGATGAGACAAAACGAATCGTCGATTTTATTCGCAACCTGGAAATGCCGGAAGAGCTGCAGGAGAAGTGGGGCTATTGTGAAATCACAGACGAGATCAGGGCAAATATCCTGGGCCTGAACCTGGCAAGAATTGCGGGCATCGACCCCGTCAAACGGGTACCTGGGACTAATTAGTGCCTATCCAGAAACTGCTGGGCTCAATGCGTAGGCTGTAAAGGTTAGCTGTTTTGGACACCTTTGAGCTCGCCGAACGGAGGCCTGTTTTCAGGGGTCGGAGGCACATGGACGTGCCGGAGAGCCTTGCCGCGCAGGGACGCGCGTCAAGGCGGGCCCCTGAAAAAAGTCTGTAGGGAGGGAAGCCGAAGGCCGGGCGATGGTGTCCAAAACAGCTAACCTTTGCAGCCGTCTTCAATGCCTAGTAAAAAAGAATGGCGTTTCCGGTGGCCGGCATTCCGGTGGCCGGCCGCCCGAATGCGCACTAATTAGTGGACGCCCGAGGGTCGGTCACCCGAAGGGGCGATGATTCGTTGCTCTGAATCACTAATGTCTCGGTGGTTTAAATATGGGTGATGCCTATTGCCAATAGGCTCTGTTTTGCCTTGGAATAGGTTTGGCCAGCGTGATATTCTGGTTTAAGCGAAACGAAGCAATTTTTTCTTTTAAGGGTGAAAATCAGCACTCATAATGAGTCAGCTTTTTTGCATTTTCCGGAGCGTCCATGAGCACGACCAAACCCATACCTGAATCTCACCACTATATATTAACGGACTTGCCCATTGGCCACATGGCCACTATGCGTGCCGATGGTCATATATCCGTCAACCCGGTTGGTCTTATGTGGGATGGTGAGTACGTGCGGGTAAGCACTGTAAAAACACGGGTAAAGTACAAGAACCTTGTCAATGACCCGCGAGTTTCGATTTCCATACCGCATCGAAATAATCCCAACGTTTATGTTGAAATTCGTGGCGTTGCAGAGTTGACCGATGATCCAGATCGGAGCTTTATCAACTCTATAGCGCGCCATTATATGAATGTTGACGAATACCCATTCGACCAACCGGGAGACGAACGGGTTACTATTAAAATTTGCGCCCAACAGGTGTCTGCTCCTCCGATCCCTCTCGCAGATAATCCACCTGCCGCGCCCGATCCGGAGTTTCAAAATCAATCGGGTTCCGCCTCCGAAGACGATTAGCGGCAGTCTACAACATAGAAAATCACGCACAATAAAGCTGTTTTTTGACTCGTGGAGCAGAACATGGATACAGATGACCTCGCTGCAACAATTCAGGAATTAAAGGACATCAATGACCTGAAGCAACTGAAATCACGATACTGCCACCTGGTTGACTCGGGGAATTGGGATGAGCTAGCAAGTCTGTGGACTGAAGATGCGGAATGTGACTACTCCTTTTTTGGCACGTTCAAGGGGCGGGATGAAATAGTAAACGGTTTCTTTCGTGATCAGGTAGGCAGTGTGTCATCGTTCAACGCACATATGCTCCACAATCCGCTTATTGAGGTCGATGGGGATAGCGCTTCCGCCACCTGGTATGTTACTGCCCACACCATACTTCAACCCTTTAATAAGGCCATGATGATGATGGGGGTCTACCACGACCAATACGAGCGCATAGAAGGTGGCTGGAAAATCAGTTCCCTTAAAGTAGATTTCAAGTATTTCACACCCTTCGACGAGGGATGGGCCAAAACCCCGATGTGGGAAATGCCGTCCTGAAAAGGCACAAACCATGGCACAGCAAGAGCCCCAGTTAGACGACATTCCCACCAGTTCCAGGCGTTGGGTTGGCAAGGATGTGCCGCGGCTCGAAGACCCTGAACTGGTCACCGGGCATGTAGAGTTCATCGATAATATTTCGCTGCCGGGGATGCTTCATTGCGCAATGCTGCATAGCACTTTCGCCCATGCCAGGATCAAGAGTATCGACACATCGGTGGCGGAAAAACTGCCAGGTGTGGTAGCCGTACTGACGGGCGAGGATGTTCACAAATGGAGTAATCCGGCGGGCGGTTTACCGGAGGGGACGGGTGCCTATTGCATGCCGCTTAACAAGGTCAGTTATGTCGGCGAGCCGATTGCTGCGATTGCTGCGGAAAATCGCTATATAGCGGAGGATGCGATTGAATTAATCGAGGTCGAATACGAGCCCCTCCCAACGGTGGTGGACCCGATTAAGGCCATGGAGGCGGATAGCCCACTGATTATCGAAGATCTGGGCACCAATGTGGCCCTGCAGCGCAAGTTTACCTGGGGTGAAGTGGATCAGGCTTTTGCATCGGCAGATCATGTTTTTCGAGAGACCTTTCGCTGGAACCGTATGGGTGCCAACCCCATTGAAACATTTGGCTGTATCAGCGAATGGGATCTGATCAAAAATGAGGTCACTATTCGCGGCAGTATCCAGTCGCCCCTGTTTTATGCCCTGGCAGCGTCAACCGTACTGGGGCTTCCATCCAACAAGGTTCGCCTTATCAGCCAGGCCCGGGGAGGCAGCTTTGGAGGCAAGGGCCATACTCGCGGAATTAACATAACCTGCATGCTGTCACGCAAGGCGGGTGGGCGGCCGGTTAAATGGATAGAAGACCGGTTTGAATATCTCACCAGTGGGGCGAGCCAGGCTTGGGATCGCCATTACGAGGCCGAAATCGCGCTGAAAGACAATGGCACGGTTACCGGATTGCGAGTTAAACTTATTGAAGACCTGGGGGCATATGGCGATAACTATGGCTCCTTCGCCGTGGGGAAACCTCTGGCAGCGTTTACCGGTTGCTATGCAATCCCTGTTGCTTCCTACGATATCAGTATTGTTCTTACCAATAAGCTCCCTGTCAGTGCCTACCGGGGCATGGGGCCGCCGCCGCACTTTTTTGTTCTGGAACAGATGATGGATATCGCGGCTCAGGGGTTGAGTCTGGACACAGCGGAAATTCGACGTAGAAACTATATTCAACCGGACCAATTTCCATACACCATCGCAAGCGGCAACGTGTATGACAGTGGTGAATACGAGAAAGCACTCGATAAAGTTCTGGAAATGGCCCAATACCAGCAGTTGCGAGAGCAGCAGGCGGCCGCTCGCAAGGAGGGCCGCTGCGTGGGTATTGGCATTGCGAATGCCGTTGAGCCCGGTGTATTTGACTGGAATGCCTATGCCATCGTGGGTCAGGAGGGAATCGGGATTCCGGAGAGTGTGACAGTAGCCTTCGATGTGTTCGGCAATCTCACTGCTCGGGTTGGCTTTACTACCGAGGGCCAAAGCCAGTACACCCTGATCGCGCAGCTTCTGGCCGATTACTTTGGTTTGGAGATGAGTGCTATCAATGTAATCCAACTGGACACTCTCTCTGCCGCTCCGGGTTTTGGACCCGGCGGAAGCCGGCTCGGTGTAGCCCTGGCCGGAGCCGTCATGGGGGCGGCCAAAAAGCTCAAGCAAAAAATGATCACCATTGCCGCGCATTTATTGCAATCGTCACCAGACGCGATTGAACTGATGGACGGGGAGTTGCGAGTTATTGGCGCTCCCGATGTGAAAATGACGGTCACGGAAGTAGTGGGTGTGTCTCTTGGGCGTTCTGATCTCCTGCCCGAGGGAATGGAAATGGGCATGCAGGAAACCAGTACGTGGACCGCCCAGGATCGCGATGTAGCGGATGAGCAGGGCAGGGCAAGGAGCTACCTTACGGCAGCCAATGCATGCCACCTGGTACTGGTAGAGCTGGACTGTGAGACTGGAAAAACGACTATTTTAAAATACTATGTAGTGGATGATTGCGGCACGCGATTAAACCCGGTTGCGGTAGAGGGTATGACCCAGGGAGGAATTGCCCAGGGTGTTGCCGCGGCTTTGCTGGAGGAATATCCCTATGATTCACAGGGGCAACCTCTGGCGTCGACGTTTATGGACTACCTGTTACCCACCATGAACGAGGTGCCCATGACTGAAAAGTTCGCTATGGTAACGCCTTCGCCCCTGTCCCCGCTGGGTGCCAAGGGATGCGGGGAGGGCGCTATTCACACGACGCCGGCCGCGGTTGTTTGTGCGATTAACGATGCGCTTAGCCCATTGGGTGTGAGGTGCAGGGAAGTACCCGCTTCCCCAAGCCGAATATGGGCGTTGATTAACAATTCGCGGTAACGGCAGGTTCCCACTCCAGAGGCGTCGAACTGGCAGTTGTTGCACCAAGTGTTAAGATAGCGAAAGTTGCGGTGGAAGCTGGGGAACAACGATGGGCAAACATAATCATCTTGGCTTATTGGCTGTGGCAAAGGAGTTCTGCAAGAGTGCAGAGAGACTCAATACGGGTCCGCAACGACTGGATGGACCGCTGCCGGTAAACTTCCTGTTTATGCATGCCGTTGAATGTGGCCTTAAATCCTATCTGTATTACAGAGGCGTTGATGAGGATAGCCTACGCAAACTCGGGCATGATCTGGAGGCGGCATGGCAGAAGGCCATGGACCTGGGAATATGCCAACTAAGCAGCGAGTGCAAGGAACTGCGAGAGTGCATACACCTGATCAACCCCATCTACAAAGGTACACAGTTGGATTACCTGTACCCGGGCCCAAAGCGGCTGCCGGTTATCGAAGATGTTCATCGCCTGTGTAAAAATCTGATTATCGACCTGGATAATGCCTATTCATTGGGGGAATTGCCCGAGCCAGGACCCGAATGCTCTGGCGGCTGTGCAACGAGTGACAGCAGTCTCGGCCAGCAGCGAGGTTAAAAAGCGTTCTACATCCCCGACAGTAAGTAAGCAACGGCCTCAGCAATTCCTACGACTTCTTTTCCCGATGCGAAACACATTTTTGGAGACACCATGAGCCAACAGCAGCTAACAGCAGAGCAACAGGAACGCGAGCGAATTGTGCGTTTGCACATGGAGTCGGAGAATGTCTACGACTTCGACACGACGATCAGTACTTTTAAACACCCCCGCTATGAGCTTATTGCCACCGACACCATCCACGACGGGGAAGAGGCTGTGCGTAGTTATTATGCAGAGTCCAGGACCGCATTCCCCGATCAGCGCAACGAGCTTATCTCCCTTCGTCACGCCGACGACGCCGTGATCTGTGAGTTCTGGTTGCTGGGGACACACAAAGGACTATTAATGGGCATTGAGCCCACTGGTCGAGAGTTTAAATGCCGGATGACAGCATTTTTTCTGTTTGAGGGTGCTGGGCTGGTGTGTGAGCGGGTGTATTTTGACTCTGCGACAATTCTGCGGCAGCTAACGGAGTGAACTGCGCAAGTCGTGGCGCTTAGCTAAATTGCAAAAACGGGCTGTCGGCAATATTGTTCACTCTCTCAAGATTGCGCACCTGACGAACAATGTCATCAATTTCATCTGCACTTAACAGCTGCGAACAAAAATTGTGAAACTTTGCCGTTACGCTATCCCAGCTTGCGTGGGTTTCCTCCGTCCAGGGGTCGCCATTTGCATATTCCGATTCACACAGAAACTCCTGGCCTCCTGCCCTTACGGTCATTGAGGCCGGGGACTTTCTGAAACGCCTTATTTTTTGGGAAAGCGCTTGTTTTACCTCGTCTCTGGCAGAGATGTCCTCGGCCGTCGATATCCGGGCTGCCAATTCCCATACCTTCGGATCTGCGAGAGTCTCATCGCTGTACCACTGCGGTCCCGGTGTGTACTCCAGGGCGGCCAATGCCATTACATAGGGAATGTTAAATGCTCCATCCAGCGGTGCACGATGGTCTGGAGGTATGCTCTTTGCAGGATCGCGAAAAAAGGACAGGGCATAGCCCATTGGGTTCATTCGCACGACAATTTCGTCGATATCATCAGCGCCAATGTTTTCGGTAGCCATTAACTGGCGCAACATATCGATGGGGCCATGCGTATAACGGCAAGAAGGATAGTATTTGACGCTGGTTTCCAGTATCCACCACTTTTCCTGTAGCGCCTCTACTAACAGATCATTGTCGACAGCAAGGCTGCCCTGTGCATGTAGGAAACCCTCTCCATCCAGGCAGCTGTGCTCGGCAATATACCCCTCCTCGGCCAAATCAAGCGCCATGAAGGCACTGCGTGTCGCACCGGGGTAGTCACCGTATTTTAGCGAAGGATTATTGCGCCGTTGGCTCACCGTCGTGACGTTGGCCGTCGGTGCCATCCAGTTCAACAGGCCAAACATATTGCTGCATTGCTCTGGGTCGAGATCTCGAACAACGGCTGCGCTTGAGGCTGCGCCAAAAGCGGCGAAGCCCATACCCGCCCTCGAGGACCACTGTACCGACCCGTCATCCATCGCGTAGAACATCTGGGATGCCAGATTCAGGCGGGCATTTATATCAAAGCCCACGGCAACGGCAAGTATGATGTCTTCTCCGCTGGCATTATCGCGCTGTCCCTCAGCTAATGCGCTGGCAACATTGAATGCGGCGAAGTGACTTTGGGTAAAAAAGGTATCATCGGCATCGAGGCAGTTCATACACTCGGCATTAGCCATAGCGGCCATGCCGGCAGGGTATTTGCCGGGTAGTCCGAACACGGAAGCCTCCGCCACACCCCCCTGGCGTCGAACGACGGCGTTCATCATCTGAGTACGCTTTTGTCCCCCAGCGGCTATTCCACAGATGAGCGTGTCGAGGATAATCAGCTTGGTATAGTCAATCACCTGGGCGGTTAGGTTTGAGTAGCGTGTTCCCGCCACAAAATCTGTGAGTTGCTGGGTTACACCTGCCGTGTCTGCCATGTTGTATTCGTCCTTGAAAACGCCTCGCACTACCTCGTCCGAGACTTTTTCAACACGCCGTTAGTTATATTCGTAACTTAAATCAATGCCCCAGGATGCCAGTTCCTGGTAGTTAACAATGGAGAAGCCCAGGGTGCCAAAATCAATGCCGAATTCCCTGTCTGATTCGTTGGTGATGTTTTTACCCCAGGCCGATATCCGAACATTGCCGCCGGCCATGGCAATATCAGACAGGGTCACTCGTGCATTGACATGGGTTTGCTCGTCTCGCGACGTATAGAGATGCAGCACCGGGTGGTGGTGTATTTTGTCGACATAGGTTACATCGACCCGCGCACTCAGTGTGCCCCAATCGAAAGGCTCGAAGGTATAGGTTGCAGCAAAACTACCCGTGTTATCAGGCGTATAGTTGGGTACTGCTTCATCTGCAATATCGACATTACCATCCGGGTCCGCGTCCGGGTGGCCGTCTACGGGTAGGCCGGTTATAGGGTCAATCGGGGAGGTTACAAACTCGTTAAATGTATAGTCCAGATAGCCGTAATTCAATTGCAGTAATAATCCCGGCATAGGCAGTGCGGTGATCTCGACTTCGAAGCCCAGGGCCTCTGTATCACCAGCGTTGACTATAGATGTACTGGCGCCGGCGGAACCGGCAAAAAACTGGGAAACTTGACGGTCGTTATACTCATAATAAAATACGGCGCCATTAATGCGTAGGCGACTATCAAGCCAGTCCGACTTGAAACCAAACTCAAACGAATCCACTTCCTCTTCGTTGAATGCCGTTGTAAACGTCTCGGATGTACTGGCGCGGGGGTTAAACCCGCCGGAGCGATAACCGGAGGTGTAGGAGAGGTAAGTGCTTAAATCCTCTGTCCATTGATAATTGAAGGTCAGGGATGGATTGAAGTTAGACCAGTCATCCTTGGCGGAGACCGTATCGATCCCTTCGTTGCGTAAAATTTGGCTTTGCCTGAGCCATTGATCTTTGTCGTCGACTGTATAACGTGCGCCCAGGGTGACATCCAGTTGATCTGTAAAGCCGTAGGTAAGCTGGCCATAGGCTGCCCAGGATTCGGTATCACCGCCATAATTGAACAAACCCTGAGCAAGCTTAACGTCCTTAAAGTAACAGCCGCCGCCGCAAAGATAGGCCTGGATAGCAGCCGGCTGGCTGTTATAGGCGAAGATTGCGGGATATACAAAAGACTGCGGGTTATCTTCTTCAACCTCCTCCTCGAAGTAGTAAAGGCCCGCTGTGTACTGCAGTTTGTCACCCATGGCGTTGCCAATGATTTGAAACTCCTGGGTAAACTGTTCCTGGGTTGACAAACGTTGGGCTGAAAACAGGCTGACAAGTTCACCGGCGGGAACCATCGTTCCCGGCGGTCGAGCGCCAGTACCATCCAGGACTGAAACGCCATCGGAGGGAAAGCTTCCAAAATCGGTATCCTCTACACCGGATTCCTGATCCCTGTACGACGTAATCGACTTCAGTGTGATATCACCTAGAGTCCACGCAACAGTCAGTGTATGCGCTTCAATCTCTGAGAAACTGCCATCGTCGCCCACAGAAAGTCCCGCTGGTATGTAGCCCTTACGATTCTCGGATGCATATTCGCTTGCCTGCTCGTAGATAGCGCCACCCAGCATCGTCTGCAGAGGTTGAACATAGGACAACTGAGCGCCTGCAGAGTCTGACTCGCGGTCATAGTCATCATAGGTATAATCGAAAACCAGATCCTCTGTGGGTTCCCACCGTAAGGCAACGCGCCAGGACGTGGTGTCCAGAGCACCCAGGTCATCGCCACCATAAATGTTCTTAGTGAGGCCATCCTTTTCGTTACGCGCATAGGAAAATTTTGCACTCAGATTATTCCACGAATTGGTCTCAAAGTGGGTCTGGCTGCGCCAGTAACCTCGACTGCCGCCGCTGAACTGCTGTTTGAACCCGAGTTCCCCCGTTGGTTTTGCTGAAATCAGGTTTACGGCACCCCCGATAGTATTTCGACCGTACAGCGTACCCTGGGGGCCGCGAAGCACCTCTACACGTTCTAAATCGGCTATGTCAAACGCAGCTCCGGCAGTCCTAGCCAGGTATATCCCGTCAATATACACGCCCACAGTCGGCTCGGTGAACATTGCTGTCTCGCTATTAGCGAGGCCTCGAATACTGTAACCGTAGTTATCCTGGCTGCCTGACTGTTTTGTAATATGTACATTAGGTGAATAGGTGCCCACGTCGATAGCCTGAAACACACCAATTTGAGCCAGTTCGTCAGAACCGAAAGCCGAAATGGAGATAGGCGTATCCTGAAGCGATGATTCTCGACGCTGGGCGGTAACAATCACTTCTTCAAGTACGGCAGTGCGCTCGCTTTGGGCATTGGCCAAACCGCTGCTTAATGTGGAAGTAATTGCGATCGAGATAAGAGTAAGAGACGTTGGTAGACTGGATTTCATGGGAAACTCTTCCTATTGGAAAGTTATTTTTTGTGCGTCCAGCTCGTGGGGTGAGCGGGTAAGCACTCGTTTCTGTCTGGATTCCCAGAAGTCGTACATCAATCAGACGACCCCTCGGATTAATCACAAATTCCCGTTATTATTCATATAGATACGTATATTTCAGGCTCGTAGTTAGCCACTGTTTCCAACCTACAACTTGAATTCTACCTGCGCGCAGGTAGAATCGTCAAGCCATAATATTGTACAATTCTCACCGGTCGAAAAAACTGTATTTTACGGTGCGCCAAATCTGCATCCGAAGGAGAAAAACCGCGTGGCAAGAACGGCAAGCAATCCCCGGGGAGACCGCACTCGAGAAAAAATTCTCGATGCCGCAGAGCTGGTTTTTGCAAGACAGAACTTTTCTGCAGCCCGGCTGGAAGATGTGGCCCAGAAAGTGGGCATTCGCCGCGCCTCCATCGTCTATTATTTTAAGAGCAAGCAGGAACTCTACGACGAGGTGGAATCGCGGGTGTACTCGGAGTTGGAAGAAAAAGCGCGGCAAGCATCCGCCGCTCACGATACGACGGAGGAGAAATTAATAGCTCTGGCCTACGTTAGCCTCGAAGTCATGGTCAAGCGTCCTTTATTGCCTCGACTGATTTTGCGAAGAATTGCTGATCTTTATCCGGGCCGTATTCCACCGAGACGCTATTCCGGAGACCTTGTCCAACTATGGAGAGATATTCTGGAAAAGGGCGAGGCGTCCGGTGAGATCAAGCCCATAAGTAGTTCTCATTTAATGCAGATCGTAGCTATGGGTATTGTGTCTTATGCCACAGGGGGCGAGTTGTTGTTAAGTGACGAGGGCAGCGATACCGAAACCTATAACCTGGATCAATTCAAGCGCAGCATTCGAAAGACGATTGTGGCTTTGCTTAACTCGGACTGAAGATGCCTGTCACATTGTACGAAGAGTGGGATATAGGCTCATGGCTATTCTCCGAGTAAAAACGGGAGGCTAATGGCGGTGCAAGTTCGCGATACATGTCGGGTTGGATCGTTGTAACACGTGAAAACCTATTACAAAAAGCGGGCCCCCGTATATGACGCGGTATATGCTTACCCCGAAAGGCAGGAAGACCTACGCTATCTTGAGAAGTATATACCTGATCAGTTTACTGGTCTGAAGGTGCTGGAAATCGCTGCTGGTACGGGGTATTGGACGCAATTTATAGCGCTAGTCGCAGAATCTGTTTTGGCGACAGACGCAACCACGGAAACACTTGAGCAACTAAAGAAACGAGCACTTCCTGATTCTGTTAGCACGCGACAGGCCGATGCTTATCACCTGGAGGACATACCGGGTATTTTCAGTGGTGCATTCGCGGGGCTTTGGCTATCACATGTACCGAGACAGAAATATCGTGAATTCATACTGGGCTTGCATAGTAAGTTAACCCCTGGAGCTATTGTTGTGCTCATAGATAACTCAAAGGCTCAATGCAATCGGCTGCCGATTACACATGAAGATGAATTTGGAAACACCTACCAAAATAGAGCCTTGCAAAATGGTCAGATATATAGCGTTTTAAAGAACTTTCCAACTCAACAAGAGCTCCATGAAATGACCGTAGATATCTCCAGCGACCTACAGTTTGAGGAGCTCGACAATTTCTGGCTGTATCGGTATAGCGTCAAGAAGCAGCCGGGGACGTAGAACAGAGCGCCTCGGGGTGGCGCGGCCTGAGGTCCTAGATGTAATTCACAGATACTAAATGAAATATGGCGGTGGGCCAGGGATTCGAACCCCGGGAGGGGACAAACCCTCAACGGTTTTCAAGACCGCCGCTTTCGGCCACTCAGCCAGCCCACCGGAAAAATTGTCTCGCCTGCACACTGACGAAGTGTAAGGCAGGCGAGATTATACAACGCTATTCCAGAGACACAAGCGCGAAACGCCCAAGGTGTCTACAAATAGCGAGTTTATTGGCCCGTTAATCCTCACCCGTAACAGAGGCCACTGGGCCGCGGGGGTCATTGCTGGCGCGGGCTGCTGCTGTGCCGCTGGCGATTACAGCTTCGGCGACAGTTTCGGGAAACAGGCTAATGTGGGCTGTGGTAATTTGCACCCCAGCTACCGGGTGGGCCTCGACCCTTGGGTCGTTAATGGCCCGACCCGCGTCGGTTAAGCCCGCAGAACTTGACGGTGCATCGGCAACAATCGGCGTCGCTGCCTCCTCTTGAGCAGCTTCATCGACTACGCTTTCCTGTTCTGGCGCTGTAGCCGCCGATGTCAACTCAACATCCTGCTCGGACATGGGTTGTTGGGTTGGTTCGCTAGCGGTTGATTGGTCCGCTGGGTCAGCATCGACTTGCTCCATTGTGGCTGCAACTTCATTGGATGGCTCCAGCTCTTCGTGAGGGGAGGCAGCATCTGCCACAATCGTCGGCTGCTCTGCCTGCTCCTGCGTCTCTATAGAAGACTGCTCCGCAGCGGTATCCGGTACTACAGTAGATTGTTCTACAGGCACCTCTGGAATTTTCGCCGGTTCAACCTTCTCCACCGGCGCCTTGTCCTGACTACTGCTCTTTTCTACCACTTGTTCCGGCGCTGTTGCGGCGTCTGCTTTGGCGCCCTCAGCTCGCCTTCCCCGATTGCGCCGCCGCCGTGGTGCATCGGACCGTTTCATATCACCTGGTCGCTTGCGTGGCTTGTCGCGGTTTTCGGTGTTTGCAGCAACATCTTCATTGTTGAGATTTTCTACTGCCGTATCCTGTGCTGCACCATCTTGTTTCCGGGTATCCTCCCGCTTGTTGCGTTGGCGTCCGGACTGACCACGATTACCACCGCGGTTGTCGTCTTCTTTCTGGTTGCGATTTTGCCGGTTGCGATCATTCCCATTGCGTGCATTGTCCTGAGTTTGATCCTGGTTTTCCTGGTCCCGGTTCTGACCTCCGCGCCGACGATTGCGATTGCGGTTACGGTTGTTGTTGGACTTCTGGCCGGACTGTTGACGATTATCTTGCCCGGAGCGCGCCTCTTTTTTCACGGAGGGTTTTGCGGCTGGGGGCTGTTCTGCAGGCGGTGCTTCAGCTTCTCCAAAAATTGCACCCCACAGCTGTGATATCAGCCCTGTTTTAGCCTTATCCTGTTCTGCATGGGCCTTTCCGCCGTTGTTTTCCGCTGATGTTGAGGGAGCGGCCTTGACTGTTTGTGGAGTGGGGGCCGTTTGGGGAGATATGCGCTCGACCACAGCCTGCTGCTGCGGAATATTGGCTTTGTGGGTATCGCTGATAGTATCGGTATCGGGAACAGTTAGATCGATCTTGTAGCTGGATTCATGGTCACCCTCTACCTCGTCATCGCGCAGACGCTGCACTTCGAAGTGGGGTGTCTCCAGGTTAGGATTGGGAACAACAAGTACCCGCGTTTTGGAAACTTGCTCTATTTCACTCAAAGCTGAACGCTTCTCGTTCAACAGGTAGGCCGCGACATCAACCGGTACAATGGCCCGCACTTCGGCACTGCGATCTTTGATTGCTTCCTCCTCCAGGAGGCGCAGTATGGACAACGCGAGGGACTTGGTATCGCGAATAGTGCCTTGTCCCGTGCATCGCGGGCAAACAATGGCGCTGGTTTCTCCTAGCGAAGGCCGCAAACGTTGACGCGACATTTCCAGCAGACCAAAGCGCGAGATTCGGCCGACTTGTACGCGTGCGCGATCTATTGCCAGGGCATCGCGCACCTGGTTTTCAACTGCACGCTGATTTCGAGCCGCCAGCATGTCGATAAAGTCGATGACGACGAGTCCACCCATATCACGCAGGCGCAATTGGCGGGCGATCTCATCGGCGGCTTCCAAGTTGGTTTGTAGGGCCGTATCTTCAATGTCACTGCCGCGGGTTGCTCGCGCGGAGTTGATATCTATCGACACCAACGCCTCTGTTGGATCGATGACAATGGAACCACCCGAGGGGAGCCGCACCTCGCGCTGAAAAGCGGTTTCAATCTGGCTCTCGATTTGAAAGCGGTTGAACATGGGAATACTGTCTTCGTACATGCGAAGGCGGTTTTTATACTGCGGCATAACCTGAACGACAAAGTCCATTGCCTGCTTGAAGGCATCTGCGGAGTCAAGGAGAACCTGATCGACATCATCGCGCAGGTAATCGCGAATTGCTCTAATAATAACGTTGCTTTCCTGGAACAATAAAACAGGTGCACGGTTGTTGTCGCTGCCGGTTTGAATGCTCTCCCACAGCTGTAACAGGTAATTGAGATCCCACTGCAATTCTTCGCCGGAACGGCCCACGCCGGCAGTGCGAATGATAACACCCATGCCGTTGGGGATTTCGAGTGATGCCATTGCCTCCCGAAGTTCAGAGCGGTCATCGCCCTCGATCCGACGCGAAATGCCACCGGCCCTAGGATTGTTGGGCATCAGAACCATGTAACGACCGGCCATGCTAATGAAAGATGTCAGGGCGGCACCTTTATTGCCACGCTCTTCCTTATCAACCTGGACAACGATTTCGGTGCCTTCCTTAACAACATCTTTAATTTTAAGGCGACCACCCACGTCCTTTGGCGCCCGGTAAAAATACTCTCGGGCAATTTCCTTGAGGGGCAGAAATCCGTGACGATCCGCACCAAAATCTACGAAAGCAGCTTCCAGGCTCGGTTCTACCCGGGTGATTTTGCCTTTATAAATATTGGATTTTTTCTGTAAGCGGGTGCGGTTTTCAATATCCAGATCGTAAAGTCGCTGCCCGTCAACGAGGGCGACGCGCAACTCTTCTGGTTGAGTTGCATTTATTAGCATTTTTTTCATGATGTGCCATTAGCCTATTGAGCGCAGGCCTGGCGGGGCATAAATCAGTAGCACGTCCGGCATTATGCCGAGCGGTGGGGCCGTAATCTGTCTGAATATTCTGTTAGTTCTAGACTCCTGGGGAGCCACAATATCCCGGCAGTACCACTCCTATCGTTCAGGTGTCCTGTAATACAGCAACTGCCAAGCTGGCAGCTGACACAGCGTTTAGCGGAACTGCGGCATAGCGCCGTTCCTGCTTTTTGTTAGTGTCGCAACACCTGAAGGCTGCGACTACCACTGTGAGTTCGATATCTGATTCAACGTCCCGGCAGTTCTTACTGCGCGGTTTAAAATTGTGTCGGCCCGGCTGTCATATTCAGTCCGTCTGGCAGCGGGGGAAATAACCTCGCTGATCTCAGTATGCCGACACGTCCTTATTCGTCCTGTGTTGTTCCGCTGACGGGGCCTTGCATCTCTTGGGCAGGCCCAACTGTCGTCAGGTATAATGTAATAGCCAGCTCGTTATCGTATTGAAGGGTGACATTCTGGCTGGTGGAACTACAACGACGACAACTATACCATAAAAGCCATGCGCTTCAAATTGAAAAGAATCTAGGATAAATGACCGAACCAAAGCCAGAGCGGGAGGGTGGTCGCACCCGTCACCAAACAATTGACGCCGATTCAGCCGGGCAGAGAGTGGATAATTATCTATTACGTGAGTTAAAGGGTGTCCCCAAAGCCAGGATATACCGTGCACTGCGCAAGGGAGAGGTTCGCGTGAATAAGGGGCGCATCAAGGCAGACTACCGTCTAAAGGCGGGTGACATCCTGCGCATTCCGCCGATTCGTCAATCTCCGGTAGCGGATTCACCCATCATTCCAAAATACTGGTCACAGCAGCTTGAAGACAGAGTGATCTACGAGGACGCGGGCTTGCTGGTGATCAATAAACCCTCGGGTTTGGCTGTCCACGGTGGGAGCGGTTTGAACTACGGTTTAATTGAGTGCCTGCGGCAAATGCGGCCCGACGAGCGATACCTGGAGTTGGCGCACCGACTCGATAGAGATACCTCGGGTTGTATTCTTATTGCGCGTAAGCCGGCCGTTTTGCGCGATCTGCACAAGCATCTGCGCGAGGGGTCGATGGAGAAGCGGTATTTGGCCCTGGCGTCGGGAAAGTGGCCAAAAAATCTTGGAGTTGTAGATGCTCCTCTGGCCAAAAATGTGATGCAATCCGGCGAGCGCATAGTCAAGGTATCCAGGGAGGGTAAACCATCCATTACAGAGTTTTCTGTCATTGAGAGATTTCGAGGTGCGACCCTGGTAGAGGCCAGGCCACTTACCGGGCGCACCCACCAAATACGCGTACATGCCCAGCATGCGGGGTTCTCACTTGTGGGCGATGACAAATACAGCAGCGACAATGCGCAATCCCTGGCGCGGGAGATCGGTTTGAAAAGATTGTTTCTACATGCGCTCTCACTTCGTTTTTCGCGCTTGCAGACAGGTCGCCAAACGTTTAACGCCGAGTTGGATCAAGAGTTAAATAATATATTAAATAAGCTGCGTAACTAGCTGTATTTAATAAGAATATCTAGTGATATATAATAGGCTGTCGGGCAGCGAGCGCGCTATATCAGGCGGGCTGAAATGTTGAGGCGAATGGCGGGGTCGCTGGACTAGCAGCTAGCGTTAGAGCTGACTTTGGCGCTCACAGATCCGGCGGTGTGTAGCGTTCCACGTGGAAAAGGGATAGGGCTTTGAATTATTTGATTGAAGCTCAGCAGCCATTTTACAACAAGGCACACCCGGCATCGGACAATAGGGTGCTCAGTCGTATTAGAGGGAGGCCCTCCAGGCTAGTGGGGTCGTCGCCCCGCAGGCGCTCGAAAAGCACGATCCCCAGCCCCTCCCATTTAAAGCTCCCAGCGCAATCATAGGGTTGTTCCCGTCGTAAATAGGCTTCAATGGCTGCATCAGAGAGTGTTCTGAAGTGTACCGAGAAGGGTTCAACCTCTACTCGCTCCAGCGCATCACGACGGCACACGACTGCCAAGCCCGTATAAAACAACACCTCTCGCCCCGAACTGGCCCGCAATTGTGCGGTGGCTGCCGCTCGATTTCCAGGTTTGCCCAGAATTTGATCGTCAATGGCAACCACCTGATCGCTGCCAATGACTAGTGCATCCGGGTGCTTTAAGGCCACAG
>JABHWT010000030.1 GCA_018657645.1 Halieaceae bacterium | reverse complement strand
CTCTATATCATCCCCATCCACCCGAAACAGTACCGTTTCAATGGCACCGGTCCCGATATCAATTCCCACAGATGTCGTCATATTCCTTCTCCTATGCCATTACCGCGCGCTGGGCAAAACTGGCACCCCCCAGGGCGCCAGTATAAATCGAATCCGGGGAGATGTTGATGTGCACATCGCCGTAGTTTTCCTTCACCAATTTGCGCAGTTCATTGACCGCCGACTCATTATTGGCAACCCCTCCTGTGAAAGTAAACTGGTCCTCTATTCCGCCGGAGCGGGCAATAATGGACATGGCGCGCAGAATGATGGACCGGTGCAAACCCGCCAGTATGTCGGCGCGGGATTCCCCCAGTGCCAGGCGATCTCGAAGTTCGGCGCCGGCAAAAACAGTGCAGGTTGAGTTGATTTTTGGTACTTTCTTTGCCTTCATGGCAATAGGGCCTAGCTCGTGTAAGCCTATATTCATCTCGTCGGCAATATAGCCCAGGTAGCGCCCGCAACCCGCAGCACAGCGGTCATTCATCTGGAAGTTCTTCACCACGCCGTTGGCGTCTATTTGAATTCCCTTGGTATCCTGCCCCCCAATATCGAGTACCGTGCGAGTGCCCTCGAACATGATATGGGCTCCCATACCGTGGCACAGAATCTCCGAGCGAATGTGCTCCTTGGGAAAGGGAAGTCGCACCCGACCATAACCCGTACCCACAACGTAGGTCTCCTCCAACTCGATATCGAGTGTGGTATTGACCGCGGTGCGCAGTTGATCCTTGTCGACTCCGATATCAGATTTCTCTGTAAACAGGTATTCCAGACCATCGAGGAACTTGCCTCGCAGATCGCCCTCTGGCGGCCGATTTTCTACTTCGATAATTGCTTTGTCGTAAACATTCATCAACAATTCATAGGGAATATCCGCTACCTGTGCCCTCTCCTCCGCTTCACGCATAAAGCGGGAGCCGGCTATATCGCGGAAAAAGTCTGATTTCCGCTGTGCACCGGGGGCATATATCTCATTGGCCGCCTCGCGAATAGCATCAAAAATATCCAGCATTAAGGCTCTGACCGTCTCTTCTACGCCAGAAAAGCGTGCGCCGGTGATATGCCCATCACAAGTTTGCTCCAGGTCTCCCAACTGTTCGAGAAACTGGGTTTTGCGAAAATTACGCTCCAGGTCTTCTAACAACGCATGAACATTCTCACTAGCACCGCCCAGCTTGGATATTTCCCGCTCCAATAGGGTAAAGCGCGTGTCGATCATGGCCTCCTGCTTTGAGACCGCTGCGGCGGTATCATAGTTCGAGCGAGAGTTTGTAATTCCCCGCCCCAACACATCGCAATTCTCGTCCATCACCACTGCCTTGGTAGTGGTCGAGCCCAAATCAATTCCAATAAAACACTGCATGGCTGTTTTTCTCCCGGGTCAAGCGGCCTGGCGCTTCTGGTCTATCATCTGGAAGTAACTCTCCAGGCGATTTTTGACGTTAGATGCAGAGAAGTAGCGCGGATCCACCAGGTCGGTCTCCACGAAAGCCGCCGGCTTGCCGGTGCGTTTTTCGATTTCACGCATCATCAGCAACTGACCGGCAGAGAAGCTATTGCAACTCTTGATCGAATTAATCAATAAACCGTCGGCCTGGTACTCATCCATGTAGTGCTCCAGCATGTCGGTTCGCTGGGGCAGGTTATAGTTGGTATAGCAATTAAAGCAGTAGTCAGCCAGGGTCTCGAGGGGGTTATCGGGATCGTGACGAAAGCCAAATTCGTAGTTGCCCCCCACCTTGGTGTACGTGCTGGCAACGACTACAGCTCCCTCGTCGTAAAACATCTTCCAGAAATCGCGCATGCTCGTATAGTTAGGAGGCCCCTCTACCACTAGTCGATAGCGCTCCTCGCCCATCTCTCCCTCTGGCGTCACGGGTCCCAGACCGCGCTTGACCCGGTCCTCAACTTCTGCCCACAACGTCTTGTAGTAGGCGGTGGCTTCGGGCGTGCCGCGAAATGCGGAGAACATGGGCCCAACATAATAGATGGCACCAAAGTACGAATCGATTGGCGAAGGCCGCAGCTTGGCTGTCTCCAGCACCTTAACCAGGTCTTCCTCCGCCTTAGCCGACTCCCGCAGGTTCTCTCGCAATCGGTCAATATCGAACTTAACACCACTGACCCGCTCCAGTGCCGGAATTGTCTCCTCCTTGAGTTGCTTCACCACATAGTCACGCATGTGCTTGGTGATTTCACCATCGCCCTGATAGGGAACGTGCAACATGGTCGTTTCACATTTGTATTCATGGCGCAGTAGTTCAAACCACTTCATAAAGGTAAAGCAACCGGTATAAGACAGCAGTAACAGGTCGGGCTCGGCAACCTTCTGGCCCGAGGGTCCTATATTGCCTCTGCGCATCATGCCCAGGTCTGCCTTTACATAGGTGCAGACATCTTCGTCCTGACCACTACGCTCGGCCTCCATTACATAGGCACCGGTTTTCTTTTGCATAGCCGACTGCAGGGCATTGACCTCCGGGTAGTTTCCAACAACGTCAAAACAGTGCACCAGTTCGTTCAGGTTTCCCGGCACAAACGTATATACAACCTTGTCATCTGGATTCTGGTCGGCCCGGGCAAGTTTGTCGAAGTTACCGCGGATCATCTCCTTTTGCAGTATCTGCGACTGGTCCTTCTGTACATCCTTTGACAGGTCAACTTGTGCCTTCTTTTTCGAGTCACTCATGATCTAGCTCCACAATTTGATTGAATCGGCGAAGCTGCCCGCCTGTTCACGAATAGGTTGCATTTGCCCGGTATTTTCGGCGTACTTGAACTGAATGTTGGGGATATTGTGATCATCCAATATATCCACCAACATGGGTTGCTCCAGCAGCGCCGGGTCACAGAAGCTGGGGGCGGAGAAGATAACGCCCTCGGCACCGCTGTTTTTAATGCTCTCCAACAGATGTTGCCCCTTTAATTCGCGCTCGGGCTCATAGGTGGCTGAAGTGCGTACCGAATACTCCAGGAATGCCTCGGACAGGTTGGTCAGAGCATCGCCACTGTCGTCAACATTTTCTCGTAACCAGCGGTTAATCAGGATGAAATCATCATCCACTACGTAGCAACCCGATAACTCTATAGACTTGATCAGGCCCAGCGGCGGCTGCTCACAAAACAAACCGTTCAATATCACGCGCGTGTTATCCCGCTGTGGCCGTTCTGTTTCAGAGGCTGCGACCAGGTAGCTCTCCAGCATCTCATTATGCTCCTCGACCGGCAGCACCATCCCGGCCCGCATCAGCAAATAGACCTCGGTGACCGGAATGTTCCAGGGCTTTTCCACCCGACTCTGGTACAACTTCCGGACTAGATCGCGATTGTAATTGTAAACCCGGATGGAATTGAGCAGATCGTCATTAGTGACTTTGCGCCCGGAAATTCCCTCGAGTCCAGCCAGAACCTCACGCATTTCCTCAACATAGAATGAGCCACCCACTTCCGACTTGTAATTCTGGGGTAAGTCCACGTAGCGGACATAGACATCCGGTTGGGTGAGCTTCCAGACACCGGACAGGTTACGGATCACATCACAGATGCTGGGGAATAGCATCCCCTCGACGAAATCCAGTCGACCACTCAGAGCCAATTCCATAGTAGAGCGGGGAATACGGCAGATATAACTTTGATAATAGGCATCGCCCTGTATGACTTCCATGTTGTCACCACCCCCATAAATACCCAGCGGTAACATGCCGGCGGCGTGAATCAACTCGCGAGGAACATAGATAGGTAGGTGCCCAATCACGTGGCGACCGGGGGCCGCGTCCTTCCACTCCCGGGCGGCGGTGAAGTACAGGTCTTCGTGCAAGGCCTCACAACGTTCTATAATCGTCTCTGTACTCATAACTAGCGGTGCTCCCAGTTGGCTGCCCTTTTCTCTACGAAGGCTTGCAAGCCCTCAACTGCATCGTGTGTCTCCATCAGGTCCTGTATATACAGTGCCTCCACAGTGTCCAGCCTTGTTTTGAGCTGGTCAACTGCATCGGCTTGTACTGCCTTAACAGCCAGACGCAGACTACTGGCACTACCACCTTGCAAATACTTTTCAAACCAGGCCAGAGCGGCGCTTGTTGGATCGTCGGCCAGTTCGTTGACCAGACCAATCCGATACGCCTCGCCGCCATCAATGCTGCGTCCGGACCACAACAGATCCTGGGCCTGTGCCGCACCTATTCGCGCTGGCAACAGACAGGACGCTGCCGGGGCAAACACCCCTAACTTGATTTCCGGCTGCCCCATTTTCGCCTCTGGGTGGGCAAACAGCAGGTCGCCACCGCAGGCCACTTCCAGCCCGCCTCCCAGGCACTGCCCCTGAATGGCCACCAGAATCGGAACCGGGCAGTCCAGCATCTGCTTGATCAGCGTATGCAGACTGGCTAGCATTTCGGCGCATAGATCTGGCATATGCTCTTCGACGCTGGCACCAAAACTGAAATGGGGCCCCTGGGCATCCAGCAATACTGCCCTCAGACGCGAGGCACCGGATGCACTTTTCAGTGCCGATGATAATGCAGAGATCATTGCCGCATCGATGATGTTAGCCTTGGGGCGCGCCAGTTGAAGCCGCAGTAAACTCCCATCGTGCTCCAGCCATACCTTTAGCGGTGACTCACTCATAACTCAGCTCTCGGCCCCGGGCTGCAAGCTTTCAATGAGCTCCGGCGTCCACTCGATACCGCGTGCCAGGGCCTGGCGTAGGGCCACAAAATCAATTTCCCTGCCAATTTCCCGGTTGCCCTCATTGAAGGCTCGAAAACCGGTTCGCGCCTCATTCATCATATTCAGGGCCAGCCAGGAGCGTGAATCTTCCTTGTTGCGATTCCACGCTTCCAGTTTGGGCTTGCGCAGTTCCTCGAAACTCTTGGTCAGTACGCCGGGGAAGGTTTCCATCAGTTTGCTACACAATTCTTCTACCGTCTCGTCCAGCAGCGAGAGGTCGATTTCACCCTCTGCGGTCAGTGCTTTACCTGCTGCCCGCTCCGCTCCCGTCTTGAATTCACCATGAATAACGCGACCGTACTCGTCCAGCATGCGGTCCGTTACAACCTGCGGGTTGGCCACAAACTTGCCATCTATCTTCAGTGCCGGCACCACCGCCGTGCACACCCCAAGACGCTGTGCCTTCAGGGCTGAGAACGGCTCACAAAGCGTGCCAGAGACCATTGCCTGCTCACAGCCAATCATCACCGGCAGAAAATCTGTGGAGCCACCGATGGCGGCCGACCCGTGTTTGGGACCTGCCTGGCCAAAGTTGGCGAGATCCTGGGCCACGGTAAAGTCACAGGCCATGCCGATTTCCTGACCACCGCCCACTCGCATGCCGTTTACGCGGCAGATCACCGGCTTGTCACAGGCCATGATGGAGGACACCATGTCGTTAAACAGGCGCATGTACTGGCGATACTCTTCCGGCTTGCCCGCATAGTACTCCGCATACTCCTTGGTATTGCCACCGGTACAAAAGGCCTTGTCCCCCACTGCGGTGAACACTACTGCGTTGACATCTCTGGCAACCGAGGCTGCTCTAAAGGCCAGGATCAGGGCCTTGCACATATCGGTAGTATAGGAGTTATATTGCTTCGGGTTGTTCAGAATAATCCAGGCGTTGAAAATATCATCAACCACCGTCCCGTCCAGGCGCCGGGCGGGACGCAATTCATAGCGCACCATTCCATCGCAAAGCGCTCCAACATCCACGTCGACAAGATTGTGGTCGTTGAGTACTTCCGGGGCTAGATTGCGAACAATGGCTTCAGTGGTCGGGTTCATTTTGGACTCCTTTAAGGTACTAAAATGGCGCGCGCACTGAGCTTGTGCTCATGTGCTGCGGTAAAAATTTCATTGATTTGATCCAGCGGATACTGTTGGACAAAAGGCGCCATAGTGACTTTGCCATCCATGACCAGTTTGAGAGCAGCGGCGTAGTGCTCTGGCGAGCAACCCCAGTTTCCCTGGGCGCGAGCATGGAATGCCATCAGATTGGACAGGCGCAACTCCTGCTTGGCCATGGTGAAACCTACCACACCGATATAGCCGCCATGGGTAAGCAGGCCAAAAGCCGTACTTTGCCCCGCAGCCGTACCAGAGCACTCAAATACAACCCACTCTGTCTGGCGCAAGTTATTTTCTGCGGCAAAGGTCGAAACGGCTTTTTTCAGGGCTCGACCATCGTAATCCGCCGCATTCAATGCAATGCTGGCTCCATAGCCCAGTTGTTTCTGCAATTTCTCGGTATCGACGTCGACCGCGACTACCGTAGCGCCCATCGCCGCCGCGATCTGCACGGCATATCCGCCAACCCCCCCAATGCCAATAACGACGACCAGGTCCCCCTCTCCAACCTGGGCCTGGGATACTGCCTGATAGGGTGTTGTGAGTGCGTCGGCGACAACCGCCAGATCGGCAAGCGCCAGACCGGTTGTCTCCAGGGCCTGTTCATCGACTTCACACAAGCAGTGGGCAGGCACTGTAATATGACTGGCAAAACCGCCCTGTATATCATTGCCTGGCATCTTTTGTTGACGGCAAATCGTCATCTTGCCCCGCAGGCAGAGGTCACAGCTTCCACAGGGAATGACTGCCGGAATGATCACCGCCTTTCCAAGCATCTCGGTGTAATCCTTACCCGCGGCGACTACCCTGCCGCTGATCTCATGCCCCAGCGCTAGTGGCATAGCGCTGTTGGTGCGGACACCGTCGTAATAATAGCCCAGATCAGTATGGCAGACACCACATCCCGCTACTTCAATCAACACCTCACCCGGTTCCGGGTCTGCCAGATCAAAAACCACCTTTTTCAGCGGCGCTCCAGGTTCGGTCATTACCCATCGGTAGGATGTAGCCATAGTCTGTACCTTTGCCGCATGCTGTCTTATCGTAAGCATACAATAATGTAGGGCCTCCTTACTGTCAAGCCACCTCCACGGACAAAGTATTGACCTAGATCAATACAGAGTTGCCCCCAATCAATCTCCAGACTTAGGGTCGCCCCAATAATGCTTGCCCCCTACTGTATGTTATGCTTACAATGATTGGACTCTGGATGCGCCTGTTACCAGCGCACAGACTGTAGCGATTTTCCACCGAGGCTGGTTTTATCAAACAGGGCATCGCTATACAGACCACACTCACGGAAATCACCCCCATGACAAGCAGCACCAAGCGCCGCAGCACTAGCACTGACCAAGCGATAGAACTGGGGCCTCTGGAGGACATTCTTGGGTACCATTTGCGCCGCGCCCAAAGCGCTAACTTCCAACAGTTCGACCAACATCTGAGCAAGCGAAAAATTTCTCCTGGTCAGTTCGGTTTACTGTGCAAAATAGATAACAACCCCGGAATCAGCCAGACAGCGCTGGCCCGTGCCGACGGTATTGAACGCTCCACGCTGGGCGAGATTATTGATCGGTTTGAAGCGCGAAAGCTGGTGGAGCGTAGGCGTCATCCAACCGACAGACGCGTTTACGCACTACACCTTACCAAGAAGGGAGAGAGCTTCCTGTCGCAGGTGATTCCCGAGGTACTGGCTTCCGAAGCGCTGTTGACTAGCAACCTGACACAGAAGGAATTCAAAACACTACTGGCATTGTTGCGCAAACTTATCGAGGGCAACAATTTACGCAATTGATTTGCTTAACACCAGATTCTGGGTGGGTGCAAAACCACAGTTGGCCAGAAACTCCAATAGTGCAACGCTGTCCCACTGCAATTGTGTGTGAATGCTAGTGACTTGCAGCGCTGCCAGATTTCCGAGCAATTGTGACAACAGCGCACGGCCAACCCCCTGGCCAGCGTAATCGGGATGCACACCAATTGTGTCTAGCACTGCAGAGGGTTCGACCTGACCGAAATCACCGTAATCCAGGCGCGCCATAGCATAGCCAATCACAGCGCTATTCTGCTCCACCACCAACGACACCCGAATACCCGACTCGTTCAACACTTCCTGCATCTTCGCCTGGTAAAACGCGGTGCGATCCCTGTCTGTTAACTTGCTGTCAATACGAACGATCGAAGACAAATCGCGCTCCTCCATGGATCGAGCAGGGAGGGTATCGCGCAACAGCGGGGTATAGTCGCGCGCCGCCCCGTCGAAATCTCGGGGCGACTCTGGGTCTCCCTCGGCAAAAGAGGGCTGGGCTTCACAGTGCCGACTCAGGACAAGTGAAGGCGCGAGAGCAAATCCGGCAGCTGAGAAATAGCCCACTAATGAGGTGTCGGACCAATCTATGCTGGTGCGAATTAACCCTATGGAGCGAGCCAGGAGGCGCCGTTCGATCTCCTCCATCATTAACATGCCCACGCCGGCTTTTTGATAGTCCAGACAAACACCCACCACATCGACCGCACCAACTTGCCCGGCAATGCCAAATGCACCATCCTCGACACGAACAAAGCAGTAGCCAATCAACTTGTCTTCAGTCACCGCAGCACAGGCGACCAATGTTTCGGGTAATTCGAGAGTCACCTGCAACCGTTTTTCAAAAAATTTGCGGCGCGAACGTCCGGTAATGTCGCCATCGATCAGTACAACAGCATTCAGGTCATCGGGGTGGAGCGAGCGAAGGATAATATTTGCCATATCAGTGACCCTACTATCTACGGAATAGAATATTGTATGGCTTGCATACTGTATGGTCAACCGATGTTTATTAAGAAGCGACCTGCCATCGAGTCAACTCTAATCGCAATGGGTATTAAAACTCTTCCCACTCGTCGTCGCCGTGGGTAACTGCCGCTACTTTCGGCGGTGCTGCCACGGGCGCAGGCGCGACCACCGGTGCTTCGCGCTGAGCGGGAACAGACGCGCGAGCGACAGTGGCAACCGACTTTGGCTTGACCGCGGGCCTGGCCCCACCGCCACCGAAAAACACCATGACATTGGCAAGTTCCGATACCGAGCCACGAACGCGTTCTCCCGCAGCGAGAGATTGTTGAACCAGATCAGCATTCTGCTGGGTCATGGTATCCATCGCCACCACTGCGCGGTTCACTTCCTCAACGCCCAGAGCCTGCTGGTCGCTGGCGGTACTTATATCGGAAATAATATCGGATACTTTCTTTACCTGGGCCACGATATCTTCCAGAGTCTGACCTGAATCATTTACCAGGCGGGCCCCGTTTTCCACTTTCTTCACGCTATCGCCAATGAGCTCTGATATTTCCTTGGCCGCGGTGCCACAGCGCACCGACAGGTTACGTACCTCGCTGGCCACCACGGCAAACCCCCGCCCCTGCTCCCCGGCTCTGGCGGCTTCTACCGCCGCATTGAGTGCCAGCAAATTGGTTTGAAAGGCTATCTCGTTAATCACGGCGGTAATGTCGACGATCTTTTTGCTGGATACGTTGATTTCCTCCATTGCAACCACTGCGTGGCTAACCACATCGCCTCCGCTTTCGGCCTTTAATCGGAGCTATTATCATGAAGTCAATGTTACAACATATTTTGGGACGGAAAACCGCCTTGATCTGTTCAACCATGGCGCTCTTTTTCGCCACTGTCATTGCAGTTGTGCCAACAGCCTATGCGGATGATAAGGCCGCTTCCGCAGACGAGATCACCGTGCTCTTTCGCGCGGCAAGAACTGTCATATCAAAAAATCAGGGATTAATAAACGAGCAGGGCACCGGAAAAATACTCACCGCTGATTACGTGGTCGGCGAGGCCAAGAGTAATTTCAAAAAATCCAGCGGCCATGATCTGGATCTGGCCAACGACCCTCTGGGGGCAAAAGCCGCCATGCTGTCTGCCGTTGCTAAAGTAATGGATAATGCACAACCACTAATCAATGACCCAGACAAGGGCTTCAAGGGATTCCTGCCTGCAATTTTTGCCCGGCTCGTTGCGACGAGTTTTGGTAAAGAGACTGGCGGGAAGATGAAGATCAAGCTGACCGCCCCCAAGAAGTACGTACGCAATAGAGGGAATCGTCCGGATTCATGGGAAAGCAACGTCATCGATACCATGTTTTCTGCCTCTGGATATGAAAAGGGAAAGCCCTTTTTTGAGAACGCTGACATAAAGGGTAAGCCCGCCTTTCGCTATATTCTGCCAGAGTACTATGGCGAATCCTGCCTCGGTTGTCACGGTGGACCGGCTGGCGAGAAGGATATTACAGGTGGCAAAAAAGAGGGCGGAAAACTGGGAGAACTTGGCGGCGCGATCAGCCTGGCAATATTCGACTGAGCGCTGCAATACAAGGCTCCTCTGAACAACGCCCGTCAAAAGGCCAGGCCACCTGTTTAAGCAGGTCGAGCTGAGCGGGAGTGTGAAACATCTACTTGTCCCAATCGCCCATAGCCGGTGTGAACCAGATTATAAAGCGCTTCCTGCTCATGTTTACACCGGCAGCTCTGGTTATAATGGGTGGCGCTTCTGCCCTGATTCAATCCGAAGTCATGTTACACAGGGCACTGACTCGATCATCAGAGGTGGCCGCGCTTGAAGTAGGTGTCAAATCGACAGAGGCTATTGTCCACGCCCTCATTACCGATCTAACACTCCTCGCCGCGGGAGATGAGCTTCACAAGATGCTCTCGGGCGATGCTAATAAGAGAACGAGTATACCCCCCGCCGACTGGCTGGCATTCAGCCGCATTAAGAAAATCTATGACCAGATTCGCTGGCTGGACACCGAGGGCCAGGAGCGAGCTCGAGTCAATTACAACGACGGCACACCGAGTATTGTGTCCAAAGAAAAGCTGCAGAACAAGTCCAATCGCTACTACTTTGCCGACACCTTCAAACTGGACAGGGGGCAGTACTTTATGTCGCCCCTGGACCTTAATGTCGAGCGAGGAGAAGTTGAGTTTCCCCTGAAACCGATGATTCGCATCGGTACGCCATTATTCGATAGCAATGGAGAAAAACAGGGTATTATCCTGCTGAATTATCTGGGAGAGGGAATGCTCGCGAATTTCGAGCGCATGAGCGACACCAGCAATTCCCAGGCCTGGTTGCTCAACTCGGATGGCTACTGGCTTAAGGGACCATCCCCGGAGCTGGAATGGGGCTTTATGCTCGAAAAGCCGATGGCATCAGTTACCGACCACCATCCCAGCGCCTGGAACAGGGTCGTAAGCGCAGAGCGCGGGCAGTTTGAGGATGACCACGGTCTGTGGACCTTTCAAACCATCTACCCGTTGAAGCACAGTTCTTCGGTGAAACCGGAAGTGCCGGGTGAAACTGCGTTAAGTAGCTATAATAACATGGCTACCACAGACTATTACTGGAAGGCAGTACGCGTACAGTCTCGCGAACAGCACTACAGCAGTTCGTGG
>JABHWT010000031.1 GCA_018657645.1 Halieaceae bacterium | reverse complement strand
TAGTAATGGACCGCTGCCCGGCGATAGAGTTACCCCGACTGCGCGAGGCCGGATTGTTAGATAGCACCCCTGGCTAGCCCGACTATCGCAAAGAGAACGAAAATAAACAGAGGGACTATCAGAGTGAATCGCATAATCTGGAAATCCACAGCGTTGGGCCTGGTCCTGGTTTCAGTGTTCCTGGGTAGTGCCTGTAGCACTCCCCGGGACTCGCTGGAGAGCGGCACGGGAAACACCCCAATGGCCTCTATGATTCTGTTCAACGGTGCCGTCTACACCGTGGATGACGCACAGCCGTGGGCAAACTGGCGGACCTGACCGTGCTGGAGCACAACCTGTTTGAGATTCCCGGCGATGCGATTGCCGAAACCAAAGTCGACCTGACTCTGGTTGGCGGCAAAGTTGTGTTTCGGCGTACAGAGGGTGAGTAGGCTACGCTTCGTGGTTGGAGTCGATAATACCCAGGTAACGTCGTCCTAAAGTCCGTAGCGTCTATAAATAGTATTGCCCATCACGACACGCCGTAAACCCATCCATGGGGGCTCGGCTGCAGCGTCCCTGCTGCAGACGGTCCTGATGGGCAATACTATTTATAGACTCCTGTCGGCTGCATCCGCCCTCAGCGGTTTCCAGACGAACAGTATTTAGTAAAACCCTGACCCTACGTTCTACAGGCGGCAAAATTCATCGATGGCTATTGCAAAGTTTAGACTCTCTCCGGAGGCTATAGTGAAGGTGGTAATACCCACCAGGTTACCCGCGCTGTCAAACAGACCACCACCTGAGGACCCCATAGAAAGCGCCGTATCGGTTTGAAGAAGAACGAGGCCATCGCGGGATCTCTTTTGCGCCACTATGCCTCTTGAAAGAGATGCATTCAGACCCTTGGGGTTACCAATTGCAGCGACATCTTCACCGATTTTGACCCGGCCATGCCCTTTAGCTCTCGTCACATAGCTTGGCAGGGGATCATCAACCTGCAAAATACATCGATCTCCCTTGGAATCCAGTGCCGCCAATCTCGCCGGGATTTCGGCATTACCCCTGCGCAGGGTGATCGTTTGATGACTCTCCAGCAGGTGGCAGTTGGTGACCAGTGATGTGGCAGAAACTGCGACGGCAGATCCGCGGGATATCTTGCTTGCGCCGGCGGACATGACGCGCCAGATCGCATTGGATCGCAATTCGAAAACCTCACTCCAGCTTTTATTGCGGTTCGAGCCTTTCATGGTACAGAACTCACCGTCAAGCGGCATCCAGCTTGACTGCATTCTTAGGCGGCCGGTTTGGAGAGGTCTTTGGATATGAGACTGTCCACGCCGCTCGAAGGACATTGCAGCGACCTCTCTCAGCCCCCTGCCGCTTGCATCCTGAGATGCCCTTTTGAGCAACTGCACTTCACCGGGAGTCAGCCGGCCTATCCGCTCCTCAACCGACTTCCTGCGCCGATTTTCAGCATCGTAACGCCCGCCGTAAATAAAATTGTCCTCTACACATGAACCCCATCTGGGGCTCCCGGCCACCGCGAGCCCCCGCTGCCAGAAGTAATATCCCAGATACCAGTTCTCATTCGTGCCCATGCCGTGGAAATACATATCGCCAAGGCGGAGCTTCACTTCACATAATTCAAGCGGAGAGATCGGATCTGGGGACTGATTCTCCGAGATGCCGGCGGCCAGTTCATAGTAGAGTTTGAAGGCGTCTGCATCCAAACCCCTGTTATACAATTCATCCGCGTAATTGCGCTTCAATTCTGACCTTCCGTATTTCACGGCCAGCCCCAGATACTTAAAAGAGGCCGCCGGATCGACAGGGACGCCACGCTCACCCGCTGAATAAATCCGGAACAGACTGGCACTCGCCATACCCAGGGTAGGGGTGTCATTTCCGACCTTGAGATAGCGCTTGTAAGTGCGAGCCACCTCCCCGGCATCCCCCCTGAAGTGCCAGTGTTTTACCAGCGACTGCAGCGCCTTCGTGTTGCCGGATTCTAACTGTCTGCTGCAGTTATCAACCTCCCTTTGCCAGTAGCTGGCAAGCTCGGCATAAGACACCTGTGCTCCATATCTTGCCGCCACCCCCGGGGCGTTTTCCTGCGGGTAAATAATGTCCGATGGGCAGACGCCGTTGTTCAGATCTGTCATGTTTCGGCGCACAGCAGACACATCTCGGGATTTACTTGCGCAGGCGGACACCATAAGCACAATGGCAATAACAACCCATGCTCGACTTAGTTTTAACGACATAACTTCAGTGGCACGCGTGGGTCATGCCTGCGCTCATTGCCATTCATTTTTGTTGCAATACCCATTCTATTTTCTCGCGCAAGTCTGCCATCTGAAACGGCTTGGCGAGGATGTCCTTGAAGCCATGCTCTTTATAATTGGCCATAACCGAGCCGGTCGAGTAGCCACTGGATACAATTGCTTTCGCTTTGGGGTCCAGCGCCAGAAGTTTCGCAATGGCCTCTTCACCGCCCATGCCACCGGGTATGGTTAAGTCCATAATGACGAGATCCACAGGTTTACCGACATCTCGAGCAGCGACATATTTGTCAATAGCCGCTTCACCATCCACTGCGGTATCAACGGTATACCCCTGGGCCTCCAGCATCGCCACGGACAAATCTCTGATCATCTGGTCGTCGTCCATCACCAGAATGTTGGCGCTGGTTGGTGGCGACGCCTTCGCTGGTTCTACATTATCATCAACTTTTTGGGGGGATGTTTTATCCGCCGGAATGTACACAGTAAACGTTGTACCTTCACCGGCAGCAGAGACAACACTTACATGACCGTGGTGTTTGACAATAATGCGGTGGACAGTCGCCAGCCCAAGCCCCCTCCCGGTGGTCTTGGTTGTATAGTACGGGTCAAATATTTTTTCAATCCGGTTTGCAGGTATTCCGTTCCCCTCATCCCGAATGGTCAATTTGACGAGATCACCGGATAAATAGGGCGACTCCCGCTCATCAGCGTCGCCAATATTTGCCGCTTCTATATAAATAGTTCCCCCATCCGGCATGGCCTGAAGGCTATTGACAACCAGGTTGGAAATAACCTGGTAGAACTGCTCGTTATCGGCCCTGACCTGCCACAAGTCTTCGGGCAACCTGCAATCAGCACTGACCTTGCTACCACTGAGTGTAAACTCTATTGAGTCCTGAATAACCTGCCCCACATTCACAGCATCCAGTATCGGCTCGCCTCCCTTGGCAAAAACCAAAAGCTGTTGAGTCAGGCCGGATGCCCTCCTTAAGGCCTGGCTGGCAGATTGAGCATGATTATAAGCGGTGTGGTCCTGGGGAAGTGCCTCCATTACCAGTTCTAGATTGCCGAACAGTCCGGTGAGTATATTGTTGAAGTCGTGGGCAATTCCACCAGCCAGAACGCCAACGGACTCCAGTTTTCTAGCCTGACCAAGTTCTTCTTCCAATCTTCGCTGCCCGGAAACATCGCGGCCGCTTAGAATAACACCCTGCGTCTCACCGTCGGCGTCGACATAGGGTGAGTACACAGCGTGAATATAAACATCTCCACCTGTTGGCCTAGGGTACAACCGGTCAACAGTTACAACTTCCCCTGCCAGGCAGCGATCAATCCTCTCCTTGAGTTCGCTATTAAAATACTCCTCTCCAACCACCTCGAGCAACGAGTGCCCCACAAGATCCCCCACCGGGACCTGAGAAGCATTCTGGTATGCAGGATTCACCGCCTCGTATATGTATTCCTTGTTCACTAGTGCCAGCATATCTGTGGCACTGGAAACTATATGGCCGTGCTTGTGCAGCTCAACCAGAGTTTCCTCCTGCTGCTTGCGCACCGTGACGTCGCGAACAAAAGCGGTGATAAGAGTCGTCCCCTCGACCTGAAGCGGAGTGAGAAAAGACTCCACATAAAATTCCTCGCCATTCCTGCGCTGCACCAATGTTTCAATACGATGGCCAACAAGGTAGGATTCACCCGTTTCGTAGTAGCGCTGCAGGCCTCTATAAAATCTGTTTCGCATGCTCTGGGGTACGATCAATTCTACAACGTCCTGCCCCCGCACATTGCGATAGCGGTGGCCAAACATGGCCTCGGCGGAGGGATTAAATTCAATAATTTTGCAGTCGCTGTCAAAAGTAATAATAGCGTCGAGGGCTGCGGAGAAGGTTAGACTCTTGCGCCGCTCGCTGATAGCGAGCGCCGCTTCGCTTTTCCGGCGTCTTACCACCACGTAGGTCAACCAGCAACTGCCAGCCACAAAACAAAGATACAGCGGACCGAATACCAGAGACAACCGCTTTACTGTGGCCATAGTCATAGCGTCCAGTCTCTGCTGGGAGATGCGAGAGACCACTTTCCATGAGCGATCTTCTAGTGCGATGGAATTTTCACTGGCGGGGAGG
>JABHWT010000066.1 GCA_018657645.1 Halieaceae bacterium | reverse complement strand
GACCCCAGGTGAAGAGGGCCGGTGGGAGAGGGGGCAAAGCGTCCCCGGTAGGAGGCGGGCACCTAGGGGTAGCCTGTAGAGTTTAACCCAGTACTTGCTTTTCCTTAATCTCGTCCAGCGTTTTACAATCTATACAAAGCGTGGCCGTAGGCCGTGCCTCCAGGCGTTTGATCCCTATATTTACGCCGCAGGCGTCACAAAAGCCGTAATCGTCCTGGTCAATTCTTTCAATGGTGCCGTCGATCTTCTTGATCAGCTTTCGCTCGCGGTCTCGCGTACGCAACTCCAGGCTGAATTCTTCCTCCTGTGTAGCGCGGTCTGCAGGATCGGGAAAATTCGCTGCTTCGTCTTTCATGTGAGTGACAGTGCGGTCGACTTCTTCCATGAGTTCGGTTTTCCAGCGCTCCAGAATGGCTTTGAAATGTTTGCGCTGTTGTTCATTCATATACTCTTCACCGCGCTTTGGCTTGTACGGTTCGAAGTTCTTGAATTTGGGTGATGCTGCTTTTTTTGGCATGGCTAGGTTCCCATACTGTACTTGAAATCCAAAACCCATCCGATCTGGCGGGGCATTATATCGGCAATACTCGCAGTAATCCGGTTGGTTTCAACTCGGCCTGTGTTCACGAGGGCGGAGAAACTACCAGATTATCTTTGGCGATGCCACTATTAATCTCAACTTTTATATCGCCAGGCCACTGAAATTAGAAATTGCCGTGATTTTTCCCCCTAGCTACTCAATATTACCTCTGGTTTGAGTACACTGGGCAAATGATTCCAGTCGTGCCAATGGCGAATCCATGGAGCAACCGCCTGTAGCAGCCAGGGTATAGGGTAGGGAGCTGTCCGGTTCGAGTTGGTCATTGAGTTCGCTGTCTGTGGTGGGTCCTTATGAAATTTGATGCCTTGATTACGGCTCGACTAAAGCGGCGTTATAAGCGGTTTCTGGCAGACGTTGAACTGGACGATGGCGAAATTATTACCGTGCACTGCCCCAACACAGGGGCGATGACGGGTTGTGCTGAACCGGGTAGCCCGGTTTGGCTGTCGCGAAGTGAGCGCACAACTCGCAAGTATCAACATACATGGGAGTTGGTTGAGACGACGCAGGGCATTGCCTGTGTTCATTCTGCGAAGGCCAACAGGGTTGTGCGAGAGGCATTTGAGGCTGGTGTGATTCCAGGCTTTGAAGCCTACCCCCGTATCCTGCCGGAAGTCAGATACGGTCGGAATAGTCGCGCCGATTTATTGCTGGAGGGTGACCGCGATAGGGTATTTGTGGAGGTCAAGTCTGTCACGCTGTGCCAAGAAAGTGGTCGAGGTGCATTTCCCGATGCTGTGAGTGTGCGTGGAACAAAGCACATACGGGAATTGCAGGCCATTCGCGACCTCAATACCAGAGCTGTACTGTTTTTTTGTATTCTGCACGCCGGAATTCGGTCGGTGAGTGTGGCTGGGAATATTGACCCGGTCTATCGCGAGGCCTTGTGCAAGGCAATGGTTGCAGGTGTTGAGGTAGTGGCATGGCAGGCAGATATCAGTCCCAGTGGGATTACCCTGGCTCGGGCACTGCCTTTTTCGCTCGATCCATGAGGCAGCTCTATATCGGCGCTTGTAGAAAGGCAACCAGTGTCCAGTTTGCGGCGCAGGATGTAGGATAGGAAAGGGCTGGTAGGGCCAGGTCGAATAGGGATGATCAAGCACATCGACGACCATTATCCATTGGTTGAGGAGGACAGACTGGTGACAGAAGAACTGACAGTGCGGCAATTAACGGGGCGGGACGAGTCTCACTTGGTGGCGCTGTCTGGCGGACATCGCCTGCAGGCAGCGGCGGCGGACGCTTTCCTCTCCCTGCAGTCAATGGCACTGGAGGAAGGCTATCAACTGGCGATTGCCAGCAGCTTCCGTTCTTTCGAGCGACAGTGTGTAATTTGGAATGGCAAGGCCACCGGTTTGCGAGAGGTACACGACGATCAGGGTCGTGAAATTATTATGGCCAGGCTTTCCCCTGGCGAGAAAGTGCACGCAATTCTCAGACATTCTGCACTGCCGGGAATCTCGCGCCACCACTGGGGTACCGATATCGACATTTTTGATGAGGCCGCCATGCCCGATGATTATGCATTGCAATTGAAGCCTGATGAAGTCACCGAAGGAGGAATTTTTGACCCCCTGCACTGTTGGTTGGATGAGAAAATGGCTATGGATCAGTCCTGTGGTTTTTTTCGCCCCTACGGCATAGACAGGGGTGGTGTGGCCCCCGAGCGCTGGCACCTGAGCTATGCGCCCTGCGCCGTGCACTGTGAATCTGCCTGCAGTGAGGGAATGCTGGAGCGGATTCTGGCAGGGGCAGACATAGCGCAGTGGGAGTTTGTCTCGACTTACCTGCCGGAGTTGCTGCGGCGCTACACTGAAGTACCAGTCGATTGGTGTTTAAAACGCTATCGAAATTAGTAAAAGAGTGGATCGTGTGGGTGTCATATTGGTTTAGCACGACTTGAAAATACTGCCCTCACCATCCGGGCGCGCAAATTATAGCGGCATTATTGGGCTAACACGAGATAAAACCATGTAAATAGGCTTGAAATTGCCATCGGAAGCGCCGATTTGGTCGCATTGGGTGGCTTTGTTGGGTAGAATGCTGCCGTTGTAATAAGAAGTCGATTAATCAGGGTGGCGGTAGCCATCGATCATAGCACCGACTGATCTGGAGGAGCGAGACATCGCAGGCCGCGAGCCGCGAGTGATTCTCTCATAGTGCTCCCTTTAGATCTGTCGGCTTTTTTTAGAAAAATGGGGAGTTTTATGTCGGAGTATCTCATTCTGCCGCCTTTACTCGGTGTGGTAGGTCTCGTTATCGCTTTCATTATTTATCACGTCATGACCCGTTATCCGGGCGGCGAAGACAATATTAAGAAAATTGCTGACCAGATTCACCTGGGTGCCATGGTGTTTATGGCCCGCGAGTACAAAATGCTGGCCATCTTTGGCCTGGTTTTACTGGGCTTTGTGTTATTTGCACTGGGTGTAAATACGGCTATTGCGTTTACCGCCGGTGCGCTTTCCTCGGCGACGGCTGGTTATTTGGGTATGTTTGCTGCGACCAAAGCAAACGTACGCACCACTGTGGCCGCCCATAACTCCGGTGCTGCAACAGCCTTGAAAGTATCGTTTTACGGCGGTTCTATTATGGGCATGCTGGTGGCCTCGCTGGGTTTGATTGGCCTTGGTAGTCTGTATTATTTCTTTGGTGGTGATCCCGAGACGGCCCATGCAATACACGGTTTTGGTATGGGAGCCTCGGTTGTTGCTTTGTTCTCCCGCGTAGGCGGTGGCATCTTCACCAAGAGTGCAGATGTAGGTGCTGATCTGGTGGGCAAAATAGAAGCGGGTATCCCCGAAGACGATCCACGCAATCCGGGCGTAATCGCTGACAATGTAGGCGACAATGTAGGCGACATTGCTGGCATGGGTTCGGATATTTTCGAATCCTATTGTGGCTCGATGATTGCCTCTATCGCAATTGCATCGACCATGATGGTGAGCGAAGAAATCCGTAGCGCCATGATGTTTCTGCCCCTGGCGCTGGCCAGTATCGGTTTGCTAGCATCTGTTGGCGGTATCCTGATAGTGCGTGCTCGCTCCGCTGCAGCGCCCGAGGCTGCATTGCGTACCGGTACAATGCTGGCTCCGGTTATTTTTGTAGCCATGGCCTACTTCCTAATAAGCGAGTTGGGGCTGGAGTCCGGGATCTGGATGGCTGTGATTTGCGGTGCTGTTGGCGGTGTCGCCATCGGCCTCATTACCGAGTACTACACCGGCTCAAGTCCTGTTCGTAAAATCGCCAAGTCCGGAGAAACAGGGCCTGCTACGGTGATGATTACCGGCCTGGCAGTGGGTATGGAATCTGTGGTATTGCCTGTTCTGTGTATTGCCGCGATTATTTTTGTATCCACAGAACTGGCCGGGCTTTACGGTGTGGGCATTGCCGCGGTTGGAATGCTGTCGACAGTGGGTATTACCATGGCCATCGACGCTTACGGTCCGGTTGCCGATAACGCCGGGGGCATCGCCGAAATGGCGGGTCTGGGTGAAGAAACGCGCGCCATTACCGACGGCCTGGACGAAGTGGGTAACACCACGGCTGCAATTGGCAAAGGCTTTGCTATTGGCGCCGCAGCGCTGGCAGCTCTGGCTATCATCGCTGCATTTGTGGAGACAGTAGAAGCCGGTGGTACCGAGTTAAACCTGCAACTGACCCAGCCGGTCGTTCTGGTGGGTTTGTTTATCGGCGGCACTATTCCGTTTTTGATCGCTTCCATCACCATGACGGCCGTGGGTGAAGCAGCCTTTGAGATGATCAACGAAATCCGCCGCCAGTTCAGGGAAATACCTGGGCTGTTGGAGGGTACTGCCGAGCCGGATACGGCCCGCTGTGTTGATATTGCGACCACTGCAGCTCTGCGGCGCATGGTCATACCCGGTGTGATCGCGGTGGCTGCTCCTGTTATCGTAGGGTTTTCGCTCGGCGCTGAAGCGCTCGGAGGAATGCTCGGTGGTGGTCTCTTGGGCTGTGTGCTAATGGCGCTGATGATGGCCAATGCCGGTGGTGCCTGGGACAATGCCAAGAAGTACGTTGAAAAAGGTAACCTGGGCGGTAAGGGGTCGGAGACTCATGCTGCCGTGGTAGTTGGGGATACGGTCGGCGATCCGTTCAAGGATACTTCAGGACCCTCTATGAATATCCTGATCAACGTTATGGCTATCGTTAGTCTGGTTATAGCGCCACTGCTCTGACAGTGGTTCCTTTGGTGGCGGCGCACACACTCGCAGCCGTCACCAGGTTTTGTGCGTTTCTGTGTAGTGCCCTAGAGCGCTGCCAAGAGATGCACTAGACCTTGAACTTCTTCAGCTTTTTTGGCACAGCGACATTCTTAAGCCGTGTGTATCGCGGCAATCCCTTGCGATACTCGGGATAAGCTTCACCAGCTATCAATGGCTCCAGATAGGCCACGGCCTTATCGGTGATACCAAAGCCGTCCCGGCTAATGAAACTGCGTGGCATTTTCTTTTCCTGATTTGCGGCCAGTTCCAGAGGCGCTTCACCGATTGACCAGCGATAACGCTTGCCCTTGCCTCGCACGATGATGGGCATGATCGCATTTTTACCCTGCAGGGCGAATTCCACCGCCGCCACCCCGACAGCATAAGCTTGTTCGACATCGGTGGCCGATGCGATATGGCGTGCCGAGCGCTGCAGATAATCTGCCACTGCCCAATGATATTTGTAACCGTGTTCCGATTTGATCATTTGAGCCAATGTGGGTGCTAGCCCTCCGAGTTGGGCGTGACCAAAAGCGTCCCGTAGTCCGGATTCGGCGAGAAAAGTGCCATCCTTGTACTGTGTACCTTCCGACGCGACGATGACACAGAAGCCGTGGCGCTTGATGCAGCGCTTAACCCGGGCCAGGAATTTTTCCCGATTAAAGGCTATTTCCGGGAACAGAATGATATGTGGGGCGTCACCCTCGCGCTCGGCGGCCAGGCCCGCTGCCGCCGCTATCCATCCCGCGTGGCGACCCATAACCTCCAGGATGAAGACCTTGGTGGATGTCTCGCACATGGAGGCGACATCTAGAGCCGCCTCGCGGGTAGAGATTGCTATATATTTGGCCACGGAACCAAACCCCGGACAATTGTCGGTCAGCGGTAGGTCGTTATCAATTGTCTTGGGGACGTGTATAGCCTGTAGCGGGAAACCCAGCGTGTGGCTTAACTGGGACACCTTGAGGCAGGTGTCGGCGGAGTCGCCACCGCCGTTGTAGAAAAAGTAACCAATGTTGTGAGCTTTGAAAACCTCGATCAGGCGTTCGTATTCAGCCCGGTTTTCTTCCAGGCTCCTCAACTTGTGGCGGCAGGAACCAAACGCACCAGAAGGCGTCGAAACCAGAGCATGGATTGCGGCTTTGCTTTCCTTACTGGTATCGATTAGATCTTCTTGCAGAGCTCCAATGATACCGTTGCGCCCGGCAAAAACTTTGCCTATTCGATTTCGGTTTTTCCTGGCCGTTTCTATAATGCCACAAGCAGAGGCATTGATGACGGCGGTGACGCCACCCGATTGGGCGTAAAACGCATTTTTTCCTGGCATTTGGGTCTATTCCATGAGCTCGGGTCGTTGGGTCAGCCGAGTGTGGTTTTTGAAGTCGGGAATAATACGTGAAATGGCCGCGTATGTGGAGCTTATCGGTTGGTCTGATCACTGCCCGCTGTAGCGTTTGTCGGGCGCGTGTTAAGATGCGGCCCACTATGTAGGGAGACCTTGTTGAAAGGACATATTCATATACTGGGTATTTGCGGGACCTTCATGGGGGGCATAGCGCTACTGGCTCGGGCTGCGGGATATACGGTCACGGGATCAGATGCCAGTGTTTACCCTCCCATGAGCAGCCAATTAGAAGCGGCAGGTATCGAGTTAATGGAGGGTTATCTACCCGAGCATTTACAGCCGGCACCGGATTGGGTCGTGGTTGGCAATGCACTCTCTCGCGGCAATGCGGCGGTGGAGTACCTTCTCAACACAGGCATACCCTACACCTCGGGTCCCCAGTGGCTGGCAGAGCATGTGCTGCGGGATAAATGGGTTCTGGCAGTTTCAGGTACCCATGGCAAGACAACTACCAGTAGCTTGCTGGCCTGGATTCTGGAGTATGCCGGCATGTCCCCGGGTTTTTTAATTGGTGGAGTGCCGGCTAATTTTGGGCTATCAGCGCGAACAGGGCGCTCCGATTTTTTTGTCGTCGAGGCCGACGAATACGATACGGCGTTCTTTGACAAGCGCTCCAAGTTTGTCCACTACCGACCGCGAACTCTAACCATCAATAACATGGAGTTTGATCACGCCGATATATTTGAGGACATAGCTGCCATTCAGCGCCAGTTCCATCATCTGGTTCGCTGTGTGCCCGGGGATGGACTGATAGTTCACCCCCAGGGTCTGCCAGCTGTAGACCAGACGCTGGCAATGGGCTGTTGGACGCCGTGCGCAAGCTTTGGCTTTGGCGAGGATGGCGACTGGCTTGTACATATGGCCGCAGCAGATGGGTCCGCTTTTTATGTTCGACATGACGACAAGCCGGCGCTGGAGGTTAATTGGTCCTGCTATGGTCGTCACAATGTAGAGAATGCGGTTGCCGCGATGGCAGCGGCATATCATGTTGGTGTGGTGCCCGGGATTGCAGCTCAGGCCCTGGCAGAATTTTCTGGAGTGGCGCGGCGGCTGGAGTTGCTGGGATGCGTTGGTGGTATTGAGGTGTACGATGATTTTGCACATCATCCCACAGCCATCGCTACGACATTACAGGCTTTACGCGCAAGAGGCGGCGGGGGCCGCCTGATCGCATTGATTGAACCCCGCTCCAACACCATGCGCGAGGGCAGGCACCGCGATCAGCTGGCTGCTTCAACGGCAGATGCCGATTACGTGTACTGGTTTCAGCCAACAGGCGTGGATTGGTCCATGGAGAGCCTGGTGTCTGTGAACCCGAGCGCTGCACAGTTGTTGGGAAGTATTGATGAAATGGTTTCGCAGGTTGCAATTAACGCACTGCCTGAGGATAAAATAGTTATTATGAGCAATGGCAGCTTTGGTGGTGTACACCAGAAACTACTTGCCAAACTCGAAGCGGACGCAAAAAACAATGTCTAATAAATTACTATCACTTTATGACCGCCTGATTCTACGCCAACCGATAGCCTGTCTACTCCTGCTGTCACTGTTGGTGGCAGCCAGCATTACCCAACTGGACAAGATCAAAGTGGATGCCTCGGCAGATTCCCTCCTGCTGCAAGGCGATCCCTCGCTGGATCTGTATAGAGAGGTCAGTCGCGAGTATAGCGCGGAGGAGTTTCTGTTAATTACCTGGCAACCCTATGCCGAGTTACTAGCCAAGGAGTCATTGCAACCACTGCGTCGGATGGCCGATGAGCTACGTATTCTGGATGGGGTGTCCTCGGTTGTCACTGTGCTGGATGTACCGTTGCTGGAAAGCCCACCGGTTAGCCTGTCGGATATTACTTCCTCGGACCCGCTTCCGAGTCTGGAGGACCCGGACATTAATCGCGCATTGGTACTAGAGGAACTGACCAGCAGTCCAATCTATGCCGATTTGCTGGCCAGCCGCGATGGACTGCTCAGTGCCGTGCAAATTAACCTGAAGCGCGATGAGCGGTACAATTCACTACTGAATGCCCGCGATGATTTGCGCAGGAAAAGACGGGATACAGGACTCTCGGCCAAGGAGACTCTGGAACTCAAGGCTCGCGAGGTGGAATTCAAGGCGCATACCGCCGTGGCCCTGGAGCGGCAGTCACTGCTGGTAAGCAAGGTGCGCGGTATTGCCTCGAGATACCAGGAGTATGCTAGCTTATTCGTTGGTGGCGTGCCCATGATCGCAGCGGATATGGTGAGCTTTGTTCGCGGCGACCTCGCCACTTTTGGTGGTGCCATTTTGGGTATTATGCTGGTGGTGCTGGCAATTATATTTCGGCGCGTCCGCTGGGTTGTTATTCCGCTAACCACCTGCGTGGCCACTGTAACCGTTATGCTGGGTCTGCTGGGTGCGCTGGACTGGCGCCTGACGGTTATTTCCGCCAACTTTGTCGCCGTCCTGCTGATCATTTCCCTGGCCCTGGCCATTCATCTGGTAGTTCGCTACCGCGAACTGCATGCCGATAGTCCAGCGGGCGAGCTTCACGAACGGGTACTTGCCACTATCCAGTCAATGGCGGTTCCCTGTGTGTATACCGGTGTTACTACCATTGTGGCCTTTGTGTCACTGGTTGTCTCGGGGATACAGCCTGTAATCGATTTTGGCTGGATGATGACGGTTGGAATCGTGGTCGCTCTACTCATAGCGTTTATTGCCGTTCCCTGCCTGATGATGGTGTGGCCCAGGGGTCGACCAATGGTACACGGTAGTAGCCATCAGCCTCTCACCCTGCACTTCGCGCGGCTGACCGATCTATACGGTCGAACTATCCTGGTGGTCAGTGGCGCTCTGGTGCTGATTATTGGCTACGGCGTAACGCGTCTGGAGGTAGAGAACCGCTTTATCGACTACTTTCATGAAGACACTGAAATATACCGGGGGATGGAGCTGTTGGATGAGAACCTGGGAGGCACCATTCCTCTGGAAGTGATTCTCGAAGCGCCTGATTTTGGTGAGCCTCTACCCGGTTTAGTAAGCACCGATTCGGCACAGGAGCCAGCTCCGCTAGACGACGATGACCCGTTCGCCGAAGAAGCAGATGACTTCAGCGCTGAAATGGATGCTGGCGCAGCGTCGATTGATGATTGGGAGGATGACTTTGGCGACGATTTTGGCGGTTTTGGCAGTGCCTCAGAATCGACATTTACACCCAGCTACTGGTTCAGCCTTGAAGGAATGCGTGAGTTAGACGCTGTTCATCAACATCTGGACTCGCGCCCGGAAACGGGTAAGGTTTTGTCCTTGTCTACTATTTTCTCGGTGGTTAAGAATTTACTGGGAGACGATATCGGCGGGGTCGAATTGGCGTTAGTACAGAAAAGCCTGCCCGAGGATATTAAGGGCATGATGGTCGACCCCTATTTTTCCGAGAGCAAAGAACAGGCCCGGGTGACAGTAAGGGTGAAGGAGACCAGTAAGGATTTGCGCCGCAATGAATTTCTGCGCGAGCTGCGGGTCGAATTGGAGGAAACTCTGGGTCTGGAACCGGAACGGGTGCAGTTTACCGGCTTGTTGGTACTGTACAACAATGTATTGCAGAGTTTGTTTCGCTCGCAGATTTTGACTCTGGGTGCGGTGTTTCTTGCCATCCTGGTAATGTTCATAGGATTGTTCAGATCCATTTGGTTGGCGCTGATTGCACTGGCACCGAACCTGCTGGCCGCCGGGCTGGTACTGGGAATAATGGGCTTGGCGTCTATTCCTCTCGATATTATGACAATTACAATAGCCGCTATTGTACTGGGCATCGGCGTGGATAACTGTATTCACTATGTGCACCGCTACCTCAGGGAATTTCCCAAGGATCGAGATTACCAGGCCACTATGTACCGGTGCCACGGTAGTATTGGACGCGCCTTGTACTACACCACAGTCACTGTGGTGGTTGGATTCTCGATGCTGACTTTTTCGCGCTTTACACCCAGTATTTATTTTGGCTTGTTGACAGTAGTGGCCATGGCTGCGGCGGTCATAGGAGCATTATTACTGTTGCCACGGTTGATTGTGGTGTTTAAGCCACTGGGTCCAGAGGGGAAATAACGTGGAGTGCCGGCCCTTGTGTGCTGTAAATGTGGGATCGGTGTATATAGGCGAGAAACTATATTTGTTTACAGTAAGGTTCGATTATCTCGCCCAATAATATACACTAAAAAAATCAGCTACTGCACTTCAATGAGGAGTACTCGAAATGAGTCGGAACGAAGACTACTATTGGCTTAAGTTAGTTTTAGCGCTAACTTTGAGCCTATTTGCCCTTAACGTCTCTGGGGCCAGCAAGCCGAATATTCTGGTTATCTGGGGTGATGATATTGGGATGTACAACATCAGTGCCTATAACCACGGTATGATGGGATATCAAACGCCGAATATTGATCGAATTGCAAAAGAGGGGGCTTTGTTTACCGATCACTACGCACAGCAAAGTTGTACGGCGGGTCGTGCTTCCTTTGTCCTGGGGCAGCATCCTTTTCGTACGGGCCTGCTCACTATTGGTATGCCGGGTTCAGATCATGGTATTCCAGACTGGACACCGACTATTGCCGACCTATTAAAAGAACAGGGTTATATGACCGGTCAGTTCGGGAAAAATCACCTGGGTGACCAGAACGAGCACTTACCCACTGCCCACGGTTTCGACGAGTTTTTTGGCAATCTTTACCACCTCAATGCCGAAGAAGAACCAGAAACCTACTACTACCCTAAAGACCCCGAGTTCCACAAAAGATTTGCGCCTCGTGGTGTGATTCGCTCCAGCGCCGACGGCAAGATTCAGGACACGGGCCCCATGACGCGCAAGCGTATGGAAACAGCCGATGAGGAGTTTTTGGCAGAGGGCTTAAAGTTTATCGACAAAGCACATGAAGCCGACAAACCCTTTTTTATGTGGATGAGCGCAACTCGAATGCATGTATGGACGCGCCTGAAGCCCGAGTATCAGGGTAAAACGGGAATTGGTTTATACGCGGACGGTATGGTTGAACACGACGATCACGTCGGTATTCTTTTGAAGAAACTTGATGACTTGAAAATCGCGGATAATACCATTGTGATATACAGCACCGATAATGGCGCCGAGAAGTTCACATGGCCCGACGGCGGAAGTACGCCGTTTCATGGCGAGAAAGGAACGACCTGGGAAGGCGGCATGCGTGTACCTCAGCTTGTGCGTTGGCCCGGCGTGATCGAGCCTGGAACGAATATCAACGCCGTTATGTCCCACGAGGATTGGATGCCCACTTTACTGGCGGCAGCAGGTGACCCCAATATTGTTAAAAAACTGAAAAAGGGGCATAGAGCCAATGGAAAGCGCTTTAAGGTACATGCTGATGGCCATAACTTTAAGCCGTTTTTCTCTGGAAAGGAAAAGGAATCGCCCCGCGACAGTATCTACTACTTTAGTGCGGACGGTGAACTGAACGCAATTCGCTGGAAAGACTGGAAGATAGCATTTGCTTATACCGAAGGTGATATAGCCAACGGTATTCGTGTTACGCCGGGCTGGCCTCGTATAGCGCACCTGCGCGCTGATCCCTTTGAAGATGCGCAGCTTGAGTCGCCAATGCACCTGCGCTGGATGGCAGATAATATGTGGCTGTTTGTACCTGTCCAAACCAAGCTGAAAGAGTTTTTCGGAACGCTCGACGATTATCCCTTCCAGGAAGGGCAATCACTTAACGTAAGTAATATCAATTATCAAACATTGAAATTGCAAAAAGCGATTCAAAATCTTGAGATGCATTCGCCCACTAACTAGTTCCTATCCATAAATGGGTGTTTTTTTGAAAGAGTGATGATTGTGGAGTAGAGCTCCGGTGCCATGTTTACGTCAAGGACCGTCTGCTGCAGGACGCTGCAGACGGTCCTGATGGACAATGCCATAGCTCGACTTTTACCGAATTTCTTCGCACTGAAGAGTTTATGGACAGGCACTAGCTAGTGCCTTGTAGCTTAAAGCACTGCTCAAAGTGGGTAATAGCCTCGTTGATTCGGGGCTTTTTTATGGCTGCGTGTCGAAAACCGTCGCCACTTAACAGAACATCTGGAGTCGGGCGTTTGCGCGGTGGAAGGTGGCTCGGTTAAACTGGGTATTTGATAGACACTGTGGCCACTTATGCAATGCCGACTAGGCTGCGGCGCTTGCTGCATCGCCCCCTCTATCAATAGTCCGTTCCACTGCATGCCCGAGGGCAAGCCCGCCGGTGTGGCCTGCGTGCACCTGGATGAACGCATGGCTTGTACTTTGATTAATGACCCCCGACGGCCTGCCTTGTGTGCAGATTTTACCGCGGAGTTCATGGTCTGCGGTACTAATCGCGCTGAGGCACTGGTTAGATTGGCGCAGTTGGAAGCACTTTGTTTACCCTAATGAGTCAGCCACCTGCTATGGAAGAGCTTCCCCTGTTTCCACTGTCGAGTGTACTGCTACCCTACGGCCGTATGCCGCTGCAGATTTTTGAGCAGCGCTATCTGGATCTGATCCGCGACTGT
>JABHWT010000032.1 GCA_018657645.1 Halieaceae bacterium | reverse complement strand
TGAATCCGACGGCTATGGATATATAGGGAAACGCCGGAATGGCGTAGATTTTTCTGACGGTTCTCCAGAGTGAGTCCTTACCCGTTACGGTAGGTCGTGGTATTTTCGGGGGCTCTTTCACAGTGAAAAACAACAGTATTGCAAGCAGCACCCCCGGCGCCCCAAACACCACGAATACCGCGCGCCAGCCATAGGCTTCGGCGATTATGGCACCGCCAAAAAGGCCAACTAATATACCCACGTTGGGTGCGGCTGCAAGAACACCCAGCGCCAGGGATCTTTTCTCGGGAGGAAAGTAGTCGGCCAGGAGAGACTGGGACGGCGGAACCCCCCCGGCTTCACCGACACCCACACCAATTCTCAGTGCGGCCAGTTGCCAGAAATTGCCTGCCATTCCACACAGGGCGGTCACCGCGCTCCAGATGGTCATGGAGATGGCCAGCACATTGCGACGGGACCAGTTATCTGCGAGTCGGGCCACCGGAACCCCCAGGGTGGCGTAGAACAGGGCGAACGCCAGGCCGGAAAGAAACCCCATATGTGTATCGGTAACCCCGAACTCATTCTTGATGGGCTCGAGCAAAATCGTCATGACTTGACGGTCGACAAAATTGAACAGGTAGCCCAGGGTCAGCAGTGCAAGGACATAATTTCGGTACTGCGCAGAGAAATGCTCATGAGGACTTTTGTGCATCACATCTTATCCGCTCAAAATTAGTTACAGGCAATGGTTTATCCGGCCTTGAGTGGGTCAATATCCGGGGCTATGGTTGTCTCCGGTTTACCGGAACTTCGCCGGATCGGTACTCTGCGGGCCCTGGCTGGGCGGGTACTCCTGAAAGGTTTTCATAAAGGTCCCCACGACCACAGCAGATTTATAAAAGTGGGGTACCCTTTGCATAACCCACTCATTGTAGGCGTTGGAGTCGGTGTCCGCTCGCTCATAGGGATCACGGCGCAGATTGAACAGCTTGGGCTGGCGCAGTACGTCGAACTGCTCACGCCACAGATCATAGCGATGAGCACGTTGTTCAGAAAACATCACTTTCCAGTCACCCATACGCACGGCCGACAAATTGCCATCGTCGGTGAAATAGAAAAACTCATGTCGTGGACCGCGTTTTTCTTCACCCGTCAGGTAGGGCAGGAAGTTGTAGCCATCAAGGTGAACCTTAAATGTCTTGCTGCCGGCGCGATGGCCCTCCAGCAATTTCTCCCTGATAGAGCCATCACCGGCGGCGGCCATGATCGTTGGCGCCCAGTCAAGGTGAGACATGATCTCGTTGGAGGTGCTGCCCGCGTTAACCCTGCCGGGCCAGCGCACGAGGGCAGGCACCCGAAAACCGCCTTCCCAGGTTGTATTTTTTTCACCGCGAAAGGGCGAATTGGCCCCGTCTGGCCAAAAGTTAAAGTGAGGGCCATTGTCCGTGGAATAAAATACCAGGGTGTTGTCTGCTACCCCCAACTCATCGAGTTTATCCAGTAGAGCCCCAACATGATCATCGTGCTCCATCATCCCGTCGTTATAGAACCCCTGCCCGGACCTGCCCAGGGTTTCGTCCTTGACATGCGTTCGCGCATGCATCCGCGTAGAGTTAAACCAGACGAAGAAGGGCTGCTTCCTATCGTGGGCTTTGTCCATGAACTTCAGCGCCTCGGCCAGGAACTCCTCATCCACTGTCTCCATACGTTTGCGGGTGAGCGGGCCGGTATCCTGAACCCTGCCGTCCGCAAATGAATGGATGACCCCGCGCGGGGCGAACATTTCCCTGACCCATTCTTCTTTGGGATAGTCCTCGTGCTCTGGTTCCTCTTCGGCATTGAGATGGTAGAGGTTGCCCTTGAATTCATCAAAGCCATGGTTGGTAGGCAGGTATTCATCCCTGTCGCCCAGGTGGTTCTTACCAAACTGACCGGTGGCATAACCCAGGGGCTTTAACAATTCTGCCACCGTCGGGTCTCGCTCCTGAATACCAATACTGGAACCGGGGGACCCGACCTTGGTCAAACCAGTACGCAGGGGATGCTGCCCCGTAATAAAGGCGGAACGGCCAGCGGTGCAACTCTGCTCGCCGTAATAATCGGTAAATAACATCCCTTCGTTGGCAAGGCGATCGATATTGGGGGTCGCGTAACCCATAATACCGCGGTTATAGGCACTAATATTGCCGATACCGATATCGTCACCCCAGATCACCAGGATGTTGGGTTTGCCGGCGGCTGCCGCTGGTGGCGCTCCCAGGACGACGCTGATGGTGATCACCAGGCCAAGGAAAAATGAAGAACTGGAATGTTTCACGGGTTTGCTCCTCGGGGGTAGGTTGTAATTCTTGTCAATGCGAACAGGGGCTTGCCGAAGCCAGCACACCTGCTCTGGCTTGGGAGGCTGGGTCACGCGCCGAGCTGCGCCACAAACGCATCCTGGATCTTGCGCTTGAACAGTTTGCCACTGGCGTTCTGCGGCAGCGGCTGTTCTGAGAGCTCGATATATTTCGGCACCTTGTAGCCAGCCAACTTGCCGCCGACATGAGCCCGCAGGGCATCAACGGTGAGCCCTGTTTCTGGCCGGGCGTAAGCCACCATGGCCATTTCTTCGCCCATTTTTGCATCGGGTACGCCGAACACCACAACTTCCAGTACCGGTTCCATGCTGTAGGCCACGTTCTCGATTTCGCCGGGATAGATGTTCTCGCCACCGCGTATGACGATCTCCTTGATACGCCCGGTGATATGCAGGAAGCCGTCGCTGTCCATCATGCCCAGGTCTCCTGTACGCATCCAGGGGCCATCCATAATTTCGGTGGTGGCGTCAGGTCGGTGCCAGTAGCCAGCACAGACAGTAATACCACTGATTTGGATTTCACCGGTTTCTCCCTCTGCCACCGGCTGCCCATCCAGATCGACATAGCGCAATTCGACAATAGGGGATTTCACCCCGGAGGCCTCGGGCTTGAGGTTATAGATATCGCCGCTCATGGCAGTGCCTACAGACATGGTCTCAGTCAGGGCCCAGCCAGCCGAGCGGCTGACCTTACTGATCCTGGACTCAATCAGTTCCGGCAGTCCCTCCGGCGTTGCTGCGCCGGCAGCGCCCACCCGGAAGAGGGAAGAAGTGTCGTACTTATCGTAGTTGGGATGCGTGAACAAGCCCTGTAATATCGTCGGTACACTGGTGAGGCCGGTGATCTTCTCTTCCTCGATCAGCTTGAGGGCAGTTTCGGTATCCCACTTGTACATCAGTACGACTTTCTGGCCCATCTGCAGTGGCAGCAACAGGCCGGACACCAGACCCGTACCGTGAAACAGCGGTACCGTCAGCAGGGGCGTTTCCTGTTCGGCCCCGCCGGGTAACTCCTTCGCCCCCTCCAGGGAGATGTTGAGCATGCCCAGGAAATACATATTCATCAGAGCCTGACTGATGCTGACATGGCGCAGCAGCACCCCCTTGGGGGAGCCGGTGCTGCCGGAGGTGTACATGATCAAGGCGGGGTCGTTGGCCTCGACTTCGGCAATGGTGAAACTATCGGCGGAACCCTGAGCCACCAGATCGGAGAAACTGATGACGTTTTCCCGATGTAGTGCCTCTGCAGGCTCGACTACGATGGCCGGCAGTCCGCTCACCGCTGCCTCGTTCTCGATCAGGGCGTAGCGCTGGGTGTCACATATCAGCAAGCTGGCGCCGCAGTCTTCGACCCCGAACACCAGTTCGTCGGTCTTGCCCCAGCTGTTCAGGGGCACGACGATGGCGCCCGCCAGCACTGCGGCCACAAAGCTCACGGCCCACTCCGGGCAGTTGCGCATGGCGATGGCAATGCGGTCACCGCGCTTGATGCCGTAGCCGTTTTGCAAACGTGAGCCGAGTATGTCTACCTGCCCGAAGAAGTCATCGAAGCTGATGTGGCGTCCCTCATAGACCATGAAGGGCTTGTCGCCATGCGCGCGACCCGCCTGTAGCAATTGGACAAGGTCGGCCGGCGCATTAGCGAAGCCCTTGTAGGTATGACCCTCGACATCGAAATTTTTCAATACGAAGGGGGAACCGTCTGCAGTGAGCTCCACAATTTTCTGTTGAACATCCTGTGCTGTGAATGACATACGATAACCTCTTATCCTGCACCGCTGATTGGCGGTGTGTGTGGGTATGAATCTGGAATAATTTCCTATAGCGATCTAGTTCTTGATCTGGCCACTGAGCAGCTTATCCAGCTTGTCGCCGTAGGGTGGCAGGGTGCCCATCAGCTTGGGCAGGTTGAGCCGCCCCTGTTTGAACACGCCCTTGGCATGGCTGAATGTCTTGAAGCCGTCGAAACCGTGGAAATGCCCCATACCGCTGGCACCGACTCCACCGAAAGGCAGGTCGTCGCAGGCATAGTGCATGGCAATATCATTGACAGAGACGCCGCCCGAGGTGGTTTCCTGCAGTACACGCTCCTGCTCGGCAGCATCCTTGCCGTAGTAGTACAGGGCCAGGGGGCGGGGCCGGTTATTGATGTAGGCCAGGCACTCGTCTACGCTGCGATAGGTCTTGATGGTGAGAATGGGCCCGAATATCTCATCCTGCATCACCTGCATATCGTCGGTGGGATTGATCACCAGGTGCAGGGGAATCTTGTGCTTGCTGCGGTCATCGAAGGATTCTCCCGCCGGCATCAGCGCCACGATGCGAGCACCCTTGCTTTCGGCGTCCTGCAGGTAGCCGTTGATCCGGTCGAAGTGACGCTCATTTACCACGGCGACAAAGTCAGGATTGTCCGCGATGGTAGGGAACTGTTCACTGATAGTGGCCTGGCATTGCTGGATAAATACTTCCAGGCCCGCCTCAGGCACGAAGGCGTAGTCTGGCGAAATACACAGCTGGCCGCCGTTCATGGCCTTGCCCGAGATGATCGACTCCGCCGCCACCTTGGCGTCGATTGTTTCACTGACGATCACCGGAGACTTGCCTCCCAGTTCGAGCGTGACCGGCGTGAGGTTTTCCGCTGCGGCGCGCATGACGTGGCGGCCGACAGTGGTCGAACCGGTGAAGATCAGGTGATCCAGGGGTAGGTTGCTGAAGGCGGCGCCGACTTCTGCACCACCCGTGCAGACAGTAACCTCGGTGGCATCAAAGTACCGTGGGAAGGTTTCGGCCAGCAGCTCTGCTGTGTGTGGGGTGAATTCCGACGGCTTGATCATGCAGCGATTGCCTGCAGCCAGGATATCCGTCAATGGGCTGAAAACGGTGCCAATAGGGACGTTCCAGGGCGACATGATGCCGACCACGCCCTTGGGCTGGTAGTAGACCCGGGCATTGGCCCCGAACAGGTTCATTGGGAAGGGGGCCTTGCGGCGCTCCGGCTTCATCCAGCCCTTTAGCTGTTTGCGGGCACTCTTCAGGCTGCCGATACAAGTCATGATCTCGCTCATCAGGGTGACATAGCGGGAGCGGCAGCCGAAGTCCTTCTGCAGCGCTTCACAGAGGGCGTCCTGGTTGTCGACCAACAGCGAGATACAGCGGTTCAGTCTGTCTACCCGGGTCTCGTAGCTGACCTGGCCCTCTTTCTCGAAGGCCTGGCGCTGGGCCTGAAGCAGGGAACGCAGGCCGGATTCGATATCAGAGGATTCTGTGGCTGGTGTTACTGAGGTCATCGCAAGTTCCTCGCAAGGGAAAGTGTAATCCAAACATTTGGAGCCCGTTGTTCCCCTCTACAGGAGAAAGCCCATCATCTGGAACAAAGTGTAGTACCAACTCGAGCCAGTGGAGAGGGCTGTTAGGTTCTTAATGGCAGACATTTCAGTCCAGTGAACTTTTTGGTCTGAGAATTGGAATCAATACGTCCTGTCGATATTTGAGTGTGAACCTATAATTGCAGACACATAACTCGTTCACCCCTTGTGGGTGTGCACCTGTTAGCCCTCAGCCAGAGAGGTAGTGATAAACAAAATGAATAGCTTTGACTACATTATTGTTGGTGGTGGATCAGCTGGCTGTGTGCTGGCGAATCGACTGACCGCGAGTGGGGAGCACCGGGTTTTATTGCTCGAGGCCGGGCCTTCAGACTGGAATCCACTGGTGCACATCCCCATTGGCTGGACGCAGATTTCCTACCATCCCGCATTCAACTGGGGTAACAGCATTGAGCCCGAGGCATCCACTAACAACCGCCACATGTACTGGCCGCGTGGCAAGCTCCTGGGCGGCTGCAGCTCGATCAACGGCATGCTGCATGTACGTGGCCACCGAGAGGATTTCAACGCATGGCGGGATGCCGGCTGTGACGGTTGGGATTGGGGCAGTGTATTGCCTTATTTCGAGCGATCGGAGCGACATTATGAGGGGGGAGGGCAGGCGGACCTGTCGTCCGCCGCGCTGGGAGTTTCGGAGGTAGAGCATTCAGAAGCCAGCGACCTGTTTATCAAGTCCTGTGAATCCTACGGACTGGAAGCGATCGGCGATTTTAACCAGGGCGAACAGGAAGGTGTGGCCTATTACAAGGGCAATATCGTGAGAGGGCGCCGCCAGAGCACATCCCACTGTTATCTGAAGCCGGCGAAGAAGCGGCCGAACCTGCAGGTGGTGACGGGCGCCCAGTGCCAGAGGATTACTTTCGACGGCAAGCGCGCCACGGGTGTTGTGGTTTCCATCAAGGGCAATATCACTGAGTATCGAGCGTCCCGGGAAGTCATTGTCTCCGCGGGCGCTATCAATTCACCGCAGTTGCTACAGCTATCCGGCATCGGTCCGGCGGAGCTGTTGCAACAGCATGGCATCCAGCCAGTAGTGGCGTTGGAGGGTGTAGGACAGAACCTAAAGGATCACCTGGGTTCCATGGCTGCCTACCAGGTTAGTGGTGTGCGCACCGTCTGGGATGAAATGAACCCGATCGGTTTGCTGCGGCAACTGTATAACTATCTGTGTCGCCGCAGCGGTTTGCTGAGCTTCCCGTCCGGTCATGTTGGTGCCTTCTTCCGCTCCAGCGAGGCCCAGGAGCGCCCCGATATTCAGTTGTTTTTCATGCCCGTGGGGGGAGATCGCGACGAGAAGCACCGCTCGGTGATGGACAAGGAGTCGGCGGTGACCGCCATGATTCAGCACGTGCGCCCCGAGAGCAGTGGCAGCGTGAACATTCGCAGCGCATCGCCCTCTGATCTGCCGGCCATTCACGCCAATTACCTGGCCACCGAGTATGACCGGCAAGCGATGGTGTCCGGTTTCAAACAGATCCGGCGGATCTTTGATCAGGATCCCATCGCCGCCATCCGCGGCGAGGAAATCCGCCCGGGCAAAGCCGTGCAAACGGATGACGAGATCCTCGACTACATCATGCGTCAGGCAACCACCGGGTATCACCCCGTGGGTACCTGCAAAATGGGCGTGGACCAACAGGCAGTCGTCGACCCGCAACTGCGTGTCCACGGCTGTGAGAACCTGCGAGTCGTCGACGCATCAGTAATGCCCGATATTGTGGCCGGCAATACCAACGCCGCCACCGTCATGATCGCGGAGAAGGCCGCCGACATGATCCTCAACACTACATCAGCATAATTTGGAGAAGAGAATGACGACGACAATGAGTGTGACAGAAGCTGTTCAGGCGCGACGTTCGGTGCGCGCTTTTACCGACCAGCCGGTGAGCCGTGAGATGGTCGAGGAAATTCTCACCCTGGCGGGCAACGCCCCCTCAGGGAGTAACATACAGCCATGGAAAGTCTGCGCCCTGAGCGGGGCTGAGAAGGAGCGATTCAGCCAGGCGGTGTTCGCCAAGGCGGCTACCAGCCCTGCCGGCGACCCACCCGATGTGCGTATGTATCCGGAAGGGATGGGTGAGCCCTGGCGAGAGCGCCGTGCTGTGTGCGGTGAGATCATGTACGAGGCACTAGGAATCGGCCGGGAGGACAAGACTGCGCGGATGATTCAGGGTGGCAAGAACCTTACCTTCTTCGATGCGCCTGTGGGCCTGGTTATTACCATGGATCGCAGTCTGGCGGAGTTACAGATTCTCGATATGGGGATTTTTGTTCAAACCATCATGCTGCTGGCCCAGGAACGCGGCCTGGCCACCTGCCCGCAGGCTGCCTGGAGCATGTGGTCCGATACCTTCCGGGAGGCATTCGATGTGTCCGACAACGAAATGGTGATGATGGGGATTTCACTGGGATTCCCCAACAACGACGAGGTTGCTGCCAATATTGTGCAGCCCCGCCTGCCGCTGCAAGAGTATGCATCACTGCACGGTTTTTAGAGCCGAAAAGCTCCGGGAAATCTGTCACAGGCCACCAGCGACCCTGGAGCAGGTTTCTACCGGGGCCAGTTCTGTGCAGCCAACAGGCACTTCCTACAATCCAGCGACCGAGGATTCATTATGACTACGGTGCACTCACCATTTTCACCGATTGACGAAGTCCTTCACCTCACTGATTCAGATCAATACCCCGTCAATGTTCACATCGAGGTGAAAGCGCCAGGAGAGCTGGATGCGGAGGCGATGCGCGATGCTGTGCATAAGGCACTGGCGGTACATCCGCTGGCGAGAGCGAGGTTGGTGCGCCCCAGCCAGCGTGACAAGCAATTGCAGTGGGAAATCATGGAGGCTCCAAGAGTCGATCCCTTCCTGGTGGTAGAGGCCGGTGACGATGCGTCTGTGAATCGCGCCCGCAATCAGTTACTCAGTACCCGGGTTCCCCTGCACGAGGCACCACCGCTACGTGTCTGGTTGGTGCGCTGCAATAAGGGCGATCATCTCATTCTAAATGTCAGTCATGCCGCGGCGGACGGCATTGGAACACTCCGGTTTCTGCGTTCTATCCTGCGAGCCTACTGCGGGGAAGAGGACGATACTGGGTCCGTGGATCCACTGCAATCGCGCGACCTGGAGGCCCTGTATGGCCCGAAGAGCAGGACGGAAAAGACAAGACGCTTCAAGAGCTACGCAGCGTCGATGAAGACGCAAATGCCTGAAGCTACCAGCATCTCGGAGTTGACAGACAGTGAGGCTATTGCCTACGGCTGCTACCACTACACCCTGGATGTCGATGACGTCAGCGAGCTGAACCCCAAGCGCTATATGAAAGCCACATTCAATGACCTGCTGGTGGCTGCCATGCACCGAACAGTTGAGGTCTGGAATGAGCGCCTGGGTGATGAAAGTAGCCTGGTCAGGGTCACCAGTCCGGTCAACCTGCGGCCGCAGGAATGGTGGTTTGAAGTCTTTGGGAATTTCGCCATATCTTTTGCCACCAATACGGAACTGGAACAGCGGGAGGATCCCGAGGCTCTGATGGCGACGGTGGTAGAGCAATCTCGTACTGCCAAGGAGGAGGGCTTTGCCGAGTCCATGCTATTGGGCCTCAGTATGGGATCCCGCCTTCCGGTCTGGGCGAAGAACCTGATATTCATGAGCCCTGGTGAGAGCGGCGCGACCAGCGCGGCGCTAACCAATGCCGGTCGCATTACCGAGGCGCTGTCTTTTGGGCAAGACGGTGAGGCGCAGGAAGTCTGGATGTCACCACCGGCAGTTATGCCGGACGGCCTGGGCCTGGGTGTAACAAGCTACAATGGCTGTATCCACCTGTCGTTCCGTCACAGCTATGAGTTATTGGACGATGAGGCGGTAGCCGATTTCGCAGCACTGTTTCACGAGTCCCTGCTCTGGCTCAGCTGAGCCTTTGCCCCCTGTGCCCAATAGGAAGTAGCAATGCCGTACAGTTATATAGAGATTGCCAGTTTTGGAGGGCCGGAAGTCCTCCAACTCAAGCAAGAGAAGAGCTTGCCCGAACCCGGCAGGGGTGAAGTGCGTGTGAAGGTGTTGGCTGCCGGCACAGGATTTACCGATACGATCATTCGCGATGGTGATTATCCCGGTGTGAAGGAGAAACCACCGTTCACCCCGGGCTACGACTGGTTTGGTGTCGTGGATAAACTGGGTGTGGGTGTGCAGGGTCTGGAACCCGGCCAGGCGGTGGCGGATATGCCGGTGATCGGTGGCTATACTCAGTATTTGTGCGCTGATGCCGCGCGGGTCATACCCTGTCCGCAGGGGCTCGATCCGGCCCAGGCGGTGTGTATGATTCTTCCCTATACCACGGCCTACCAGATGCTAACCCGCGAATGCCAACTACAGCGCGGGGACAGGATACTGGTACACGCCGCTGCTGGCGCGGTGGGCTCCGCACTGGTGGAGTTGGGCCGCTTGCTGGGACTGGAAGTCTACGGTACAGCATCCTCGGGTAAACACGATCTATTGCGCGCCTTTGGTGCCATCCCTATCGACTATCGCAGCGAGGATTTCGTTGCTCGTACACTGGAACTCAGCGGCGGCGGTGTGGACGCTGTATTCGATACTGTCGGCGGCAAGAACTGGGCGCATTCCTACCGTTGCCTGCGTCGCGGCGGTAAGCTTGTGGGGTTTGGCTCCATGCAACTTAGTACGGGGGAGGAGTCCCTGCCGCAGTTGCTGTGGGGGTTCGCAAAATTACTGGGCCTGTGGAAATTCATTCCCGATGGCAAGTCGAGCAGTTTTTACAATATCCAGAGCAGCCGGGAGAAAAATAACGAGGCCTTCAATAAGGATGTGCATACCCTGATGCAGTGGCTGAGGGACGGCAAGTTGCATCCTGTGGTGGACGAGCGCGTACCACTGGGACAGGTCGCAGACGTTCACCGGAGAATTGCCAGTGCAGATATCAAGGGCAGGGTCGCACTGATCTGCCAGGGACAAGACACGCCCAGAGGCGCCGTTGGCGAGTGACTGATTCGTGATAGGAAGAGCAGGGGGGCTACAGGCCTCGGCCCGGAGCTCGTGCGGCGGGAAGATTTCCTGCTCCCTCTGTCTCATGGCTGTGCTGGTTGTGGCTTGCCCCAGCATTACGGCAGCGGCGGAGGGTTCGCTGCAGGAGGCTGAGGATCAGCAGAG
>JABHWT010000033.1 GCA_018657645.1 Halieaceae bacterium | reverse complement strand
GCGACACCGGAGGCCATGGCTGCTGCGCTGGAGCCACTGCTAGATGACACGGCGCAGCAGCAGGTGCTCCTGCGGGAGTTTGACCTGATCCACACACAGTTGCGACTGGGCTCCAGCGAGCGTACCGCGCGCGCCCTGGCCAATTTAATGACCGCATCGGCGCCGAGAACAATGTGAAGGAACTGTTTAAGATTGATTACCAGGGGCGCGAGCTGGCCGGTGTTGATGAAGTGGGCCGTGGACCCTTGGCCGGGGATGTCGTTGCAGCGGCCGTCATTCTGGACCCTGACAGCCCCATTCAGGGCTTGCGCGATTCCAAAAAGCTCTCGCCCGGCAGGAGACAAAATCTGGCTCTGCAGATCAAAGCCCAGGCCCGTGCATGGGCAGTGGGTCGCGCCTCGGTTACCGAAATAGACCAGCTCAATATTTTACAGGCAAGTTTACTGGCCATGCATCGCGCTGTTGAAGCTCTGCAACCGCAACCGGAATATGTATTGGTCGATGGTAATCGTCTACCCCGATGGCACTATGCGTCGGAGCCCGTGGTGGGCGGTGATGACAGGGTGCCGGCGATCGCCGCGGCATCGATACTGGCCAAGGTACAGCGCGACAGCGAATTGGTTGCCCTGGAGCGTCAATATCCGGGTTATGGTTTCGCGGCCCACAAAGGCTATCCTACCCCCGCCCATTTGCAGGCATTACGTGAGCTGGGAGTGAGTCCGGTGCATCGGCGCAGCTTTCGGCCCGTAAAAATCCTGTTAGTGGATCAGGGCGCAGAGTAAACTTTGCCAATGAGCCAATTCGTGCATTTACGCCTCCACACCGAGTTTTCTCTGGCCGACGGGCTGGTGCGGGTCAAACCCCTGATAAAAAGACTGGGTGAACTGGACATGTCGGCGGTGGCCGTTACCGATTTGTGTAACTTTTATGCCCTGATTAAAGTGTACAAGGCAGCCTTCGGGGCCGGTGTAAAACCCATTTTCGGGGCGGACCTGAAAGTAATGGAGGCGGACAACCCCGAGCATGCGCATCCCATCTGTCTGTTGGCCATGAATAATGTCGGTTATAAGAATCTGACTGAGTTGATTTCGAAGTCCTACACCGAGGGCCAGCACCTTGGGGTTCCCTATCTGGAGAAGCCCTGGTTGGCCGATTATGCCCAGGGCATTATTGCACTGTCGGCGGGATCGGCTGGCGAGGTGGGGCAGGCTTTGCTCAGTGGTAAGCAGGATTTGGCAATTCAGCGGGCCCGGTTCTGGATGAAGCTGTATCCGGACCGTTTTTATCTGGAATTACATCGCACAGGCAGAGAGGGGGACGAGGCGCATTTACATTCAGCGGTAGCGCTTGCCGAGCAATTGCAATGCCCGGTGGTGGCCACCAATGATGTTCGCTTTCTCAGTGCATCCGAGTTCGAGGCACACGAAGCCCGAGTTTGTATTCACGAGGGGCGAACTCTGGATGATCCACGTCGAGCGCGGGTGTATACAGATCAGCAATACCTCCGCTCGCCGGCCGAAATGCAGGCGTTGTTCGCTGATATTCCAGAGGCCCTCACCAACACTGTAGAGATTGCGAGGCGCTGCAATCTTGTTTTGGAGCTGGGTAAACCCTACCTGCCAGATTACCCGGTTCCCCGGGGTCTGGGCATAGACGGGTTCTTTCGCCAGCTTTCCGGGGAGGGATTGGAATCACGTCTGAAATCTATGCCTGATCATAATACTGGCAGTTTTGAGGAGACCCGGCAGCGCTATGAAGCGCGTTTGGACTTCGAATTAGACGTCATTATCCAGATGGGCTTCCCCGGCTACTTTTTAATCGTTATGGACTTCATTGGCTGGGCCAAGAAACAGAATATACCGGTTGGTCCCGGCCGCGGTTCGGGTGCCGGTTCCCTGGTGGCTTACGCCCTGGATATTACCGACCTCGACCCTATAGAATACGACCTGCTGTTTGAGCGGTTTTTAAACCCTGAACGAATATCCATGCCGGATTTCGATGTCGATTTCTGCATGGAGAACCGCGACAAAGTTATCGAGTACGTCGCCGATACCTATGGGCGGGAGGCCGTGTCGCAGATTATAACCTTTGGCACCATGGCGGCTAAAGCGGTGGTGCGAGACGTGGGTCGGGCCCAGGGCAAATCTTACACCCTGGCCGACAAGCTCTCCAAGATGATCCCCTTTGAGGTTGGCATGACGCTGGCCAAGGCCCTGGAGGAAGAGGAACCATTACGTGACTTCCTGCATAGCGATAACCATGCCCAGGAAATATGGGACATGGCCGTGCAGCTGGAGGGTGTCGTTCGCAACGTCGGCAAGCACGCTGGGGGCGTGGTTATTGCCCCCTCCAAACTGACAGATTTTTCGCCCCTGTTCTGCGATGAAACAGGCTCCGGCCTGGTTACCCAGTACGACAAGGGTGATGTGGAGGAAGCGGGGCTGGTAAAGTTTGACTTTCTTGGGCTGCGCACTCTGACCATCATCGACTGGGCGGTCAAGATTATCACCGACCAGCGCAAGATGCTGGACGAATTGCCTCTGGATATCATGCAGATTCCGCTGGATGATCAGGCGACCTATGGGCTTCTTCAGTCGGCGGCCACGACCGCCGTATTCCAGCTGGAGTCCCGGGGGATGAAGGATTTGATCAAACGTCTTCAGCCCGACTGTTTCGATGACATCATCGCATTGGTGGCCCTGTTTCGTCCCGGTCCCCTGCAATCGGGTATGGTCGACAACTTTATTAATCGCAAGCATGGTCGGGAAGCCATTTCTTATCCGGATGTGGAGTATCAACACGAGAGCCTGAAACACATTCTGGAGCCCACCTACGGCATTATTCTCTACCAGGAACAGGTGATGCAGATCGCCCAGGAGCTGGCGGGTTATACCCTTGGCGGAGCCGATGTATTGCGCCGGGCAATGGGTAAGAAAAATGCCGATGAAATGGCCAGGCAGCGCGAGGTTTTCGAGCAGGGCGCTCAGGACAGAGGGGTCGACGGGTTGCTCGCCATGAAGATCTTCGATCTGGTGGAGAAGTTCGCAGGCTATGGTTTTAATAAATCGCACTCGGCAGCCTATGCGCTGGTCTCCTATCAAACGGCGTGGCTAAAGACGCATTATCCGGCTCCCTTCATGGCAGCGGTCATGAGTTCAGAAATGCAAAATACAGACAAAGTTGTAGTATTTGTCGAAGAGTGCCGAGCCATGGAGCTGGCTCTTAAATTACCTGATATCAACGAGGGACAGTACATGTTCTCGGTGAATGGCCAGGGTGAAATTATCTATGGACTGGGGGCCATAAAAGGGCTGGGTACGGGGCCGGTTGACAATATTCTAGAAGCCAGGGAGAGCGGTGGGCTATTTACCAGTTTGTTCGACTTCTGTGCTCGCACAGATCCTCGCAAAGTTAATCGCCGCGCGATCGACGCCTTGATTCGTTCTGGCGCCTGTGACTCCCTGGGAGAGAAACGCTGGGTATTAATGGCCTGTCTGGACGATGCACTCAAGACAGCCGAGCAGAGTGCCAGCAACCGCGATTCTGGGATAGAAGACCTGTTTGGCGAAGTAGTACCCCATGCAAATGAAGATTGCGGTGATCTTTATGCGCCCTTTCAAAGTACCAGAGCCTGGACCGGAAAAGAGCGTCTGGGAGGGGAAAAAGATACACTCGGCCTGTATATTACGGGGCATCCGATTGACGATTATGAAATTGAAATAAAAAAATTCGCACCGACTCGTATCGCCGACCTGCGTGGTGATAAAAATGGCTCCCAGGTTCTGGCTGGATTGATCGTGGCTACGCGGACAATGAAAACCAAGCGCGGAGATACGATGTCTGTACTACAACTGGATGATCGAAGTGCCCGGATAGAAGTCACCGTGTACGCGGATGTTTACAATGAGCATCGCGAGTTACTGGTGAAAGACAATATTGTTATCGTGGAGGGCTCAGTGGCTCACGACGATTACTCCGGGGGATTGGCCGTGCGAGCCAAGGAGGTGCGCAGCCTGGTGGATGCCCGACAGGCCTACGCAGCGGAACTAACAATTGAACTCAGCCACAACATGGTGGATGATGCTTTTACCGCGCGACTGGAAGAGACTTTGGCCGGCGCCAGCGGCGGTAGTTGCCCTGTTTCTCTGGTATACAGCCAGGCTCGCAATAAAGCGCGAGTTCAGTTGGGAAAGCAGTGGCAGGTTGTACCCACTGATGAACTGCTGCAGGCGCTGCGCGACTGCGTGGGCAGTGAGCAGGTAACATTGCAGTATTAGGGGGACTACGAGCAGTGCTTAACTCGTTTCGATTATGCTATGAGCGGCGGTATTTGCGATTACTGGGTCTCACTGGATTACTACTGGGCTATGCCGGTTCGGGGCACGCCTGTCCATGGGTAGAGACACCCGCTTTTGCCCCTAGCGCAGGCTGCCTGGCAATTTCCGGCCGGTCTATTCTGGTTGTAGAGAACAGACAGGGCAGGGTTGGGCCGCCGGGCGGCTCGGCCGAAAAGGGGGAGACGGCCCCGTGTACCGCTCACCGCGAAACACTGGAGGAAACCGGCCTCGACCTGCTGCCTCGAGAATTGTTGAGAGCTCTGGATACGGGGTTCTATCTTTACCACTGCGAGCTTCAGCCGCATTCCGGTGAAATAGGTCCGAGGGACTCAGACGAAATTGATAGCGCATACTGGTTACCCGTGGATGACTTCGACCGGGTACAGTGGCGCTTTCCGGGGCAGGGGGACGTGCTGCGAAACCTGGTGCCTAACTAGAGCCTATCCATAAATAGATGTTTTGTTGTAAGAATGATGATTGTCGAATAAAGCTCCTATCTCATATTTAAGTCTAGGACCGTCTGCTGCAGCGTGCCCGGTGAGGCGGGGGGGAAAGATTGTGGCTTACAGTGGTCCGTAGGGCAGGAATCGGTTGTCGCTGACCTTTCGAATCCATTCTAGTAGCGGCTTGTCCAGACGCATG
>JABHWT010000205.1 GCA_018657645.1 Halieaceae bacterium | reverse complement strand
GTCATGTGGGGCAGTTGCTGACCAAACTGGATGAACTGGGTATCGCCGACAACACCATTGTGATGTACGCAACTGATAACGGTGCAGAACTGGCACTCTGGCCGGACGGCGGTTACACACCCTATCGCGGCGAGAAGAACTCTAACTGGGAGGGCGGCTATCGAGTGCCCATGATGGTTCGGTGGCCCGCTGAAATCGAGGCCGGTCAAGTATCGAATGAAATCATTGCCATGATGGACTGGATGCCCTCACTTCTCGCTGCCGCCGGTAACGATAAAATCAAGGAAAAACTGAAAGCTGGCACAACTATTAGTGGCAAGAAATACAAGGTCCATCTCGATGGGTATAACTTCCTTCCCTACTTTAAGGGTGATACAAACAAGGGACCACGCAACGAATTTATCTATACTTCCGACACCGGGGATATCGTCGGTTATCGCATGGGAGACTACAAGATGGTCTTCAAGGAGCAGCGTGCTCACGGATTGCAGGTCTGGCAGGACCCCTACGTTTCATTGCGCATGCCCAAGATCTTCAACCTGCGAATGGATCCACTTGAACGTATGGACCACGAGGGTTCTGGCTACGATCAGTGGATGGGTGAGCATATGTTCCTGTTTGCCCCGGCAATGGCTGAGGTTGTCAAGTTCAAGTCGACCTTCAAGGAATTCCCCCAGCGACAGAAGCCGGGCTCGTTTGTGCCCTAGTTAAGTGCACCCCGGGCCCCTACTTGCTGCGGGGCAAGGCTATTAACTGCCGATGTCTCATCCATTTGTTGAACGGCTCATTGGTCGCGTTCGAAGAGAGTTACTTGATCAGACTTTACTTTGGACTGCGACTGATCTCGCAAATTCGCCAGGGACAGGCAGGCATTCCCCCAGGACAAAGTGCTCCACAGGGCGGCAAGTAAACCACCCAGCGCAATCCCGGTTATTCGTTGTCAGCAAGAATCAGGTCCGCCGCTTTCTCAGCAATGGCCATTACCGGGGCATTGGTATTACCGGAAACAATGGTTGGCATAATTGAGGCGTCAACCACTCGTAAACCCACCATACCATGTACCCGTAAGCGCTCATCTACCACCGCCAACTCGTCATTGCCCATCTTGCAAGAACCCACCGGGTGATAAATATGGTTGGCCTCCTGGCGTAAAAATGCTTCGAGTTGCTCGTCAGTTTGTACGTCTTTGCCGGGATAAATCTCTTCACCCCTTGAACAGTTAAAGGCATCTTGAGCCAGAATATTGCGAGCCTGTTTAACACCGCCAATCAGGGCTTTTACATCATCGGCATGGTCCAGCATATTCAGCTGAATATCCGGTGGGCTGCGGTAATAGGAATTTTTCAGTGTTACCCGGCCCCGGCTTTTTGGTCGCAGCAGGGTAACGTGCAGACTGTAGCCATAGTTACGCAGTATGGCCCGATCCATTCCGTGGTTGCCAAACAGTGAGTTGGTTGATTGCAGCTGAATATCAGGCGTTGTCTGGGCCGGGTCGGAGCGAATAAAGCCGCCGCTTTCAACCAGCAGGGATGAAATCATTCCCGGCAAACCAAGGTTGTATTTCACCAGGTCAATAAGCCACTTGAGAACCACTTTCGGCGTCAATGCCATGGTATCTTCTGTCTTGCTGTCAGTGGCAATCACCAGGTCGCAGTGTTCCTGCAGATTTTGTCCAACACCCTGCAGGTCATGCACAACATCTATGCCGTGTTTTTCCAACTCATCTCGGGGTCCTATCCCCGACAACATCAATAACTGCGGAGAACGAAAGGCACCGGCAGAGATGATGACTTCTTTACTGGCGGTAGCACTACAGGTTTGCTCTGCAGTGGAATAGCTAACACCCTCAGCCTTTCCATCGCGGGTAATAATCTCGCTGACCTCGGCACCGGTAACAACCGCAAGATTGCTGCGCCCCATAACCGGCTGCAAGTACCCCTGCGCCGCACTGCAACGCTGGCGCCCCTTCATCGTAACCTGATAGGCACCCACTCCTTCTTGTTGTTCACCGTTGAAGTCCGGATTATAGGGATACCCGGCCTGCATGGCGGCCAGTATCAATCGTTCTGAGGACGAACTCGGCCGCTCAATATCCCTAACGTGTAGCGGACCCCCGCTGCCGTGGTAGTCATCGGCTCCCCGCGTCTGGTTCTGAGCCTTTTTAAAATAAGGTAATATGTGTTGGTATCCCCAGCCCTTATTTCCTTGAGCTTCCCAACTGTCGTAGTCCTCAGCCTGGCCCCTGATATAGAGCATGGCATTGATGGAGCTGCCACCCCCAAGCATTTTCCCCTGGGGGCAATAAACCAGCCGGTCGTTCTGAGTTTTTTCGGGACGGGTCCAAAACATCCAGGTGTACTTGGTATTTTGATAGGTTCTGAACATTCCCATGGGCGCGCGAGCCAGCGGCGTATCATCACTCGGGCCCGCCTCCAGAAGCAGCACTTTGTTATGCCCGGACTCTGACAACCGATTAGCCAATACACAGCCAGCCGAACCGCCGCCAACTATGATGTAGTCATAGGTCTTCATCTGTTTACTCCACCACTTCCTATCAAACTCTTATCAAAATGAGATGTACGTCGTACCAACGCCGAGCAATCTCAAAGCCCAACATTTTTTGTAATGGCTGCTGCAGATCTGTTGAGCGCCCCCCTTACTATACGAACTGATTTGCAAATAGCACGATCAATTTTGCTCTGACCCCAAAAATTCCAGGAGGCGAGATCCCGAGCAGGTTTGATGAATAATAACGCTTTGCGATATTAACGTCATGCGTTATTATTAGCGAATGATATTGAGCTTTCGATGTAAGGAAACAGAGAAGCTGGCAGCCGGCAAATTTTCCCGCAAGCTGCCAAATGACATTCAGCTGACAGCCGCTCGAAAGCTAAAGATGATTGGTGACGCAGTGGAGCTTAAGGACCTGCGTATTCCTCCAGCCAACAGGCTGGAAGCGCTCAAGGGTGAGCGGAAAAGTCAGTACAGTATTCGTATAAATGATCAGTGGAGAATTTGCTTTCGCTGGAAGAATGGTAATGCCACAGATGTCGAGATCGTGGACTATCACTAAGGAGGTTTGACATGACAAATAGAGACTTTTTGCCGATAACACCTGGCGAGGTGTTAGAGGAAGAGTTCCTGTCACCGATGGAGGTCAGCCAATATCGGCTTGCAAAGGAAATCCACGTATCCCCACGTCGTATCAATGAGATCGTAAAAGGGAAGCGAGCTATCACCGCAGACACGGCTCTTCGTCTGGGAAAGTTCTTTGGCACGACGGCACAGTTCTGGATCAATCTCCAGACCAGCTATGACCTGGAGTGTGCTGCTGAGAAAATAGCGCTTGACGACATCCGCCCGCACGCTGCTTGAAAGTACTAAGCACCCGGAGCAAAACTGAAATCCGCAACATATGATTCTGGCGATGATTTAGTAATTCGCTCTATAAAGCCCTATCTTTTATGTCAGACGCTGGTATAGTGCCCCACGTCTTGGCGCACTTCGGTCTGCGCCTCACATCACCGTCACAGCCTGTGGCGGCTGAAACCATTATGAATTCCAAGCCTGGACCGAGCCATTCGCGAGTACATCTTTATCATTTCGCATTCTGGTCAGGCGCTCTCATACAGAGAGAATCAGGAGCAAGACACATATGTTATTTAGAGATCTCAGCCTCTCGGCTGAACTTCTGCGCGCGGTCGAAAAACAGGGTTACGATGAAGCCACCCCGATCCAGCAACAAGCCATACCCCTCATCCTTGAAGGTAAAGACGTATTGGCCGGAGCCCAAACCGGCACAGGTAAAACTGCTGGTTTTACGCTGCCTGTGCTGCAGCGCCTGCAGGAAAAACACATTCAAGGCCACAAGCGTCATCCCAGGGTACTGGTACTAACCCCAACCCGGGAACTGGCGGCCCAGGTGCATGAAAGTGTCCGGGACTATGGACAGTATCTGCCATTCCGCTCAGCTGTGATTTTTGGCGGGGTCAGTATCAACCCGCAAAAACAAAAGCTTATCAAGGGTGTAGATATCGTTGTGGCCACACCAGGTCGCCTGCTTGATCACGTACAGCAGCGGAGTATTGACCTGTCCAGAATTGAAATACTTATACTGGACGAAGCGGACCGAATGCTCGATATGGGCTTCATCCGCGATATCCGCAAAATACTGAACGTCATTCCCAAGCAGCGTCAAACATTGCTGTTCTCAGCCACCTTTTCACGGGAAATCAAGACGCTGGCATCAGAATTTCTGCAGCAACCTTCACAAATACAGGTCACACCCGAAAATACCGCTGTTGAACTGGTAAGCCAGATCGTTTACCCCGTTGACAAGAGGCGCAAGCGTGAGTTGCTATCACACAAGATTGGCGAGGAAGCCTGGCAGCAGGTCCTGGTATTTACACGAACGAAGCACGGGGCCAACAAGTTGGCAGAGCAACTTGGCAAAGATGGTATTACATCGGCCGCGATCCACGGCAATAAGTCGCAGGGCGCCAGAACCAAAGCACTCGCGAGCTTTAAGGCAGGTGACGTCAAAGTTCTCGTTGCTACGGACATTGCGGCCCGTGGTATCGACATCGACAAACTGCCCCACGTGGTGAATTTTGAACTACCGAATGTACCGGAGGATTATGTGCATCGCATCGGGCGTACCGCACGAGCAGGTCAGGAAGGCCACGCAGTGTCGCTGGTGTGCGTTGATGAACTAAAGCTCCTTCGGGACATTGAGAAACTGCTTGGTAAGGATATTGAGAAGATCAATATACCTGGCTACGACATCGACCCCAGCATCAAAGCCGAGCCTATTGTAAACGGTCGCGGCGGTGGCGGTCGCAACAAACCCGGCAATCGCGGGAATGGTGCACGAGGCAGAGGCCGAACTGGATCAGTAGCAAGCAAGTCCGGCGATCGTGCTAATCGCAATGGCGGCCCAAGAGTACGTTCAAGTGGTGGCAACCAGCGTGCTGGCTAATTAATCCTTTCGGAGGCACAAATAGCACTGGGCCAATAGTATGACAAAGTCTGGCGGACAGGAAACACCAGACTTTTTTACTCACTATCAGGACGCATCCGCCAGTCTTGCGGCGGTCTCCTGGCTGGCCAGAAACTCCTCGTAAGTGCCCTGAAAATAGAGCAACTGCTGATCCTTGATCTCGACGACACGGGTCGCCAAGGAGGACACGAACTCGCGATCGTGGCTGACGAAGATCAGGGTACCCTCGTAGTATTCCAACGCCAGGTTCAGGGACTCAATCGACTCCATGTCCAGGTGGTTGGTGGGCTCATCCAGCAGCAGGACATTGGTATCCATCATCATTAATTTGCCAAAAATCAGGCGGTTTTTTTCGCCGCCGGAGCAGACCCTGACCGGTTTTTTGAAGTCATCCGATGAAAACAGAAGGCGGCCCAGGGTGGCGCGTACAATCTGGTCATCGTGGCTGGGTTTGCGCCACTGACTCATCCAGTCAAACAGGTTCAGGTCGCTATCGAACTCGGCATTACTGTCCTGAGGACAATAGCCCAGAGTTGCATTTTCCGCCCACTTAACAGAACCGTTATTGGCTTGCAGTTCATCTATCAGGCAGCGCAAAAAGGTCGTTTTTCCCGCCCCGTTCTCCCCGATTACCGCCAATCGTGCACCGGCATCCAGGATGATGTTGCCGTTGGCAAACAGAGTTTCTTCATCGAAGCCATGTCCCAGTTTCTCCAGAACTACAGCCTGGCGATGCAGCTTTTTCTCCTGCTTGAAGCGAATATAGGGGCTTACCCTGCTGGAGGCCTTGATATCGTCCAGTTTGATTTTCTCTATGCGCCGGGCGCGGGACGTCGCCTGTTTCGCTTTGGAGGCGTTGGCGGAGAAGCGGCTGACAAACTGTTGAAGTTCAGCGATCTGGGCTGATTTTTTGGTGTTTTCGAAATGCAGTCGTTCGCGGGCCTGGGTGGAAGCCGTCATGAAGTCGTCGTAGTTGCCGGGGTAGACGCGTAGTTCACCGTAGTCAATATCCGCCATGTGCGTGCAGACCGCGTTCAGGAAATGGCGATCGTGGGAGATGATGATCATGGTGCACTTGCGCTCATTGAGAATGGCTTCCAGCCAGCGAATGGTGTCGATATCCAGGTTGTTGGTCGGTTCATCCAACAGCAGGATGTCCGGATCTGAAAACAGGGCCTGGGCGAGTAACACCCGCAGCTTCCAACCGGGTGCGACTTCACTCATGGGGCCGTAATGCAAGGCCTGGGCGATACCTGCGCCCATGAGAATCTCACCCGCCCGACTCTCTGCGCTATAACCGTCCATTTCTGCAAACTGAACTTC
>JABHWT010000035.1 GCA_018657645.1 Halieaceae bacterium | reverse complement strand
TGTTGGCTTGTCCCGTCAACTCTACGGGCTGACCATCGCCTCTGAGCGCCCCGGCCACCGCATGTCGGAAACCTGGCATCCCATTGGCCCGGTTGGGGTAATAACAGCCTTTAATTTCCCCGTTGCGGTGTGGAGCTGGAATACGGCGCTGGCTATTGTGTGTGGTAACAGTGTGATTTGGAAGCCCTCCGAGAAGTCACCTATCACGGCGATTGCCTGTCAAAAGTTGTTTGCAGATGCCCAGCGAGAGGTGGGCGACGTACCCAACGACATATTGCAGCTTATCATCGGTGAAGCCGGTGTGGGTGAGCAGTTGGTAGCCGATGCCCGGGTACCTGTTATCAGTGCCACAGGCAGTACGGCCATGGGCCGGAAGGTGGCACCGGTGGTAGCGGAGCGCTTCGGTCGTTCTATTCTCGAACTGGGGGGCAATAATGCTATCGTGGTGTGTCCCACTGCCGACCTGGATATGGCGATGAGGGCCATTCTGTTTGGGGCCGTGGGCACTGCGGGGCAGCGTTGCACCTCTACCCGGCGTTTGCTTGTTCACGAGGCGGTTTACGACGCACTGGTAGGTGCGCTGAAAAAAGCCTATCAGGGTATTCGGGTGGGCGATCCAATGAGCCCCGAAACGCTAGTCGGCCCTCTAGTGGACGAGCAGGCTTTCAACAACATGCAGCAGGCTCTGGCCTCTGTCGATGGTGAAGTCCTTGGCGGAGAACGGGTATTGGCCGATGAATACCCCAATGGGTATTACGTCAAGCCCGCCCTGGTGGAGATGCCAAAATCGGATCGTACGGTGCAGGAAGAAACCTTTGCACCCATTCTCTACATCTATCCGTTTACCGATTTTGACGATGCCGTTAGGCAACACAACGATGTACCACAGGGTTTGTCATCCGCTGTGTTTACAAACGACATCAGAGAAGCAGAGCAGTTTTTGAGTGCCGCGGGCAGCGATTGTGGCATTGCAAATGTGAACATAGGGACCAGTGGCGCGGAAATTGGTGGTGCCTTTGGCGGAGAAAAAGAAACGGGTGGTGGTCGCGAGTCCGGTTCCGATGCATGGAAGGGGTACATGCGCCGGGCGACGTCCACGGTCAATTACTCGACAGAGCTACCTTTGGCGCAGGGCGTCGAATTTGATATATAGCCCATGGAAAACATCACCTTATCTGTGGACGACGAAGGCATAGCACTACTGGTGCTGAACAGGCCTCAGGCACTGAATGCGCTGAACGTTCCACTGATGCAGGAACTGAGAGCCGCACTGGAGGACATGGCTGCTGACGACAGCGTTCGGGTGTTGATTATAACCGGCAGCGGCAGGGCCTTTTGCGCTGGAGCTGATCTGACCCAGAATGCCCTGCGTGGCGACGAGGGTGCCTCCATCGGCGAACTCGTCGCGGACTCGATGAAACGTGAATTTAACCCCATGATGGAGATGATTTACGCCTTTCCCAGGCCTGTCGTGACTGCCCTCAACGGTATCGCAGCCGGGGGAGGCGCTGGCCTTGCTTTGTGTGCCGATCTGGTTATTGCCTCTGAGCAGGCAGCGATTAAGGTGGTGCAGGTGCAGCAATTGGGTATCGCGGCCGACCTGGGCGCCAACTGGTTGTTGCAGCGCATTGCTGGCCGGGGAAGGGCCCTGGCAGCCTGCCTGCTTGCCGATACTATACCCGCGGCCACCTTGCAAGAGTGGGGGATGGTGTGGGAGTGTGTGCCGGCCGATCAATTACTAGACCGGGCCCGAGACCAGGCCAGGAAGCTGGCGCAGGTTCCTGCTGAAACGGTGTTAGCTACCCGCGCTCTGGTGGATGATTCCTCGGCCTGCACCTACATCCAGAGCCTGGAGCAAGAGCGTCAGTGTCAACAGAAACTGTGTAATGCCCCCGTTTTCATGGAGTTGGTCGGGCAATTTGTTGCAAAAAAGTAGTGTTGCTCACACGGGGATAACCCGTCGGGCGGGTACCGGCTGTTCTATCCTCCGTACTGGCGAATTAACTGCTTGCCTAGCGAGTTCATATGAACCTGGTCGGGGCCATCGCCTATTCGAATAATGCGAGCCGCCGTCCAGGCCCTGGCCAGAAACGTGTCATTGGTCACGCCCATGGCGCCGTGCATTTGCATTGCTCTATCGAGTACCTTTGCCGCCATGGAGGGCACTACGATTTTGGTTGCCGCGATAAGATCTTTGGCCACTTTATTGCCCTCCCTGTCCATTTTGTCGGCTGCCTTGAGAGTGAGAAGGCGGGCCTGCTCAATCTCACACCACGACTTTGCCAGATCTTCTCGCACCGAGCCCTGCTCACTCAGCTTTTTGCCAAATGCCACGCGTTGCTCCACTCGTGCACAGGCTATCTCCAGTGCGCGTTGGGCCGAGCCTATAAAGCGCATACAGTGGTGTATGCGGCCAGGACCGAGCCGGCCCTGGGCAATTTCAAAACCTCGCCCCTCGCCCAACAGGATATTACTGGCGGGTACTCGCACATTCTCAAATAACAGCTCCGGGTGACCGCCCGGCTTGCCTTCATAGCCAAAAGTTTCAAGGTTGCGCACCACGGTTAGGCCGGATGCATCGGTAGGTACCAGGATCATTGACTGCTGTAGGTGGCGGTTGGGGTTGTGGGGGTCGGTCTTGCCCATGAGAATTGAAATTTTGCAGCGCGTGTTCAGAAAGCCAGAAGAAAACCATTTGCGGCCATTGATCACATATTCATCGCCATCTCGAATAATCGTACACTCGATATTTGTAGCATCGCTGGAGGCCACCTGTGGTTCGGTCATTGAAAAGCAGGAGCGAATTTCACCCTTTAGCAGCGGCTGTAACCACTTCGCTTTTTGTTCCTCGGTGCCATAGCGAGAAATGGTTTCCATATTACCGGTGTCGGGCGCACTGCAATTAAACACCTCCGACGACCATCCCACCCTGCCCATAATCTCCGCAAGCGGGGCATACTCGAGATTGGTAAGACCAGCACCCTCGTCTGTCTCTGGTAGGAACAGGTTCCACAGCCCCGCATCCCTCGCTTTTGCCTTGAGGTCATCCATAATGGGAGGCGTGGTCCAGCCGCCCTCGGCCCTTACATGCCCAGCATAATCATCCTCTATAGGATAGATGTGCTCATCCATGAAGGCCTGTAGCTTGCCCTGTAGTGTCCTGACCTTGTCGCTGAATTCAAAAATCACGCTGTATGCTCCATCTGGTATCCGGGGTAAGGGGACACCAGATTACCATTATTCGCGGTCCAGCCTAGCTTTATGTACTGCACCAAGGGCACTTGATCGATTGTATTGTTACCATGGTGCGGCGAACGGGTCGGGAACGTCCCATCAGACTGTGAAATCTGCCTTAGAGGAGTAACCGATGGCGACAATGCCCCTGGCTCGAGTACATAAACCCAATGACATCCGGCTGGACCATGTCGAGAGCCCCAAGGCAGGGCCCAATGACGTAATTGTGCAGGTCCAGCGGTGCGGGATTTGTGGCTCGGATTTGAGTTACGCCAAAATAGGCGGTATTCCCGGCGCCGCCAGCCCGTTTGCAATCGGACATGAATTTGCCGGGATCGTGACCGAATCGGGGAAAAATGTCAGCCATGTTGCTGTGGGAGACCGCGTGGTCGTAAACCCGGAGGGAGCGTGGAATGGTATCGGGAGTGCGGGAGTAAAGGGTGCTTTCGCTCCCTATATTCAGTTCGAAGATGCCTCCCAGGACCCCGGGGCTGTGATTAAACTACCCGACACCATAGATTTCGATTTGGGCGCACTGGTGGAGCCACTGTCGGTGGCCATGCATGGTGTCGATCGTGGCCAGGTCGGGTATGGGGACAAGGTCGCCGTGTTCGGGGCTGGCCCTGTGGGCCTGGGTACTGCATTGGTTGCACGCTATTACGGTGCACAGAACGTGGTGATTACCGATTTATCTGAGAAGCGTCTGGCCATTGCGCGGGAGTTGGGTCTGACCACGTTTAAGGCGGATGAGGGCGATATCAGTGACTTTCTAAAACAACAGCATGGCAGTGTCATGCTCGGGCCTCTTCTGGGTGAGCAGCCGGCCACGGATGTCCTGTTTGAGGCAACCGGCGCCGGTCCAGTATTTCACCAAATTCTCAACCTGGCGAGGAAGCAGGCCCGCGTTGTTGTCATCGGCGTTCACTTCGTACCCATTGAGCTGGATATGATCAATTTCCTGGTTCGAGAGGTATCTATTATCGCCTCTCAGGCCTATGACAATGACGTGTTCTTGCGTGTTATTGCAATGCTGGAATCGGGTGAGGTGAACGTAAAGCCGATGATTACCCACCAGTTTCCGCTGTCTGAATTTGGCGAGGCGTTTGCCCAGGCCAGTCGTCAGAATGAGGCCATTAAGGTGATCGTTAACTGCCAGGATTAGATTCAAGCGGGGTTGTAACTATGGAACAAAAAGTTGCTTTGGTCATGGGCGGCGGTGCTGGGACCGGTCGCGCGACGGCCCTGGCATTTAGTGCGGCGGGCGCTTGTGTCGTCATCGTCGATATCAAAGAGGAGGGGGGAAGGGAAACCCTCGAGCTAGTGCAGGCGCAGGGAGGTGAGGGGCTTTTTGTGAAGGCCAATATGGGCAGCGCCGATGATATTCAGCGGGTTCTGGAACAGACCCGAACGCAATTCGGCGGACTGCACATGGTGTCCAATAATGCTGCGCTGGGCACACCCAACAAACCAGTCACAGACCTAAGCGAGCAGGAGTGGGACCGCTGCATGGGGGTTACGCTCAAAGGGGTGTGGTTGAGTATGAAATATCAACTGCCCCTGATAGAGGCCTCGGGCGGTGGCGCCATTGTTAACATCGCATCGGTTTCCGGTATTCGCGGTGAAGCCTTCCAGTCAGCTTATGCGGCGGCCAAGGGTGGCGTTATTACGTTAACCAAGGCAGTGGCCAGCGAATATGCCAGACGGGGCATCCGCGTGAACAGCATCTGCCCAGGCGGTATCAATACCGGCGGCATGCAGTTTTACCTGGATCAAATGCCTGAAATGCGAGAAAAAGTGCTGAATACTCACGCCATGGGGCGCCTTGCAGAGCCCGAAGAAATTGCCAATGCCGTGGTGTTTTTGTGCTCACAGAAGGCTTCATTTATTACCGGTCACGACCTGGTGGTCGACGGTGGTGTCATGGTGAAGTCGAATGTCATCGACTTCGGCAGCGCTGATTAATTTTGGGAAGCCTGTTTTACCACCTTTTCAAGTATTGACAGGGGCAGGGCGCCGCCGGTTAAAACCAGGTTGTGAAAATCGGCTATGTCGTAGTCGGCCCCCAGCGAGGTCTGCATCAGGTCTCGCAGTTCGAGTATTTTTTTCATTCCAATCATATAGCTGGTGGCCTGGGCGGGGTACAACATAAAGCGGGCTACATTGCCCTGTGCCGATCCGTAGGTTGACCCCGTATTCTGCTGATAGAAATCTACTGCTTCATCCCAGGACCAGCCCCTGTCATGGATGCCGGTATCCACTGCCAGGCGTGCAGCGCGAACCGCTTCCCACTGCAGGCGCCCCAAATCCCCATAGGGGTCTGAATCGTACCAACCAAGCTCTGCAGCGAGACGCTCCGCATACAGCGCCCAGCCCTCGACAAAGGCCGTGTAATTGGTGTGGCGGCGAAAATCGGGTAGTGCCTGTT
>JABHWT010000036.1 GCA_018657645.1 Halieaceae bacterium | reverse complement strand
AACTGTAGTTGCTGTCCCGCCAAAAGATCCGCACCCAGAGTTGCCGACTCCAGACGTCCATCGGGGTGTATCATGAAGTAGTTTATCGGCGCTCCCAGATGATGGTAGTGAATAACATCGGACTTGTTACAGTGCCAGTGCCCTACTGATTCATCATCGGTCAGTAAGTAGAAAATAGAACTCAGGATGTAGCGGCTATCATCGTCCAGTCCTATTTTCTGTCGTTGATCCGCCTGGAAAGTGCGACGAAAATAGCCACCTTCAATATGGCGCTCCAACTGCAGCTCACTAATAAGCGTCGCTTTGTCGGGGATTGTCAGTGCTTATCCCTCCATTTGAGTATAGATTCGGGTCCGGAAATTAATCCACATGACCTCGCCGGAGCTTGTCGCCAGATCGGTAGCGAACCGCCTTTACCGCACATTTATACGCCCTATTCATAAAGCGCCACACAAAGTGTACAGCAATAACAGTGGCAATTTCGTTTGCGTTATTATCTATCGAAACTCAAAGCCATTTTTATTCCAATGACTGGTGCGACATTATTCACAAAATTCAAGCGCATTTTTTACACTACTTCAGGACTCGACCAGAATACAATCCGCGTGAAAATGATTGATCTATGATCGAGAGTACTATGAACACACGCGATGAAGGTAGAACCAGCCTTGTGGAATTTCTCCGCAGCATCAAGTTCGCCCATGAAAACACTTCGAACCGTCATATCGAATGTCCCACACACTTTGCACATTTTGAGCAACGTGCAAGGGGCAATGGTCAAGTGTGCGCAGAAGACTCGCAGGTGATTCGCAGCGCTAACTAAATGCGCTAGACATTCGCCCCCAGCGCGTGCTCATAGAGTGCCGCATAAATACAGTTCGCCCGCTCACACATATCCTCGTACTGCGCCGGTATATTCACCATTTTCAGTGGTTGCTCTTCTTGGGCCTGAAAACCTGTTGATTCCTCGACGGACGCATACCAGTGCGGTGCCCAAACGCCGTCACTGTTCCTGCGTCCGCGGGGCCAGCGCAGCATGCACTCACTAAACCCGACTCCCACGCGCTCGCAGAGTGCCCGCAGGTTCGCCTCCGGATTACGCAGTAACTGAGCGGAGTCAATCACCGGTGGTGCGTGGCCGCGAAGGTCTGCAACCCGCTTAAACAACTCCCACTGTTGCGGGAAGCCCAACTCCTCCAGGGTGAAATCAGACCGTATATTTCTATAAGAAGCAATGATTCGTCGAGGTTCACGAATCAGAAAGCAGTTTTCCAGGTCATCGACGAAATCGAGTTTCACCTCCGGTAACAGATGCTGCGTCATGTGCTTTTGGTAAAACACACCACAGAGCTCCGGTTTCACGTTACAAAGTGCATGGGTCACCGACTGCCAATTACAATCCATTGCAGCGACGATGTCTTCGCCCCCCGGATGATTGTAACCGGTAGTCTTCAGGTAGTAACCGTACAGCGGTTCATCGACAACAGCACAGTCAGGACGGTTCTCAAACGAGCGCATTAAAGCGGTGCTGATATTGCGCGGTCCGGACCACATGGCAATTCGGGTTACCGGCATGCTAACTCCGTACGTGCTGTGCACCGGGCCCTTTGATATAGGTGCCAACCACCTCTCTGAAGCGCTCTTGCAGGCGTTTGATCATGGGACGCTCAAGGCGATCACCGATGATGCGACCATCTACCTCCGTAACCGGAACCAGCCCGGCAAAGGTTCCGGTAACAAATGCCTCTTCGGCATTGTAGACATCAGTTAAAGTGAAGTTAGTCTGACGGACGGTTAACCCCATTTTCTCCGCCATATCCAATACCTTAGCGCGGGTAATACCATCCAGGCAATAATCACCGGTAGAGGTCCAGACTTCCCCGCGACGCACGATAAAAAAATGCGTTGAATTGCAGGTTGCAACAAATCCATGCGGGTCGAGCATCAGCGCCTCATCAAAACCGGCTTGTCCCGCTTGAATACAAGCACCGATACAGTTCAGCTTGGAATGTGTATTAAGCGCCGGATCCTGTACATCCGAGTAGCCGCGGCGAACGTAGACCGTATACAGGCGCACACCCTTATCCAGGGTCTGGGGCAGCACCTTTTTGTACTCGGGGATAATCACAACGGTGGGCGGCGTAATGGTCATCCTGGGGTCCTGGTAGGGCGTCGCCTTGACACCCCGGGATACCATCAGCCGAATATGCACCCCGTCAACCATCCCGTTCGCCGCCAGCAATCTGTAGATTCTGCTCGACAACTGCTGTTTGTTAAAGTCGGGTTCAAAAACCAGTGTTTTCATCGCCTCAAATAAACGCTGCAGGTGGCTTTCTAAAAACAATACCGTATTGCTCTCCACTCGAAGCCCCTCCCACACGCCATCGCCCAGGATAAAACCGGAGTCGAACACCGATATCTTCGCCTCCTCTCGCGAAAAATGTTGCCCATTAATGTCGATGAGTATGCCTTCATTGCGGGCGTCTACAACGTGCTCGTGGGTACCTTTCATTAATCATTCCCATGTGTGGGGTGGATGAAACCGACGGTAAATCCGGGCAGATTCAATCAACGTCAGGATATATGTACAAGGGGCTTCAGAGTATGGCCATAGCGCACAACCCAGCGTTGGTACGGGTTCACCAGATAGTTTGCGCTAAAGCTATGAGCGGCTACTGGCATGAGTGCTCTCTCTGTTCTCGACTCGGGCTTTTTCACTACAGTATAGCGGCAGGTATGTTGCAAAACCTACCGTTTCCGGTTCAACAAATTATGCTAAAATACTGGGTTTGATCCAGGTCTCTTTGTTCTAAAAACCATGTCACATCCCGATGAAACTGTGAGCGATACACGCGATAGCATTTACGCACTGCCCTTGCCCGACCCCGGGCGATTTGCCTTTGACGACAGCGTTGCTCGAGTTTTTCCCGACATGATCAAGCGCTCCATACCCGGCTACACCACTATTATTTCCATGACGGGTCTAATGGCTGGACGCTATGCAACTCCCGGTAGCACGCTTTACGATCTAGGCTGCTCCCTGGGGGCATCAACCCTGGCTATGCGTCAGAATATTCTACACCATGACTGTAATATTATCGGTGTTGATAATTCGTTACCTATGCTGGAGCGCTGTCGATGCATCATCGATACCGATGCGCACTCGGTACCGGTTTCATTGGTTTGCGCCAATCTGGAAGATATAGCAATAGAAAATGCCTCGGTGGTGGTTATCAATTTCACTTTGCAGTTTATACCGCTGAACCATCGCAAAAGCCTTATCCAGCGCATTTATAACGGCCTGCAACCCGGCGGAATCATGGTGCTGTCTGAAAAAGTAACCTTTGAAGACCCGCATCTGGATGAATTGAATATAGATCTATTCCATCAATTTAAACAAGCCAACGGATATAGCCGTCTGGAAATCGCACAGAAGCGATCTGCGCTGGAGAAAGTGCTCTTGCCAGAAACCCTGAATCAGCACAGACAGCGCATTGCAGAAGCTGGCTTCAGTACCTGTGATGTCTGGTTTCAGTGCTTTAATTTTGCCTCTCTAATTGCCCTTAAGTGATTGATTACTCGTCACTGATCGACCGTTGGGACGGCAGCATACTGGCTCCCTGGGCAGAGGTTCTGCTACAGCAGGTAGAGCAGGGTTTGTCACTAGAGCGCTACGGTGATCTACCACGCTGGCTTGAGGCCCTGAACTCCCTGCCCGATCTTGCCCCGGACAAGGTAGTGCTGGATGCCGCCCGGGTGGGTGCCATGACGGCAGCAGCTCCCTCGTCTTCTTCTCTGCTCCAGCTCCGTCAGTCTCTCGCCAGGTTGCGCCCCTGGCGTAAGGGGCCGTTCGAGTTGTTTGGTGTACACATTGATACCGAGTGGCGTTCGGACTGGAAGTGGGACCGGCTTGAAAAATGTGTGGGATCGCTGACCGGCAAACGCGTCCTCGATGTGGGTTGCGGTAGCGGCTATCACTGCTGGCGAATGCTGGGCCAAGGTGCCGAAGAGGTTATCGGTATAGACCCAACCCCGTTGTTTGTTGTGCAATTCTGGGCATTACAGAAATATCTGCAGCAACAAAATATCTGGGTATTACCTCTTGGTATTGAGCATGTCCCGAAAAAACTGCAGGCGTTCGATACCGTGTTTTCCATGGGAATACTGTATCATCGACGCTCGCCGATAAATCATCTGCAGGAGTTGAGAGAGTGCCTGTTGCCCGGCGGTCAACTGGTATTGGAAACGCTGGTCATCAAAGGTAGCCTGGGTGACACTCTGGTTCCCGAGGGCCGTTATGCTCGCATGGGTAATGTGTGGTTCATACCCAGTTGCGAGACGTTAATGAGCTGGATGCGTAAACTCGGCTTCCTTGATATACAACTCATTGATGTGTCCGTAACCTCCACCAACGAGCAGCGCTCCACCGAGTGGATGCGATACCACTCTCTTGCCGACTTCCTCGACCCGGACGATAGCAGCAAGTCGATAGAGGGTTACCCTGCTCCACGACGGGCCATTATCAGCGCCACAGTGCCTTAAGGGGCCGGCTCTCATAAAATGGCCTTCCTGGCCAGCGATGCTAAACTCTTGTCTCAAACGGGAGTTAAGATGGTTACAGAAAGTGCAGAATGCGGTGATCTAAGCAAGTTTTTGCTGCAACTTGGAGAAAGCCTGGATCAGTACCTGCGCTTTGAACACCCCGATGCCATGCTCAATTGTGAAAGCTGGCATCGTGCTCTGGGCGGTACTGTTCCGAAGAGGGGCGTGGGCATCGATCAGGTCGTTGCCGACATGATGCAGCATCTAATTCCCAACGGTTCACAAGTTCCAAAACCAGGTTGCACTGCATTCATCACTACCGGTGCCACGTCAGCCGGTATCCTGGCCAGCCTCAGTGGCACCGTCGCTGCACCCCAGCGATTCGGTTTAACCGCCTTCAATTACCTCGAGGATGTATCACTTAACTGGATGGCCGAGATGTTTGGCCTAAGTCCTAAAATGCAGGGTTTGTACAGCAGCGGTGGATCGGTAGCCAACCTTGTTGCCCTGGGTGCGGCCAGACAGTGGGCCTTTGAGAAACGAGGAATAGATCCGGCGCGAGATGGTCTGCAACTACCGAGCCGCATCTATGCCAGCAGTAGTGCGCACCATACGATTCACAGGGCCGCAGCTGTATTGGGAATGGGGCGAACAGCAGTCACTGCAATACCGGTAGATGACAGAGGCGGCATACGCCTTACAGCTCTGAAGCAGCAATTACAGGCCGACGCTGGACTGGATTCTGTGCCGGTCGCCATTGTTGGCAATGCGGGAAGCACTGACAGTTGCGCAATAGACTCACTTCGCGACATCGGTGAATTGGCCAGGGAGTTTGGCACATGGTTTCATGTTGATGGCGCATACGGACTTCCGGGAATACTCGATCCGCGGGTGAAACACCTTTACGATGGACTGTCGCTTGCCAATTCAGTCACCATCGACCCTCATAAATGGCTGGGAGCGCCCGTCGGTATTGGTGCAACCTATGTCGATGACCGAGACCTCCTGAAACGCGCATTCACCCAGGAAGCAGCAGACTATCTTGAAGGCACCGTTGTGGAAGAGGGTTTTGTAAGCTCAATGGATAGTTTCGGTACCCCCTATAACGAGTACGGCGTGGAACTGTCTTCACCCTCGCGCGGCGCAGTGGTGTGGGCCCTTATTCGCGAAATTGGAGTAGAGGGTCTGCGCGACCGTGTCTGCAGGCACAATACGATGGCACGCAATGTTGCGGAGCAGGCCCATTGTCATCCGAACCTGGAAGTTGTGCAGGACCCTACCCTGTCTATTTGCTGCTTTCGTTATGTCACCGACCAATGGAAGGACCTGAACGAACTGAACCGGCGCATTCACCGGCAACTGGTGCACAACGGCCAAAACATTCCCAGCACAACGATGGTCAGTGGTAAGTGTGTTATCCGGCCCTGTTTTATCGGAGCGCGAACAAAACAGGCGCAGGCCGATGCTCTGGTGAGCGAAGTGATCGAGATTGGCAATCAACTGCTGACTGACTCAAATGATTAAAACCACAGCAGTGATGACTTGCAGGGTCTGACCACAAGTATTCCCTACGCTGCACAAGACACGACAGTTAGTGCAGTGACTTATCAAGCCTATGCTCGTGAAAAACGAATTCGAAGACCTCTCGGTAAGTGCGCGCAAAGTGCACGTTAATGCCCTCCTGCAGGTAATCTGGCAATTCCTCGAAATCGCGGCGGTTAGCCTGGGGAAGAATCAACTCACTTATCTTGCTGCGCCTAGCGGCAATGACTTTCTCGCGAATACCGCCCACCGGCAAAACCTGCCCGGTCAAGGTTAATTCCCCGGTCATGGCCAGTGGTCGCTTTATCCGCTCCTTGCGAGCCAACGACAAAAGCGAGGTGGCAATGGTAATCCCGGCGCTAGGGCCATCTTTGGGAGTGGCGCCTTCCGGCACATGCAAATGCACCATGCTGATATCGAAAAAATCACTATCGCAGCCATAGTCCTTGAGATGTGAAATGACGTAACTATAGGCGATTTCAGCTGACTCCTTCATTATATCGCCCAGTCGACCGGTAAGCTTAAAGCCTCGATTCAGGGTGTGAACCAGCGACGACTCTACGGTCAAAGCGACTCCGCCCATGGATGTCCAGGCCAATCCGGTTACAACACCGCGCCCTCGCATGAGTTTCTCGGGCTGGAAGGGGGGTTTGCCAAGAAGTGCTTCGATATCCTTCTTGCCCACACGAAGCTTTTCCTCCTTGGTTTCCAGTAATTTAACAATAGACTTCCGCATTATGCGCGCCAGCTGCTTATCAAGCGAACGTACGCCGGCCTCTCTACAGTAGGCTTCTATCACATACTTCAAACCCGCCTCATTGATTTTCAGCTGGTCTACGCCAAGACCATGACGTTGCAATTGCTTAGGCCAGAGGTGGTGCTTGGCAATGGCAAGCTTCTCCTCTGCGATATAGCCGGACAGGCGCAAGGTTTCCATTCTGTCCAGTAATGGTGGGGGAATAGTATCAATCTGGTTCGCCGTGCAGATAAACAGCACTTTGGATAAATCCAACCTTAAATCCAGGTAGTGATCCAGAAACTCTCCATTTTGTTCGGGATCGAGTACTTCCAATAAAGCCGATGCGGGGTCACCGTGATAGGAGGCACCGACCTTGTCGACCTCATCTAGCATAATCACCGGGTTAAACACTTGTACCTCTTTCAGCGCCTGTACCATTTTGCCTGGCATGGCACCAATATAGGTGCGTCGGTGGCCCTTGATTTCAGCCTCATCGCGCATACCGCCCAGACTGAACCTAAAAAACTCTCGGCCCAGAGCATCCGCTACCGAGCGCCCAATACTGGTTTTTCCTACACCGGGAGGGCCTACCAGCAGCAAAATGGAACCGGATATTTCCCCCTTGAATGAGCCCACCGCCAGGAATTCCAGAATGCGCGCTTTTACGTCTTCTAAACCGTCGTGATGTTCGTCCAACACCCTCCGGGCGCGGTCAAGCTCCAATCTGTCTTTTGACAAAACACCCCAGGGTACCGATGTGGCCCAATCGAGGTAATTGCGCGTAACACCATACTCCGGTGACCCGGTCTCCAGGACAGTCAGTTTCTGTAATTCATCCTGAATCCGCTTCTGCGCAGCCTCGGGCAAGGTGAGATTGGCAATTCGCTCCTCGAACATTTCTTCGTCTGAAGTGCGGTCATCCTTGGAAATACCGAGCTCTTTCTGAATGATTCTAAGTTGTTCTCTCAGGAAAAATTCCCGTTGCTGCTCTGAAACCTTTTCATTGACCTGACTGCTTATCTGATTTTGCAGCTCGGCAACCTCGCGTTCTCTGCGTAACAGGTTCAGTACTTTCTCCATCCTCGAGCGCAGGGGTAGCGTATCCAGAATCTCCTGCAGTTGATCGCCCTTGGCGGTAGTCAGGGCTGCTGAAAAATCCGACAGTATTCCAGGTCGATTCGGGCTGAAGTTTGCCAGATACTGCTTCAACTCCTCACTGTATAGGGGGTTGAGGGGCAACAGTTCCTTAATCGCCTTGATTAACGCCATGGCGTAGGCCCTGATCTCATCGCTGTCGCGATCACCCTGGCTTCGAGGATACTCTACCTGCGCGAGATAAGGCGGTTTATCGCTCAGCCAACGCACGATGCGAAACCGCTTTACCCCCTGAGCCAGGAACTCACCCACATGCTCTCCAGGTGTCGGCGGTCGGTGCAGCCGTACCACACAGCCAATCTCGGGGAACTGACGAGACTCCACCCCATCCGAGGTGGCCCTATCGACATAACTGAGACCGATTAATCCGTGCCCTTCTTCGCCAACGGCATCCAGAGTATCGCCCCACTCTTTGGGGTTAATTGCCACAGGCTGCACCTGCCCCGGAAAAAAAGGTCGGTTGGGAATTGGCATCAGATATAGCGTATCAGGAAGTACATCATCGGCCAGCGCTGGAGAGTGCCCCCCCGCCTCAGGGGGTACAACTTCCGGATCTACGCTGCCTTCTTTGTCACTCATGTTTCTCAAAGCCTTGTATTAAACCAGTTTCAGTAGTTCTATATGGGTCCGATTGAGCAGTTTTCAAGCTGTCCATAAGCTATCAAAAAATGGCGGCCAATGCCGAAAAAACAGTAATTAACCCTTTTTACCTACAGTTGAAGCAAGCTATTGCATTAGTGGCCAAAGTCAGTTCTGTAAAATTGACTGTTTTATGAATTTCGATGGCAAGCTGGCTGTTATCGAGCTATCAGTCAGTGTAGTCTACCCGAGTCCAAACCGAGGAACACCAAGTGAACATCGATCAGTTTTCAACCACTGAATTGCAGTCTGAGCTCGCCCGATTGCAAGCTGAGTACGGCCTGTTACGGCGCAAAAATCTCAACCTTGACCTGACTCGCGGCAAACCCGGCACAGAGCAATTAGCACTTTCTTCCGCTCTGGACGGCATCCTGAGAGGCAACTATCTCACCTCAAATGGTACCGATGTACGCAATTATGGGGGCATCGACGGCCTGGATGAGGCCAAGGTTTTATTGGGTGAGATTCTGGGCACCGAACCCTCCCAGACCATGATTGGCGGCAACAGCAGCCTGACCATGATGTACCAAACCATTTTGTTTGCGCTGTCTGAAGGAATTGAGGGGCCAGAAAGCGCCTGGGGAAACAACGATACAGTGAAATTCCTGTGTCCCTCTCCCGGCTATGACAGACACTTTTCAATTTGCGAGCACCTGGGCCTGGAGATGGTTGTCGTACCAATGCTAGCGGGCGGTCCGGATATGGACGTGGTCGAACAACTGGTTGCACAGGATACTGCCATAAAGGGAATGTGGTGTGTACCAAGGTTCTCCAATCCCACCGGCTGTGTGTACAGCGATGAAACCGTAAAGCGTATTGCACAGCTAGGCTCGATAGCTAGCGATCACTTCCTGGTGATGTGGGATAACGCCTATGCTGTTCACGCCATGTATGAGGATGCCGAGCCATTGGCCTCAATAGTCAGCCACTGTAGTGACGCTGGCACTCTGGGCAATGTGTTTCTGTTTGGCTCCACGTCCAAAGTCACCTTTGCCGGGGCCGGGGTTGCGTTTATGGGCTCCAGTACCGCTAATATTTCAGCTCTCAAGGCACACCTGGCGTTTCAGACAATCGGTCCGGACAAAATTAATCAATTGCGACATGTGCTCTTTTTAGAAAATACACATACCCTGGCCAAACACATGGAAAAACATGCTGCCATCATACGCCCCCGCTTTGAATGCGTATTAGCCGCTCTGGAAGCTGAACTGGCCGGCACTGGCATGGGAACCTGGACAAAGCCGCGTGGGGGGTACTTTATTTCCTTTGACAGCTTGCCTGGACTGGCAAAGGAAATTATCGCTTTGGCCGACGATATTGGTGTGAAATTGACTCCAGCGGGCGCCACCTTTCCCTATGGCAAGGACCCGCTGGACTGTAATATTCGCCTGGCACCTACCTTTCCTTCGCTTGCAGATGTACAAGCCAGCATAGAGGCTTTTGTGGTCTGTGTGAAACTGGCCTCGGTAAGGCAAAAACTCGGCTAGGAGTCTGCTGGCTCGCGTGACAACCGCCTGCTAGCTAGTACCCTGTGCATCAACTGCCATTAAGGTGTCTAGCAGTTCGTTCACGGCGGCATCATCCATTCCACCGTTCTCCTCATCACAGCTATAGGTGATAAACAGCAATAGCGCGTCGTTCACCAGATACCACTCGCGAATGGCAACAGCGTCGCCCGCATCGATCCAGGCACTCTCGACGCCCTTGAATTCGCCGACAGTTACCCGCTGCCAATCAAGACGCTGCTCGGCCTCCGACTCGGCAATTGCCTGGGCCGCAGCCACATCGAACGTACCCTGGTCTTTGTGCAAGGTACTGAACTCGAGACAACCAACACCATCGCGGTCACCCACCAGAATGCTGTCATCCTCATGTTCTGCCCACCAGTCCGGCGGTACGACCATGGTCCACCAGTCGGTTTCCAATACATTCATACAGCCGCCCTCACAGTAATCTCGACATCAACACGGCATCCTCACGCCCCTGTGAAGCCGGATAGTAGTTCTCGCGCACACTATCCAACTGGAACTGGAAGCTCGCATACAGGTTTCTCGCCGCTACATTGGAAGCGCGCACTTCCAGAAGAGCGCGAATTGCCCCCCGGTTGGCGAGGTTCGCCAGAGTTATGCCAAGCAGATGTCGAGCCAGCCCCCGCCTCTGATAATGGGGCAATACCGCGATGTTATAAATGCTGGCCTCGTCCAGGACCAGGCTATAAACGACAAATCCACACAGTGTTGTCTCCTCCTCGGCCACCAGAGCACTTTCATGTTGGGCTCCAGGCCCCGTACAAGCGGATACAAATTGCCGTCGACTCCAGGGGTTCTCAGATGCAGCCGCATCGATGAACGCCAAATCTTCCGCATCGGTTGGCCGGGCTGGTCGAGTACTCCAGTTCACGCCCGCTGTGCGTATGGCAGTAAATCGCGCCACGCGCGGCTCTTTAGCCGTGAATCTTCCAGCATCTGCGCTGTGCCGACCGTGGTCACACAAGGTACGCCGTGAAATTGCGCCGGGTTCAGTCGCGCCACGCAATCATCACCCAGTAGTACGATGCCTTTGCACTGCCCACGCTCCAGTCTACGTCCAATAAACGCCCCGAGGCTGGCGCGAACTGCGTCCTCTCCTAAATCCAGTTGCGCATTGGTGTGAATGGGCCAGTCAAACTGGCCAGACTCAGCTGCCTCTCTGCCCCAACCAAGCGCCAGCGCCATCGCTTGCACCAGCCGTACCTGACTCTGAGACAGTGGTGGTGACACCAGCTCCTCCAGCCACAACCATCCTCCGGCAAGAATAGCCCCTATACTGAATGGCTGAATCTGTACCGCCTGCTGAGAGGCTTTGCCTTGATCTACACCCGGGCCTGGCTCAACTCCCTCGGCAGGCGCACCTGCCCCCGACAGGGTGTTTTCTGACAGGATTCCCGACTGCTGGAGAGCAGACGCTGATCGCTCGGGAAATGCAAAGTCAACAGATTGTTCTTGCGTGCGTGTGACCAGGGCAAGCCGCCGAGTTATAGCCGCACCGGGCAATTGGCTGCGCGACACATAGGATGCGATACCTAAGTCGTTCAGACAGGCCCTGCGTCTCAATTCATGCATGCACAGCTCGTTGTGGTGGATTTGACCCATGAGTTTAGCAGACTTCTACTCCAGGGCACCCCTGAACTATATCCAGCGCCAACCATGATGATTGAAAAACCTGATAAGGGATTTGAAAAACAACCACATGTGAAGCGGCCCCTTGCTCGCGGCATATCCCCCGTGATGCACGATCTGCATAGCGGGATGAAATACCTTGCGACCCTGTCGACCAATTCGCAGGGATAAATCAAAGTCTTCAAAGTACAAAAAATACTCGTCGCTAAATCCACCGGCGCTACGCAAGGCCACAGTACGCACCAGCATATAACAGCCACTTGCCAACAGCACCTCTACCTCTTCCCCGCTGCTGCACTCATCGTGCATTTCATAGTGATTCAAACGGCCCCTGAACAACCTGCGAACAAGAGAGGGTGCGAACCCCCTGAGTGCCAGCACGAGCACGGAGGGGTACCGCTTACACAGGAACTCCTGCCTCCCGCCGCGACCGATTACACGCGGGCTCAGGAGGGCGACACTTTGGTCCTGATCCATTAGTGACAGGCCTACCAGCAGGGCGTTATTGGCCAGTTCGGTATCGGGGTTAAGAATCAGGTGATAATCACTGGTCAGTCGTTCAATTTTCAGGTTATGCCCGCCGCCAAAACCCCGATTAAACGATGCCGCCGAGTACTCCAGGTAAAAGTAATCACTCGCCTGCCACTCAGATAACAACTCTCTTATCTGCTCCCGGTAGTGATCATCTACAGAGTTGTCGATAATACTCACCCTGAGCTCACTCACTACCCCGGCCTCGTGGGCAACCTCGGCAGACCGATAGAGGCTTAGTAGTGTTTGCTCAAACAGCTTAAGAGGGCTGTTGTGAAGCACAATCGATACGGACAGAGACCTGGGACGGTTTGTTGATGTTTCCATGGTGTACATATTACCAGCTGTCGCACACACAGCACAGGAAAAGAGTGTCGCCGCCTGTCCACTATCCATAGGTGTCCTGCTATCATTCCCCCATCGTGACACGGAGAGAAACCGTATGACCTTGTCGAAAAAATTTGGACCCGGTATTCTCGTAACAGCGGCATTTATAGGCCCCGGAACCATAACGACTGCAAGCGCCGCCGGCGCGAATTTCGGTTTTGCCCTGGTATGGGCGCTGTTTTTTTCCGTTATAGCAACTATTGTCCTCCAGGAAATGGCTGCTCGCCTGGGCCTGGTCACGCGAGCAGGCCTTGCCGAGGCCATGAGGAAAACGTTTAGCAGCGCTGCGACGGGAAAATTGGCGGTACTGCTTGTCGTGGTCGCCATTGGCTTTGGCAATGCCGCCTACGAGGCAGGTAATATAGCGGGCGCTGCGTTTGCCGTCTCAACGATAACAGGTGTCAACTCCGGTACAGCCGCTCTGGTACTCGGTTGCGCTGCTGGCTTACTTTTGGCGAGCGGGCGCTATCGCGTGTTGGAAATTGTGCTCATCTCCCTGGTTCTGATTATGAGTGGCGTATTTATCTGGTGCGCTTTAATAGTTGCCCCTGATTTTTCCACGATGCTCGAGAGCCTGCTGAATCCAAGCCTTCCATCGGGCTCAGTCCTGACAGTAATTGCCCTCATAGGCACAACTGTAGTGCCCTATAACTTATTTTTGCATGCCAACGCCGTACGAGAGAAATGGTCGGAGGATATCCCCCTGAGTACCGCTGTTTCAGAGTCTCGCTGGGATACCGGTTTGTCGGTGGGCCTGGGTGGATTAATAACACTCGCCATTTTAAGCACTGCAGCAACGGCTTTTTTTCATACCGGCCAGACATTTGGAGGTGAATCCATGGCTTTACAGCTCGAACCACAGCTGGGCCCTCTGGCCAAATATATTTTCGCAGCTGGCTTGTTTGCAGGCGGCCTGACCAGTGCGATTACCGCACCACTGGCCGCATCCTATGCGGTCTGTGGCGCATTGAATTGGCCTCAAAAGCTGGATGCCCCACAGTTCAGGTTGATTTGGAGCACCGTGCTCGTTACCGGAACTATCTTCGCTGCGCTGGGCAGCAAACCCCTCACTGCAATCATTCTGGCCCAGGTGGCCAATGGCTTTTTATTACCCATTGTAGCTATCTTTCTGCTGGTGGTAATGAACCGTCGTACACTGCTGGGTGATCACCGCAATGGACCCGTGGCCAACATTATGGGTGTACTGGTCGTACTTATTGCCATCGGCCTGGGCGCGGTTAAATTGGTGGGGGCAACCGGTCTACTCTAACGCTCATCCTACGCTACGAGAGCAGCAAGGACTAAGTATTATATGTTTTTTAAACATTATTGTTGATTTGTTATGCCATAATTGAATAATAGAGTGTAAACCAGATTAATATTCATAAAGTGAGCACTTGCAGCCTTCATGCTACTTTGAGCAGCAAGTTAAAATATCTCTGTATCGCTATGTTATTTATAGAGTTTTATGTGTCATACATGATAACCTTAAAGCTGTGATTGCCGGGGTAGTTTAGTTGGGGCTTAAACACTCCAGAATCACATGAGAGCATTTCAGGCCATAAGACCCTCTTCATTAGCGGGCACAGGGGAAGAAAATGATCACTTGGTATGCCAGAATCACCAGCCGGATCGCATTAGCACTTGCACTTGGGTTTGCTTTCACCGCTTGTGGCGGCGGTGGAGGCGGTGGCGGCGGGTTCATTCCCGACGATGGCAGCGGCAGTACTGAAGTCTACACCCTTACACTGGTCCTGAGCGACGCCAACGGCGACGCGACCAACAGCATTACCTCCGATGCGCCAGGGGTTCTTAGCGCCACGGTCACCGGGCAAGGCGGCAGTCCGGTGGTCGACCTGGTAGTAACTGCCATTACCAGTCTCGGCGCAATTACGCCCGCTGCAGGTTCAGCGCTCACTAACAACAATGGCGTCGCCACCTTTCAGCTCGAAGCGGCCGGTGCTCAGGGTGCAGGTACTGTTGAGGTCACTATCGAGAGCCCTTCCGGGGTGGTAACAGCCACTCTTAATTTCCAAATCACACTGGAAACCTACACCATCAAGCTGCGCCTCACCGACGCCGATGGCAATAACACTGACAGCATTACTCCAGCAACTCCGGCCACGCTTTATGCCACCATTACAAGGGATAATGGCCAACCCGTCGCCGACCTACTGGTAGCCGCCGCCACCAGCATCGGTACACTGCTCCCGGCATCCGGTACAGCCCTCACCAGTAGTGAAGGTATAGCCGTTTTTCAGCTCGAAGCCTCTGCCATTTTCGGAGCGGGTACTGTTCAGGTCTCGGTCGATAGCCCTGCCGGCCCGGTGGTGGCAAACCTCAACTTTCAGAGTTTTTTGGGCACCCAGGAAACCTACGCCATCGCCTTGCGTTTAACCAACCCCCAAGGCAATTTGACTGATGCCATAAGCGCCACGAACCCTGGGACGCTTAGCGCCATGGTGACGCTGGAAAATGGCGACCCGGTGGTCGGTGTCATCGTCTCTGCCACCACCGACAATGGTGTAATTAGCCCCGGAGCAGGCACTGCGCTCACTAACGGAAATGGTATTGCCACATTCCAGCTCGCTACAGCAGGCGTGCTGGGAGCGGGCACTGCGCAGGTCAGCGTCAATGGGCCAACAGGTTCGGTGGTAGCCACTCTCAACTTCCAGAGCGTATCAGAAACGTATACGCTGTTATTAGGTCTTAGCGATTCCGAGGGCAACGCGACCACCACGATTACTTCTACCTCGCCGGGCACACTTAGCGCTACGATTTCGCTACCGGATGATGGTCCGGTAGCCAGTTTGATAGTGACCGCCTCCACCGCCCTCGGAACAATTGTTCCCGGGTCAGGCACGTCTCTAACGGACGGTACCGGTGTGGCAACGTTTCAACTGGAGGCTGCTGCCACCATCGGCGCGGCTTCGGTGGCAGTCACCGTTACCGGCCCGGCGGGCACTGTCACCAGCACCCTGAACTACCGCGTGGGACAGGCCGACCTGCAAATAGGCCACTTTGATGGAGTTGACTTCGTGAGCGGCGAAATTGGCTTGATTGACGCCACTCTCCCCAGTGGTGGAACCACCTTATTAAGTTTGGCCGTAGCGGATGAAAGCGGTCAGGAAGTTAACACCCCAGAAGAGATTCAGTTGCGCAGCAACTGCTCTCTTGCAGGATTGGCTACACTGCCAACGTCAGTGATCATCGTAAATAGCAGAGCCACTGCAACCTACACAGCTACGGGTTGCGAGGGGGATGATCTGGTTACTGCGAGCATTGTTGGTGGCAGTAGCGTGGCTGTCGGAACCATTACAGTTGCATCGCCCATGGCAAATTCCATTAACTTCATCTCGGCAACGCCAAAAGTGATTGCCTTGAAGGGTACTGGCGGTCCGGGGCGACAGGAAACTTCCGAAGTAATCTTCGAGGTGGTAACCGGTGACGATACGCCAATCGGTGGCGAAGCCGTTGAATTTTCCCTCTCCACCGAGGTAGGCGGTGCTTCGCTACTTGAATCTTCGGTATTTTCCGATGCCGCAGGCCTGGCAAGGGCGAATATTTCCTCGGGCAATGTCGCAACCGTCGTACGCGTAATCGCAACGGTTGAGATAGAGGATGCCGAGGGCAATACGATCACACTATCGACGGTGTCCGACGAGCTTGTTATTACCACCGGACTTCCCGACCAGAATTCTATAAGCCTGTCTGCTGCGAAACTGAATATCGCCGGAGCTATGAACATCGATGGGCTCACATCGTTGATAACGGTAAGAATGGCCGACAAGTTCAACAACCCCGTGCCCAATGGTACTGCCCTCGTATTCACCACTGAATTTGGTGCAATCGGGGATTCCTGTACGACTACCGACGGCGTATGTTCGGTAACCTGGACCAGCCAGGCACCTCGCTTCCCGACATTTAACCAGGGTCTGATCGGCACCACTGAAGATGACTGTCCCGCACACGATGGGATAGGGCCCTGCCCGGTCAATGTCGGGCCGATCATGGGTGGCCGCAGCACCATTCTGGTGACGGCGATTGGCGAGGAGTATTTCGTGGATGCCAACGGCAACGGCACCTATGATGAGAACGAGTTATTCAGCAACCTGCCCGAGGCCTTCGTCGACCACAACGAAGATGATTTCTTTACCCCCTTCTTTGCCCCGGGCGATTTAACGGGTGTCGAGGAGACCTTCGTTGATTTCAACAACAACGCCGTCTATGACGAGAACAACCAACCCGCCCTGTACAATGGCATTCTCTGTCCGCTGGAAGGCGATGGCATCTGGTGTAGTCGCGATTTGTTGAATGTACGCGATAGTCTGGTGCTGGTAATGTCGAGTACCGATATGCAGATTATTCTGGTGCGTAACAGCAATGGCAGAATTGCAACGGGCACTATCGAGGGCATAAGCTATACCGCTTATATCGCCGATTTTTACAATAACCCTCCCACCGGGGGTTCTACAGTCACGGTAGCAACAACTGGAGATTGTACCCTCTTAACCGATGCAAGCTTCACGGTTCCCGAAACCAATGCGCCCGGCGCATTCGAGATCCCCGTGCAAAATGGTGGTGATGGCGGGGAGGTTGGCACGATTACCATTAGCGTTACAAATGGCGGCACTGCATCCAGCGAGACCTTCACCTGTGCATCACACCCGCCCGTAGATCCCTGCGGCTTCAGTCCTCAGCCTCCTGAGTGCTCTTCCTGAACATCGCCTGTTGATCTGTCCCGGCCCACCCAGTAACCAGTCTGGGTGGATTGCTACACTCCAGCTTCGAGCCCAATCCTCAGATACTGAGTATTCTTTGAAAATCTTTTGCCACAACTACGGTATTGTCGTTTACGTAGGTTTCGTGGTTTTCTTCAACCTGACCTAACTCGTAGCCATAATTGACCAGCATCCCCGCAGACTGGGTGATACCATTACCGGATACATCTGCAAGCCAGTTCAATCGCTCTATTCGTGCTCCGTTACCCAGGTGGAACCTCTCTACAGGGTCCTGTGGTTGCTCGCCGCGTTTAGCATAATACAGATAGTGCGCACACAGGCTCATTAATAATGGCTTAAGCGGCTCCGTGCAGCCGGGCTCCGTGTGCCAATCGTCAGTCTCCAGGTACGCCAGTATTTTTCTGTCCTCTGCTTGTAATAAGGCCGAGTCTTCCTTGGCCAATTCTTTGCTGAGCCAGCGACGAAAGCCAGGGATAGGTGACAGTGTGGCGTAGCGCTTCAACTGGGGTAATTCCTTTCGCAACTCCATCACTACCTGCTTGATTAGAAAATTACCGAACGAAATTCCCTTCAACCCCTCCTGACAATTACTGATAGAGTAAAAAATTGCAGTATCAAACCCCTTGTCATTATCCTGTACATCCGCCTCGGCCAATAATTCCTGCACGTTTCCGGACAACCCCTTGACCAGTGCCACCTGCAAAAAAATCAGCGGCTCATCGGGCAGACCGGGATGAAAAAAAGCAAAGCATCGCCGGTCATCGGCCAGGCGCCGCCGTAAGTCCTCCCAACCCTGCATTTCATGTACCGCTTCATAGGCGATCAGTTTCTCCAAAATATGGGCCGGCGTGTGCCAATCGATCGTCTCCAGGGTCAAAAAACCTCGATTAAACCAGGATTTAAGCAAATACAAGAGATCGATATCAATGGCTTTCAATTCGCTGTGTCCGGCTATTAATCGGGTTAGGTCCTCGCGCATTTTTACCAGGGTGGAGGTACCATCAGGCGCCATATTAAAACTACGAAAGAGATCTTTTCGCGTTCCTTCCACGGCGATACAAAGCGCCTGAAAAGAAGCCACATCGTCCTTTTCTGTGTAGGCCTGCGCACAGCTCAAAATTGATTCGCGATCGGAGTTATAATTGCTGAGTAGTAGCCTAAAAAAATCCAGCTTCTGGGCATGGTCCATTTTTTGATAGGCATCGACCACTTCCTGGGCGATCGCGGTACCCATAGCCTCACCCTTGCTTGAACAGAGTTCGACGCACAATTCCTCGACGGATCGACTTCCCAGCCGATTGCGGTTGAGTAGCGACCTGCCTGCTTCGGCAATGGAACCTACTAGCTGATTAAGCCTCATTCACGCTCCGTTTTCTCCACGTTGAGTAAGATACTCAGGCAATATTATCATAGTACCGATTGACCAATTATGCCTGCCACTAAAAAATGTGCTTGCTATAGCCCTTTCCCCTATCGTAGATTGCCAGTGCTGGAGGTGCCGCCCAAACCCTACCGGCGGCAAATTCGCCTGAAGGCTATAATAATTTCTGGTTCATGTCGGGCTTGACCGATCATTACGATCAAAACCCAACCCAGCTAGCCCATGCTAAACCCGGCAGGCTCCTGAATCACTGCAAAGGTCTACTCTATGTATGGGATATTTAAACCAGCTCCACACCTGGCACCAGTGCCTGATGAGCAAATTGACACGAGCTATCGGCACCTGAGATGGCGCCTGTTCATAGGCATTTTCATTGGTTACGCCGGCTACTATCTGGTGCGCAAGAACTTCTCTCTGGCAATGCCCTTTTTAATAGAGGAACAGGGATTCAGCAAGGGGCAACTTGGCATTGCTCTATCTGCTGTATCCATTTCCTATGGATTGAGCAAGTTCCTTATGGGCAGTGTGTCGGACCGCAGTAATCCACGCTTTTTTCTGCCGGCTGGTTTAGTTGTCTCCGCATCTATAATGTTTATCTTCGGTTTTGCGCCCTGGGCCACAGCAAGCATCACAACCATGTTTATCCTGCTTTTTGTCAATGGTTGGGCACAGGGGATGGGCTGGCCAGCTTGTGGACGAACCATGGTGCACTGGTTCTCAGGTAATGAGCGAGGCAGGACCGTGTCAGTCTGGAACGTGGCCCACAATGTAGGGGGTGGCATGATCGGGCCTCTCTTTATCCTGGGAATGGCCTGGTTCAATGATTGGCATAGTGCTTTTTATGTCCCGGCGACAGTCGCGTCAGTGGTGGCAGTATTAATATTCGTGCTAATGCGCGACACCCCGCAATCCTGCGGTTTGCCTCCAATTGAGAAATACCGGCAGGACTACCCAATAGATTACCGCGAAACCCACGAGCAGGAGTTCTCTGGAAAAGAGATATTCCTGCAAAGCGTTTTGAACAATAAGTTGCTTTGGTACATCGCCCTTGCCAATGCCTTTGTTTACCTCATCCGCTACGGCGTGCTCGATTGGGCACCCACTTACTTGAGTGAGGCGAAAGGTTTCACCGTCGACGAGAGTTCCTGGGCTTACTTTTTATATGAATGGGCTGGCATTCCGGGAACCCTGCTTTGTGGTTGGATTAGCGACCGCATGTTTGGCGGGCGCCGAGCGCCGGCCGGCATTCTGTTTATGCTGTTAGTGCTACTCGCTGTTCTGGTGTATTGGCTCAATCCGCCTGGAAACCCATCCGTCGACATGGCTGCCTTAGTCGCCATTGGATTTTTAATCTATGGCCCTGTTATGCTCATAGGATTGCATGCTCTGGAACTGGTCCCAAAGAAAGCCGCTGGAACGGCTGCTGGGTTTACCGGGATGTTCGGTTACCTTGGCGGGGCGGTGGTAGCAAATATCGCTATGGGCTATACGGTTGATGCTTTTGGCTGGGATGGTGGTTTCAAATTACTGGTGGGAGGGTGTATCGCGTCGATTATTTTGATGACCATGACCCTTAGGCATGAGGACTGATTTCTTGGATGCGGAGAATTACGGCCGGCCAGCGTAGCTGCAGAGGTAAAGTCCAGCAGCTCAGATAGCTGCAGGATTTCTTGTCGGAGCGGGTCTGCAATCCTAGTGCTTGGGGGATTT
>JABHWT010000126.1 GCA_018657645.1 Halieaceae bacterium | reverse complement strand
GACGCGTTTTTGGCCCGGACGAAGCATTGGCCGGTGGTCTGGTATCCGAGGTGCTCAGCCCCGAGGCTCTGTTGCCCCGCGCCCGGGAACTGGCGCGAGAAATAGCAGACAATACCAGTGGTGTGTCGGTGGCTCTGTCGCGGCAAATGTTGTGGCGCATGCTCGGCGCCTCGCACCCGATGGCGGCGCATCGGATTGATTCGGCTGGCGTCAACTATATGGGGGCCAGCAAAGATGGCCACGAGGGGGTCCAGAGTTTCCTCGACAAGCGCCCCCCGCAGTTTGAATTACGCCCCTCCCAGGACCTTCCCGATTTCTACCCCTGGTGGTCGGAGCCCGAGTATGACGAGGGTGATGCAGACTGATCGAAAAATAGGCAATGCAATGTTGGTATTGCAATCGGGGAGCTTTGCCTGTTAGATAGCCCGGCATCCAACATCCCACACTTGAGGAACGGTCATGAGTCACCGCAAACGAACAGCCATGTCGCTACCTGCTTTTTCAGCACAGGTGAGTGACACCATCGATCTGGCAAAACGGGCCGAGGCCTTGGGTTACGACGATTTGTGGCTGGCCGATGCTGGCGGCCTGGATGCATTGACCCTGTCGCCCATGATATTGGAGGCCACCGAGCGCGTGCGTTTGGGCATAGCGGTTGTTCCCGTCTTTACCCGCACCCCGGCGGTGCTGGCCAGCACGTTTTCGGTGATAGGCCAGTCCTACCCCAACCGATTTGTGCCGGGTTTGGGCACTTCCAGTCACGCCATTATAGAAAACTGGCACGGTTTGAAATTTGAAAAACCACTGAGCCGAATGACCGATACCATGGCCTTGCTGCGCACCATGATGGGGGGAGAGAAAACCCGGTACCAGGGCAGCGTGTTGCATAGCAGGGGATATCAGCAGGGTCCTGTTACCAGCCCCGTGCCTATTTATATGGCAGGGCTACGCCCCAAAATGCTGGAGCTGGCCGCTGAAATTGGCGACGGTGTCATTCTGAATCTGTTCCCGCGTAGCGCCCTACCCAAAATTATGGAACATATCGCTATCGGCGCCGAGCGCGCGGGGAAAGACCCCGCCGATGTGGAGGTGGTGTGTCGCCATATGGTAGCGGTAACTGATGATAAGGCCGCGGCCCGCAACGCGTTTCGCGCTGCCTTTTCCAGTTACTATTCAACGCCCGTGTACAACAGCTTCCTGGCCTGGGCAGGATACGAGGATGCCGCTCGCGAAATACGCGAGGGTTGGGCAACTAAAGACCGGGAGCGTACTGCAGCGGCGCTAAGCGATGAACTGGCTGATGAAATTGGTCTGCTGGGCCCGGCGCAGGAAGTGCAGCAGCAGATGCGCGACTACGCGGACGCCGGCATTCACACCAATATCGTGTCCTGCATACTGCCCACCCCGGAAATACTGGATGCTACCGTTAATGCATTCGCCCGGGATAACTTCAGTTTTTAGAAACAGCGCCAGCTTTTTGAACAGGACAGAATTATGAAAGTAGAAAATCGAATCGTAGTCGTCACCGGGGCCGCCAGTGGAATCGGTCGCGCGCTGGCCCGCTTGTTCCACGCCGAGGGCGCCAGTCTGGTGGTTTGTGCCGACTACAATGGGCCGGGGGTTCGCGCAGTGGCCGAGGAGATTAGTGGCCTGGCCTTTGAGGTGGATGTGTCCCGCGAGGCCGACATCGAAAATCTGATAGAAACAGTAGAGCGGGATCACGGGGCTATCGACCTGTTTTGTTCCAATGCGGGCATTGGAGTAGCAGGCGGAGTGGAGGTCGACAACGAAAGTTGGCAGCGGATATGGGACATCAACCTGATGGCGCACGTCTATGTCTCTCGTCACCTGGTTCCTCGAATGCTGGAGCGTGGCGGTGGGTATTTATTAAATACTGCCTCTGCGGCGGGACTCCTGACCCAGATCGGCTCCGCGCCCTATGCCGTTACCAAACATGCTGCCGTATCTCTGGCGGAATGGCTGCTCATCACCTACGGCAAGCGGGGGCTTAAGGTCTCAGTGTTATGCCCCCAGTCGGTACGCACGGCAATGACCGCCGACCAGGAGGATGGCGTCGCCGCTGTGGATGGCATGATCGAGCCCGAAGATTGCGCCCTGGCCTGTTTGCGCAGCATAGAGGCGGAGCAGTTCCTGGTGCTTCCCCACGAGGAAGTTCTCACCTATATGCGCCGCAAAACTGACGATTACGATCGCTGGATAGGCGGCATGCAACGCCTTAACGAACACTACATAATCTGAGGAAAATTAATGGACAACTTATTTGATTTGAGCGGCAAGGTCGCTCTGGTTACCGGTTCGACCAAGGGTATAGGAAAGGCCATTGTCGAGCGAATGGCACAACACGGCGCCAAAGTCGTGGTTTCAAGCCGCAAGGCAGATGCCTGCGAGGCAGTGGCGGCTTCCATCAATGAGACTCAGGGCGCCGAGGTGGCCGCGGCCATTCCCTGCAATATCTCGCACCGGGATCAACTGGAGCACCTGGTTGCCGCAACCAGAGAGAAGTGGGGCAAGATTGATTCTCTGGTCTGCAACGCGGCGGTAAACCCGTATTTTGGCCCCTCGGCGGATATGCCCCAGGATGCCTTTGACAAGATAATAGACGTCAATATCAAATCTAATATCTGGTTGAGCCACATGGTGCTGCCGGAGATGGTGGAGCGCAAGGATGGCACGGTCATCATTGTCTCCTCGGTGGGCGGATATAAAGGGTCTTCGATGCTCGGTGCCTACGGCATATCCAAGGCGGCGGACTTTCAGCTGGCGCGCAATTTGTCCACCGAATACGGACCACACAATATCCGCGCTAACTGCATAGCCCCGGGACTGGTTAAAACCGACTTTGCCCGCGCCCTGTGGGAAAACCCCGACATTCTGGAGAGCGTGACCAGCACCGCACCACTACGGCGTATTGGTATGCCCGATGAAATTGCCGGTGCCGCGGTGTTCCTGGCATCCGCTGCCGGTGCTTTTATGAGCGGACAGAGTATGGTCATCGATGGTGGGCAGTTAACCGCTGGAGGCTAGGGTAGAGCGCTGAGTAATGCCATGGCAGCTCCGGCTTGCGTGCGAATTCAGCCTTCAGGGGAAGGGATCATGGCCGGACAGGGTGGGTATGTTCCCTCTTGCGAAGATGAGCCAGGACTTCGTCTATGATGTGCTGGGCTTCGATGCAAGCTTCTACCCTGACAGCTCTTCCGCGTTCAATCTCACCACCCGGTTTCGCCCTTCGGCCTTGGCTGTATACAAGGCCTCGTCACAACGTTTTATCACCTTCTTGTAACTTTCCTGTGGGTGAAGTTCAGCCACACCAAAGCTTGCTGTGATCGGGTGGTCGCTAATGATATCGGCGCCCTCTATGAGTGAACGAATGTTCTCCGCTATCGCCATGGCGGGTTGCAATTGCGTGTTGGGAAGAATCAGAGCAAATTCCTCGCCACCGATACGGTACAAACCGTCAACCGCCCGGGTAGACGACTCGATTAATTTTGCTATTCGCCTGAGCACGCGGTCTCCTGCATCGTGCCCGAATTCATCATTGATGGATTTGAAATAATCCAGATCCAACATCAACAGCGATGTTGGTGTGCCATAGCGCTCCAGTTGTGCACGAGACCTGGCCATATCAGATTCAAACTGGCGCCGGTTGTAGGCGCCGGTTAGATGGTCGACGACCGCCATCCTCCGCAAGGCCGTATCCTGTTTTTCCAGAATGTAGACAAACCAGGCCATGAGGAGGCTGATTCCGACGGCCACCTGCAATATGACGAATGTATTATTAAGAGAGAAATGCGAGAGTGAAAAATGCGCCAGTGCAAGCACTATCAACAGGCTCATCACCCAGGCTGCAGTGCGGCGCAATAAAAAATGAACCATGGGCAGACAGAAGAAAATCCAGGGCAGATCTCTAGGGCCAATGGTGTAGAGCGCATAGATCGCCAGCAGTGAGACCAGTGAGACATAGAGGATTGGTGTCGCGAGCGCTCGACCGCCACGAATTTTTGCATTGATCGACTGAACGCCAATCAGTGCAATACATATTTCAATGCCAAGGAGAAGCCAGCGTTGGGCATATGCGTTGACGACAATGTTGATTGAAATAAAGCTGACCAGCAGGGCGAGATTGTAACGAAACATCATCTCCCGATAGTACGACAGGCTTCCCTGGGGCAGAGGCTCCCGGTGCTCGGATAGAGGGGAGTAGCCCTGGACTGTAAGAAAAGATCTTATCGCCCGGTACAGGGAGTGAAGGCCCTTGTACATTGTTGTCATTTTTTCCTCCTCGCGAGCTTTAGCCTGTTTCGCGCGGGGTGGTCTATCCGCAAAAAAAGGTGGAACCTGAATTAGAGAATATCACAGCGGGTTGCAAAGGGGAGAATAGGATTTGTAGCACGCGCACATAGTAAAACGCGGAAATCGCAGGATCAAACCCTGCGTCGGTCCACACTACAGCAAGCCGCTGCGGGCATAATTTCCAACCTGCTCTATCCGCTCCGGGTTTCTCTGGACATAGGTGCGATCGCCCTCACTTAATCCACCTAAAAAGGCATCTGTGAATATCAACTCTGACTCGGCACCCTCCGCCGCGATTAGATGATCATAGGTCTCGAAGTCGGCGAATTCGTCGGTCGGAGACAAACCGGCATGCGTCTCCGAGTCACCCTTGATCTGAGTGACTTCAACCAGTGGCTCCCAGCGCATGCGGCTTTGTGCATATCCGGGTGTAAGAATCGCTCCCACACTGTCCTGCAGGGGGAACATCTTGCCCGCACTGATATTTGAATTGTGTGGTATCGCGAGAAACTGGCCATTGGTGTCGGCACTGGTCTGGTCCAGCCAGGCCCAGAGGTCTTTCGGTTTGTCGCTGTCCAGAGCGCTGTACGGGATAATCTTATCGCCGATCTCCCGCCCATCGCGCATGATTACTACCCGACTAATTAGGTTTTAAACACCACCGTATCGGCCACTGTTTCGCGGCCCACTCGCGTATTGTTGGCCGCTACAGTTTTGTCCTCATAGCCAAAGCAAAGACCCAGCACAATGCCGATCGAGTCATCGATACCAAATGCCTCGCGAACGATATCGGGTTGATGGCGCAGGCTGCCCATGGCACAGGACCCGATGCCAAAGGCGGTTAGGCTCAACATCAGGGTTTGAGCGTACATGCCCACATCGAGGGCAATCGTGGTGCCAAACTTTTTGTCCATTCCGATAAATGCCACGTGCGGCGCGTCAAACAGTTCGAGATTGCGCAGGCCGGCCCGCATTCGGGCCTCTTTGTCGTCCCGGGCAATTCCCATTTCGCCATACATCTCGGTGGCGCACTCCACCTGTCGTCGCCGATACACCCCCTCAAATTTGTGGCTATAGTTGAAGTCCGCCTGGGAGGTGGCGCCACTCATTGCCCTCTGGACTAATTTTTCACGCAGCGAGTCGCGCATCGCGCCCGAGGCTATATAGACTTTCCAGGGCTGGGTATTACAGTTTGAGGGGGCGCGCTGAGCCAGAGACAATACCTGGTCAATGACCTGCTCAGGGACCGGCGTGTCCAGAAAACCACGTACCGATCGGCGCTGTTGAATCGCTTCCACCAGCGACATTTCTGGCAAACTAGCTTCGTTCATATACGGTTCCAATCTAGCAAACAATGACCGGCCGAGTCGCTCAGGAACAAGCGACAATGCCACCGTCGCAGGTAATAACCTCGCCAACTGTATAGGCGCCAGCCCGCGAACTCAGGAAAATGGCCAGGCCGGCGATATCCTCGGCAGAACCCACGCGGCCGCGTGGATTTTGCTGGCCGACGACAGACCAGTCTAGATCGGTGTCGCCGCCACCGCCGATGCCGGTACTGAGCATCCAGGTCGGGAACGGGCCCGGGGCAATGGCATTGCAGATGACATTGCGCTTGGTCAGGTGCATAGCCAGGTTGCGGGTCAGGTGGTGGACGGCGGCCTTGGAGGGCGCGTAGGAGAACGTTTCGAAAGAAGGGGTCTTGATGCCATCCACCGAGCCAATGTTGATGACTCGGGCGGGGTCCTCTGCGGTGGCACCTTTTTCCAGCAGGGGTAACATTTTCTGGGTCAGGAAAAACACGCCTTTGACATTGACATCCATGACCTTGTCCCAGCCTACTTCGGGAAATTCATCCAGTGACGCGCCCCAGGAGGCGCCGGCGTTATTGACCAGAATATCCAGTTGCTGCTCCATCTCAGCAAACTTGCCAACTGCAGCCTCAATGCCGTCCAGAGTTGAGAGATCCGCTGGTATTGAAATACATTCGCCGCCGTAGGTGTCGGCCAGTCGCCTGGCGGTCTCATCGCAGACATCGGCTTTGCGGGAGCTGATATACACTTTGGCGCCGTTGGCGAGAAAGCCGGCGGCAATCATTTCGCCAATACCGCGGGAGCCGCCACTGATAAACGCCACTTTTCCTGTTATTGAAAATAGATCTTTCATGGATTGTTCCTATGGGGATGTTTGTTCGGGGGATTATTGGATGGGCCAGATGGTACCCTATTTTGAGACAGGACGCTGCTCACACCTGACAGCATTGTGGAGGCTGTTTTCATATAGGACAGACCGGTGCCATTTCTCGACGGCAATGTACCGATGGTTCTCAGATAGGGCAGGCAGGCGCCAATTTCGGTACAATTGGCTTCGATAACTATCTCGAGGAGTTAAAAAGTTAATGCGAGTGTTCTTAATCGCGGTTCTGGTGGTGGCATTATTGGCCGGCGGTTTGTTGTATTTGCCCGACCGTAGTGGACCCAAGGAAGAGGACCAAGAACTATCGATTGCCAGTGTTACAGCCTGGAATATGGTCCCTCGGGAATTTCAAAGCCGGGTTAACGCGCTGGGTACGCTGCGGGCCTGGGAGTCGGTTGACATCACCCCAAGTGTTGCTGAAACAATCGTCGAATTGCACTTCCACGACGGTGAGGCAGTGAACAAACAGCGGCGGCTGGTAACCCTGCAACAAGATGAAGAACAGGCCGGCTTACGAGAAGGGCAGGAGATGCTCAAGGAGCAGCAGCGCGAGGTGGCGAGGCTGGAGAATCTCGCGCGCAACAACCAGGTTGCATTAACCGAACTGGATCAGCGCAAGACCCTTGTCGAAATCGCCCGTATTAGAATCGAGCGGACCAGGGCCGGTATTGAAGATCGAACCATTCGAGCTCCCTTTGCCGGCGTGCTGGGTTTGCGTCAGGTGAGCGTCGGGGCATTGATCAAACCCGGTGAGGTTATTACAACCCTCGATGATATTTCACGCATGCGCCTGGACTTTTCTGTGCCTGCGACCTATTTGCGGTTTCTGGAGCTGGGACAGAGCATAGCGGCCCACTCGACGGCCTACGAACAAACGTTTGAGGGCGTGCTCACTGCAATAGGTAGTCGGGTTGATCCGGCCACTCGCACGGTGATTGGGCGCGCGAGTCTGGACAACCCCCTGGGACTCCTGAAGCCGGGGTTGCTGATGCAGGTTGTGCTAAAGGGAGAACAACGACAAACCTTGCTGGCGCCAGAGGAAAGTCTGGTATCGCGTTCAACAACGCACTACGTGTGGCGAATTCGAGGCGATACCGCAGAGCGCGTGGTAGTGGAAATTGGCGGACGAAAACCGGGTTGGGTAGAGATTGTATCCGGCCTGGAGGCAGGGGATAAAATAGTGCGCGATGGTGTGTCCCACCTGCGCGGAAACTCGGCCTCTATTGCCATCGTCGAATCCTGATATGTGGATTTCAGACACATCGGTTAAACGCCCCGTGCTGGCAATGGTAGTCAGCTCGCTGTTGTTTGCCTTCGGTGTCATCTCGTTCGATCGCCTGCCGCTGCGAGAATATCCCGATATAGACCCCCCCATTATTTCTATTCGGACCGTGTATCCAGGTGCCAATGCCGCGGTGGTTGAAAACAAAATCACAGAACTTATCGAGGACAGAATAGCCGGTATATCCGGTGTTAAAAGTATGAACTCCACCAGCAGGGATGGCCGCTCCAATATTCGCATGGAGTTCCACCTGGGCCGGGATATAGATGCCGCAGCCAACGATGTCCGCGATCGGGTGTCGCGTATTCTCAACAACTTGCCCGACGAGGCGGAGCCGCCGGAAGTACTGAAGGCGGAAGATGATGAGTCGGTGCTGTACTGGATTCACCTTGTCGAGCCTAATATGGATACACTGGAGCTCACCGATTTTGTGCGCCGCTACCTGGAGGACAGGTTTGCCGCCCTGGAAGGCGTGGCCAGAATTCGTATCGGCGGCGGCCAGAGCTATGCCATGCGCATCTGGCTCGACAGAGACGCCCTGGTGGCAAGGCAACTGACGGTCGCCGATGTAGAGGGCGCCATTCGGCGCGAAAACATCGAGCTGCCCGCCGGCACCATGAAGTCCCTGCAGCGGGATTTTGTGATCCGGGTCGAGCGTTCCTATGCCAACACCGATGACTTTAGAGCGTTAGTGATACATCGCGGTGCTGACGGTCACCTGGTCCGGTTGGGGGAAGTGGCGCGGGTCGAGCTATCCAGTGCTGAACACCGCAGCATGTTTCGCGGCAATGGCAAGCCCATTGTCAGTATCGGCGTGGTCAAACAAAGTACTGCCAATGCCCTGTCTGTCAGCCGGCGGGTCGAGGCGGAGATACGCCGCCTCAACCAGCAGTTGCCCGCAGGCATGCACCTGGTGCGAAGCATGGACAACTCGATATTTGTAGAGGCCGCGATAGGAGAGGTGTATCAGACCCTGTTCATCGCTGCCGCGCTGGTAGTACTGGTGATCTTTGTGTTCCTCGGAGACCCGCGCAGCCTGGTTGTTCCTATGGTAACCGTACCTATCTCTTTAGTGGCCACGTTCACACTACTGTATGCCCTGGATTACAGTATCAATCTGCTAACGCTGCTGGCACTGGTGCTGTCCATCGGCCTGGTGGTGGATGACTGTATTGTGGTGTTGGAGAACATCCACCGCAGGCTGGTACAGGGCGAGAGCCCACTATTGGCTGCCTACCGCGGAAGTCGGCAGGTGGGCTTTGCCGTTCTCGCCACCACCGGGGTGTTAATCGCTGTTTTTGTGCCCATTACCCTGCTGGAGGGCAATATCGGCCGTCTGTTTAGTGAATTCGCCGTGGCTATGGCAGTGGCCGTGGGCTTCTCAAGCCTTGTTGCCCTGACCGTTGTTCCGGTCATCTGCGCCCGCCTGCTGCGCGCCGACACTATTCATAATCCGCTGGCAGATACCGTCGAACGTCTTTCCGGTAAAATGGAGGCGCTTTACCGCGCCATTTTGCGGCGGTTGTTGCATATGCCCCTGCTCACAGTGGTGGTCCTGGTGCTCAGTGTGGTGGCAAGCGTCTGGTTGTTCCGTCATGTGCCGCAGGAGTATGCGCCAAAAGAAGATCGGGGCATGCTGTTTGTCATGGCGCTTGCGCCAGAGGGTTCGTCCTACGAATATACGCTCAAACAGGCACTTGAGGTGGAGCAGCGTCTGATGCCGTTGGTGGATAGTGGCGATATAAAAAGACTACTCATCCGGGCCCCAGGGCGCAGTGCGTTTAATCAAGCTTACGCGATTATAGTGCTGGGGGACTGGGACAGCGGCCGACGCGACACCCAGACTATCCTCCAGGATGTACGCACTCGGGTGTCCGATATTCCCGGCGCAACCATCCACGCCAGGGCACCTCGCTCCCTGGGAGGTGGGACTGATAATCCAGTACAGTTTGTAGTGGGCGGCAACACCTATGATGAGTTGGCACAATGGCAGGAAATACTGCTGAGCAAGGTGGCAGAGAATCCGGGTTTACGTGGAGTTGACACAGATTTTAAACCCACCAAACCGCAGCTACGGGTTGCCATAGACCGCGACCGGGCAGGTGACCTGGGCGTAAGCCTGATAGATATCAGTCGCACCCTTGAAACCCTGCTGGCGTCGCGCAGGGTGACTACTTTTGTAATGGGTGGGCGGGAGTACGACGTTATTCTGGAGGGAGAGCACGCCGCTCAGCGAACCCTTACCGACCTACAGGATATCTACGTCCGCTCCTCCCGCACTGGCGAGTTGATCCCGCTGTCAAACCTGGTAACCCTGTTCGAGCAGGCTGATGCAGGCCAGATGTACCGTTACAACCGGGTGCGCGCGGTCACACTCTCGGCCAGCCTGGCGCCGGACTACGCCCTGGGCGATGCGCTGGCCTATCTCGAAAACCTGGTGCGTAGCGAGTTGCCCGCCGAGGCCAGCTTTGATTACAAGGGGGAGTCCCTGGAGTATAAAACCGCGGGTAGCAGCGTGGTGTTCACCTTTGTGCTGGCCCTGCTGGTAGTCTACCTGGTTATGGCTGCCCAGTTTGAATCTCTGGTACACCCTTTCATTATCCTGCTCACGGTGCCACTTGCCTTAATTGGTGGGCTAGGTGGACTTCTGTTGTTTGATCAGACCTTGAATATTTACAGCCAGGTGGGGTTGATCATGTTAGTTGGTCTGGCCACTAAAAATGGCATTCTCATCGTCGAGTTTATTAATCAATTGCGGGACCAGGGTGAGGCCTTTGAGCAGGCTATTCTAATGGGCGCCTCGACCCGGTTGCGCCCGATAGCGATGACCGGGTTGACCACGGTGATGGGCGCATTGCCCCTGGTCTTGTCCAGTGGTCCCGGTCACGAGGCGCGTATGGTCATTGGGGTGGTGGTGATGTGCGGCGTCGCCACTGCCAGCGTGATTACGCTACTGGCTATTCCGGTGGCCTATAACCTGCTGGCTCGG
>JABHWT010000381.1 GCA_018657645.1 Halieaceae bacterium | reverse complement strand
CTGCTCAATGGGGTAGCCGCGGTGTAATAGTACGCCCTTGCCGCCATCGATAAACGTAATTTGAGACTCGCAGGCCGCGGTAGACACGAATCCTGGATCATAGGTGAACATGCCCTTGCTGGTGAGACTACCCACATCGATGACCTCGGGGCCCAGTGTGCCGCCATAGATTGGCAGCTCAATAACCTCGTCAATTCCTTCGATTTTTAGGGAGGCCTTTTTTTCACTCATAGGGGGTCCTGTGCGGTGACTGATCGGGCTGCCAACTATAGGGTTTCTGAGAATTTTGTCAATTGATCTGGCTCTAATTGTGGTCAAACAGTGAGGATCTACGTGGATATGGCCTTATCACGATACGAGGAGATCGGCGATTTTTGAGACAATACGGTCGGGTCGGCTCTTATTGCCCGCTCGGATTGTAATTGAACGCATTACTGCCTATAATTTTCGCGCGTTTTGACGTGATATATCCCAATATGCCACTTGATATTTTTGGCTCGGGCCAATCCGATTAATCGACTTATAAGGTTACAGCGATGGTACCCCTACTGTGAAAGACACGCGCCCTGTAAATCTGGATATGAGTACCATAAAATTGCCCTTGACGGCCCTGGTATCCATAACTCACCGCGCCTCGGGCGTTTTCATTTTTGTCGGCATGGCCGTCCTTATCTGGGCGCTTGATGCGAGCCTCAAAAGCCCGGACAGTTTTGCCGCCCTGCAAGCCTTGCTGGCAAGCCCATTGCCGAAGCTGATTGTTTGGGCCGTCGTCTCGGGTTGCATTTACCACCTGATCGTGGGCGTTAAGCATTTACTCATGGATATGGGAATAGGTGAGACCATGGAGGGCGGTATGCGCGGCGCTAAACTCTCGCTCGTTATCTCCCTGGTGCTGATCATATTGGCGGGGGTTTGGATATGGTAACTGCAATAACGACAATGGGCCGCTCTGGGTTATCCGATTGGCTGATGCAGCGTGTGAGTGCTGTTATTTTACTGGCCTACTTTTTATTTATCGCCTGGGTTGTGGGCAACGGAGTCGATTACGATAGCTGGAAAATGCTTTTCAGCCAGACCTGGATGCGAATTTTTAGTCTCGGCGCGCTTTTGTCTTTGGCCGTTCATGCCTGGATTGGGATGTGGGTGGTATTGTCCGACTATGTAACCGCTCGCCTATTGGGGGCAGCCGGTAATGTGTTGCGCTTTGTACTGCAAGTTGGGTGCGCGATCACGCTGTTTACGTATGTTGTCTGGGGCATCCAGATTTTATGGGGATATTGAGAATGGGGTCTATCCGTACTATATCATTTGATGGTGTCATCGTCGGGGGCGGCGGGGCAGGCATGCGAGCTGCGCTGCAATTGGCACAGTCTGGCTTTAAGACTGCGGTGATTACCAAGGTATTTCCCACGCGCTCTCACACAGTATCTGCCCAGGGGGGGATAACCTGTGCAATTGCCAGTGACGACCCCAATGACGATTGGCGGTGGCACATGTACGACACGGTCAAGGGGTCGGACTATATTGGTGATCAGGATGCGATCGAGTACATGTGCAGTGTGGGGCCGGAAGCCGTATATGAACTAGAGCACATGGGAATGCCATTCTCTCGTACCGAAGAGGGACGCATTTACCAGCGACCATTTGGCGGTCAGTCCAAGAATTTTGGCGAGGGCGGACAGGCTGCGCGCACCTGTGCGGCAGCGGATCGCACGGGTCATGCACTGCTTCATACCCTCTACCAGGGGAACATGAAGAATAATACGGTGTTTTTCAACGAGTGGTATGCCACCGATATCGTGAAGAACGCAGATGGCGCGGTGGTGGGTGTTATTGCCATATGTATGGAAACTGGAGAGACCGTCTATGTGAAATCCAGGGCAACCGTATTCGCCACCGGTGGTGCAGGCCGCATTTATGCCTCTACTACCAACGCCCACATTAACACCGGCGACGGCGTAGGCATGTCCCTGCGAGCCGGTTTTCCGGTACAGGACATCGAGATGTGGCAGTTCCATCCCACTGGCATTCACGGTGCCGGCGTATTGGTGACGGAGGGTTGTAGAGGCGAGGGCGGCTACCTGATAAACAAAGACGGCGAGCGCTTTATGGAACGCTATGCACCTAATGCCAAGGATCTGGCGGGTCGCGACGTGGTGGCCCGCTCTATGGTCAAGGAAATTCTGGAGGGGCGTGGTTGTGGCCCCGATGGTGACCACGTGTTGCTGAAACTGGACCATCTGGGCGAGGACGTATTACTAAGCAGGCTGCCAGGTATCTGCGAGTTATCTGAAACCTTTGCTCACGTGGATCCAACGAAAGAACCTGTGCCGGTGGTACCGACCTGCCACTATATGATGGGTGGCATTCCCACCAATGTGAATGGCCAGGCATTGACGCTGGATGCCCAGGGCAATGACCAGATCATCCCCGGCTTTTATGCGGTGGGTGAAGTGGCCTGTGTCTCGGTGCATGGAGCCAATCGCCTGGGCGGTAATTCGCTATTGGATCTAGTGGTATTTGGTCGCGCATCCGGGCTTTTCATCGAAAATGCGCTACGAGATGGCATAGTGATGCGCGATGCCAGTGACAGCGACATCGAGCAGGGCATGTCCCGGCTGGACAAGCTGAATAACTCCACCGGCGGAGAAAATGTGGCTGGATTGAAAAAGGAACTGCAAAACATCATGCAAAACCATTTCGGAGTGTTCCGAAATGCCGAGTTCATGCAGCAGGGTATAGAGAAGCTAGCCGAGCTTCGCAGTCGAATTGACAATGCAGAGTTGTCCGACAAGAGTCAGGCCTACAACACGGCTCGGATAGAAGCGTTGGAACTGCACAATTTGTTCGAAGTGGCTGAGGCTACCGCTATTACAGCAGAAGAGCGAAAGGAAAGTCGCGGAGCGCACGCCCGAGACGATTATCAGGAGCGCGACGATGAGAACTGGCTGTGCCATTCGCTATACAGTCCCGGCGACAAACAGGTCGCTAAGCGCGCTGTTAACTTTGAGCCTAAGACGGTCGATACATTCGCGCCAAAAGCACGCGTCTACTAAAGGGGTAGTCAGAATATGTTGCAAGTAAGTCTCTATCGGTATAACCCCGAAACAGACCAGGAACCCTGGACCCAGGAGGTTGAGTTCGATTCTGGCGGCAAAGACCTGATGGTGCTGGATGTGATGGAGCAGATTAAGGCGCAGGATCCGACACTGGCATTCCGCCGATCCTGCCGAGAGGGTGTATGTGGCTCCGACGGGGTTAATATCAATGGAAAAAATGGCCTGGCTTGTATCACCGCGCTGTCGGAAACGGTTCGCGACAACAAACTGGTGATTCGGCCTTTGCCCGGTCTGCCTGTCGTTCGCGACCTGGTGGTGGACATGAGCATGTTTTACGATCAGTATGAAAAAGTGGAGCCCTATCTTCAAAATAGCTCCGCCCCTCCGGCAATCGAGCGCCTGCAATCGCCGGAGGAGCGCGCCAAGCTGGATGGTCTTTACGAGTGCATCCTCTGCGCCTGTTGCTCAACTAGCTGCCCTTCGTTCTGGTGGAATCCCGATCGCTTTATTGGACCTGCAGGACTGCTACAGTCCTATCGGTTTCTTGCCGACAGTAGAGACACCGCAACCGAGCAGCGGTTGTCGAAGTTGGATGATCCCTATAGCGTGTTCCGCTGCCATGGTATACAGAACTGCGTTGGCGTTTGCCCCAAGGGCCTGAATCCGACCAAAGCCATTGGCCACATTCGCAACCTGTTGCTTGAGCGTGCTATTTGACATTAGATAGTAGCGCTAATATATTGATTTGCATCAATTATTGTTCGGATGAAGGCGTTTGAAGTAGTCGATCGCCGGGAGACCGCAACGATACTGTAGGTACTCCACTGCGGTACTGTTACACTCAGGGTTCAACACGTCGCAGTGTCGGCTAGCAAATGCCCAGGAAAGCTCAAAATGCAAGATAGCACGATGGAACTCCTTTGGAAGAGTTCGCACATTGCTGGCGGCAACGCTACCTATGTAGAGGACTTATACGAGTCCTATCTTATCGATCCCAATGCAGTGCCCGAGCAATGGCGCGAGTATTTTGACAAACTGCCCCGGGTAGAATCATCTGCACACCAGATTCAGGATGTGCCTCATTCCGCTGTTCGCGAGCACTTTGCTAAAATAAGCAAGATGCGGGTTCGAACCGAGGCCACCGTTGCGCAGGATTCGCAGGCGACAGAGTATGAGCGAAAGCAGGTAAAAGTAATGCAGTTAATATCTGCATTTCGCCATCGTGGCCACCAGGTGGCCGACCTGGACCCCCTGGGATTGGCCATCAGGGAGCAGGTGGCAGATCTGGAGCTGGGTTTTCACCAGCTCTCCCGAGCGGATAACGAGACTGTTTTCCAAACAGGCAATATGCATATTGGTAAAGCGGATGCCACGCTTGGAGAGATTGTCGAGGCATTGGAGCGCACCTACTGTCATACGGTGGGTGCTGAATTCATGCACATTGTCGATACCGAGCAACGAAATTGGGTAATGCACCGCATGGAATCGGTGCGCTCTGCCCCGGATTATAGCCATGAGGTCAAAATCAAGCTGTTGCGACGGCTGATCAAGGCCGATGGGCTGGAAAAATCTCTTGGATCCAAGTACCCGGGGACCAAGCGCTTCGGCCTCGAGGGCGGCGAGAGCCTGATTCCCATGCTATCCGAGATGGTTCAGCGATGTGGTTCATATCGTGCCAAAGAAATCGTCATAGGAATGGCGCATCGTGGCAGGCTTAACGTTCTCATTAATATCTTTGGCAAAAATCCCTCCGAGTTGTTTGCTGAATTTGAGGGGCGGGGAGAGTACGAAAGTTCCGGTGATGTGAAATACCACCAGGGCTTTTCGTCTAACGTGATGACTCCCGGCGGCGAAGTGCATATGGCGCTAGCGTTTAACCCGTCGCACCTCGAGATAGTATCCCCGGTAGTAGAGGGCTCGGTTCGAGCCCGCCAGGATCGGCGCGGTGACGAAGCAGGCTACCTTGTTGTGCCCATTGTTATTCACGGTGACGCCTCCTTTGCGGGACAAGGCGTGGTCATGGAAACGTTCCAGATGTCCCAGACTCGTGGCTACCGGACGGGCGGCACCATTCATATCGTACTTAATAACCAGGTTGGCTTTACCCCCAGCCTGAGGGAAGACGCCCGTTCTACCGAGTACTGCACGGATGTAGCGAAGATGGTGCAGGCACCTATTTTTCACGTCAATGCAGATGATCCGGAGGCTGTCCAGTTCGTTACTGAAATGGCGGTTGATTTTCGCAATGACTTCCATAGGGACGTGGTCATTGACCTGGTGTGTTACCGCCGCCGGGGGCACAATGAGGCGGACGAGCCCTCGGTCACTCAGCCCCTGATGTACAAGAAAATAAGAGGCCACAAAACCACCCGCGATCTGTACGCCGCCAAATTGATTGCCCAGGGTGTTCTCAGCAGCGAGCACGACCAGGCCCTGATGGACGGATACCGTGAATCGCTGGACCGGGGCGCACCAATAGTTGGTAGCCTGGTGTCGGCCCCCAATGCCGAGATGTTTGTAGACTGGACGCCCTACATTGGCCACGAGTGGACCCTTGGATGTGACACCCGGGTCGAGATTCACGAATTGCAATCACTGGCTCACGATATAAACGTTGCCCCGGACAGCGTTCCGCTGCAGCGCCAGGTAACAAAAATTCTTGAGGACAGGAGAAAAATGGCGGCCGGAGCACAGTCGATCAACTGGGGTTTTGCGGAGAACCTGGCTTACGCTTCACTGGTGAACGAAGGTTACCCCGTTCGATTGACAGGCCAGGATGTGGGCCGTGGCACCTTTTCTCACCGTCACGCAGTACTACATAATCAAAAGGAAGACAGTACCTATATTCCGCTACAGCATATCGGCGAGCATCAGGCTGAATTTGTGGTTCACGACTCTCTTTTGTCCGAGGAGGCAGTGTTGGCATTTGAGTATGGCTACGCCACTACCTCGCCCACGGGGCTGGTGATCTGGGAGGCCCAGTTTGGTGATTTTGCAAACGGGGCGCAAGTGGTCATCGATCAGTTTATCGGAAGCGGAGAGCATAAGTGGTCACGGCTGTGCGGCCTTACCATGCTGCTGCCGCACGGCTACGAAGGGCAGGGACCGGAGCACTCCTCCGCAAGGCTCGAGCGCTATTTGCAACTGTGTGCAGAACACAATATTCAGGTTTGTGTTCCGACGACGCCTGCACAGGTGTACCACATGCTCCGGCGACAGGCCATTCGTCCCCTGCGAAAGCCGCTTATTGTTATGTCACCGAAAAGCCTGTTGCGCCACAAGGAGGCAATTTCAACAATAGAAGAACTCGCAGGTGGTCACTTCTGCAATGTGCTGGATGAGACCGACGATTTGGATAAATCGGCGGTCGAGCGAGTGATTATGTGTAGTGGCAAGGTATATTACGATTTGCGCGCCGCGCGTCGTGAGCGGGAGATAGACAACATAGCAATTCTCCGGCTGGAGCAACTGTATCCGTACCCGGAGGCCGAGCTTTTACGGATTTTCAGTCAGTACCCAAATTTTAACGGGGCAATCTGGTGTCAGGAGGAGCCGATAAATCAGGGGGCCTGGTACGCTAGTCAACACCATATGCGGCGTGTTTTAGGCCGCCACAACAAAAAAATCCCATTGGACTATGTGGGGCGCGATGCATCCGCGGCCCCTGCCGCCGGTTATATGGCGTTGCACCTGGAACAACAGGAGAAATTTATCAACCAGGCTCTGGCATTACCGTGAGCATGGATTACTCATTCTAATCGGCATTTCGCCAAGGATACGAAATGGCTATTGAAATCAAGGCACCCGCTTTTCCAGAGTCAATCGCTGATGGCGAAATTGCCGTGTGGCATAAGCAGGAAGGGGAGTCAGTGTCTCGCGACGAGCTTATTGTGGAAATCGAGACCGACAAGGTTGTAATGGAGGTCGTGGCGCCCGACAGTGGGGTGCTGACAAAGATCTTCGTGGCTGCCGGAGAAACCATTGAGAGCGAGCAAAAGCTGGCTATCCTGGAGCCAGGAGACGTGGCTGACGCCGACCCTCAGACCAAGACTCCAACTGCGGCTTCAGACACGTCCTCCGACAGTAATGCGGGGGCAGCGGAAGGGGCGGGCGCAGCAGCACTGCTGGGTCCGGCTGCACGTCAACTGGTCGAACAGCACGGGCTGAATGTCGACCAGATTACTGGTACCGGCAAGAGCGGCAGGATTACCAAAGAGGACATCCTCAATCATATGAAGGGTGCGAAAGAAGCGCCTGCAGCTGCGCCGGCGGTGTCGGTAGCGGATTCGGGTCCGACGGGTCCCACCAGCGAACGGATTGAAAAACGCGTTCCAATGACGCGTATGCGGGCCAAAATTGCGGAGCGTCTACTGGATGCGTCGCAGCAGACGGCGATGCTGACAACCTTTAACGAAGTGAATATGGCCCCGGTCATGGCGCTGCGGAGCAAGTACAAGGACCAGTTTCAGGAGGTTCACAAGGGCACCCGACTGGGTTTTATGGGCTTTTTTGTTAAGGCGGCCTGTGAAGCGCTGAAGCGCTTTCCGGAAGTTAATGCCTCTATCGATGGCAAAGACGTGGTCTACCATGGATACCAGGATGTGGGGGTCGCTGTTTCGGCTCCCAATGGTCTGGTAGTGCCGGTGTTGCGAGACGCCGACTTTATGAGCCTGGCCGATGTAGAGGCACAGATTAGCGACCTGGGTCAGCGTGCCCAGAATAGTAAATTGACTATCGATGATATGACCGGTGGAACCTTTACTGTGACCAACGGGGGAGTCTTTGGCTCACTGATGTCCACGCCCATTCTCAATCCGCCGCAAACAGGCATTCTTGGTATGCATAAAATTCAGGACAGGCCTATGGCCGTTGACGGGGAGGTGGTAATTCTGCCGATGATGTATCTGGCTTTGTCCTATGATCACCGATTGATCGATGGCAAAACCGCAGTGCGGTTTCTGGTAACGATCAAGAATTTAATAGAAGATCCGGCGCGCATTTTATTGCAGATCTGATCGATGCAGAGCGCCGCTGTTGTAGCTTATTTTATATTGGAGATGTCATGTCTGAGAAGTTTGACGTAGTAGTAATCGGGTCTGGTCCGGCCGGTTATGTTGCCGCCATCAAGGCGGCGCAACTTGGGCTGTCCACAGCCTGTGTAGAAAAATGGGTAAATACAAAAGGTCAAATGACTTTTGGTGGCACGTGCTTGAACGTTGGTTGTATTCCCTCAAAGGCACTTTTGGATAGCAGCTACAAGTATGTAGAGGCCAGAGACCACCTTGCAGTACATGGAATTAGTGTTAACGCCCCGGTCATGGACGTTCCCGCGATGATTGCTCGAAAAGATAAAATTGTGGGGCAGCTTACCGATGGTATTGCAGGTTTGTTCAAACACAATGGCGTGACATCTATTTTCGGGACGGGCAGGGTGCTCGCCGGAGGCAATGTCGAGGTGACCGATAGCGAGGGAAACACTCAGGTTCTGGAGGCCGGCAATGTTATAATCGCAGCGGGCTCTGTCCCTGTGGAAATTCCCCCGGCCCCGCTCGATGGTAATCACATCGTTGATTCAACCGGTGCTCTGGCATTTGATCACGTACCGCAGAAACTGGGCGTCATTGGCGCCGGTGTAATTGGCCTGGAGCTTGGTAGCGTATGGAGCGGCCTCGGCGCTGAGGTGGTGCTACTGGAAGCGCTGGATGAATTCTTACCCATGGTGGACGCCCAGATTAGCAAAGAAGTGGGGAAAATTCTCAAGAAACAAGGGCTCGATATCCGCCTGGGCACCAGAGTTACCAAGGCCGAGGTAAAAGACGGCAAGGTAACTGTCAGCTATAGCACTATAGACAGCGAGGAAAGCATTGAGTTTGACAAACTGATTGTGGCGGTTGGTCGCAGGCCACTGACCGAATCGCTACTGGCAGATGACAGCGGCGTTACGCTGGATGAGCGCGGCTTTATTTACGTCAATGACTTTTGTGAAACAGAAGCCCCGCATGTCTATGCGATTGGCGATGTTGTGCGTGGCCCGATGCTGGCCCATAAAGGGTCGGAAGAGGGCGTAATGGTAGCGGAGCGCATTGCGGGCAATCCAGCACAAATGAACTACGATTGCATACCCTCGGTGATCTATACCCATCCGGAGGTGGCATCGGTGGGGAAGACCGAGCAAGAGCTGAAGGCGGATGGCATAGACTATAATACAGGCGTTTTCCCTTTTGTTGCCTGTGGAAGGGCCGTGGCTGCCAATGCAACCGAAGGTATGGTTAAATTAATAGCCGAGGCACAGACGGACCGAATTCTGGGCTGTCATATTGTCGGCTCAAATGCTGCTGACCTGGTGCAGCAGGTGGTTATTGCTATGGAGTTCGGCTCCAGTGCAGAGGACCTGGCCTTAACGGTTTTCGGGCATCCGACGTTATCGGAGGCTGTTCACGAAGCTGCGCTGGCGGTGCAAGGACATGCAATACATATTGCCAACCGCAAACCGCGCAACAAACGCAAGTAGATCCTATGGGCGTGCCGCATAAAAAACACCCCGGCGCCTGTCGGATACCGAGTAGGTTATTGTGTTATCAATAACCGTTTCTTTTTATCAGTAAATAAACGGACGAGTAAATGAACCTTCACGAGTATCAGGGCAAACAATTGTTTGCCGAGTATGGACTGCCCGTTTCAAAGGGTTACGCGGTGGACAATCCCCACGACGCGGTCGAGGCGGCAGACTTGATTGGCGGGAGCAAGTGGGTTGTTAAAGCCCAGGTCCACGCCGGAGGGCGTGGCAAGGCAGGTGGTGTCAAACTGGCAATGAACAAGGATGACATCAGTGATTTTGCCCACTACTGGCTGGGCAGAAACCTGGTGACATACCAGACCGACGAGGGCGGCCAACCGGTTGGAAAAATACTGGTGGAGTCATGCACTGATATCGCAGACGAACTGTATCTTGGCGCGGTAGTAGACCGCTCCTCGCGACGAATAGTCTTTATGGCCTCCATCGAGGGTGGGGTGGAAATAGAGAAAGTTGCCCACGAGACGCCTGAAAAAATTCTCCGTGCGACTATTGACCCGCTGGTTGGGGCGCAACCCTATCAGGGCCGCGAACTGGCTTTTCAATTGGGCCTTCAGGGAGAGCAGGTTAAACAGTTCGTGAAGATATTTATGGGGCTGGCGCGAATGTTTGTCGAAAAAGACCTGGCCCTGATCGAGATCAACCCACTGGTCGTCACCGAGCAGGGTGATCTGCACTGCCTGGACGCAAAAATTGGTGTCGATGGCAATGCGCTGTATCGGCAAAAAGAACTGCGCGAAATGCACGATCCCTCTCAGGAAGATTCCCGCGAAGTGCATGCGGCGCGCTGGGAGCTGAATTATGTAGCTCTCGATGGCAACATCGGTTGTATGGTCAACGGAGCCGGTTTGGCCATGGGCACTATGGATATCGTCAAATTGCATGGCGGCGAGCCGGCTAATTTTCTGGACGTTGGAGGCGGCGCAACCAAAGAGCGCGTCTCGGAGGCCTTTAAAATTATATTGTCCGACGACAAGGTAGAGGCCGTACTGATTAATATATTTGGTGGCATTGTGCGCTGTGACTTGATTGCAGAGGGGGTTATAGGGGCAGTTAAGGAGATCGGAGTCGAAGTGCCGGTTGTCGTTCGATTAGAAGGTAATAATGCGGAGCTCGGTCGCAAAGTGCTCGCCGATAGCGGGCTCAACATCATAGCCGCCACCAGCCTTATTGATGCTGCGGAGCAGGTAGTTAACGCCGCAGGAGGAACCGCATAATGAGTATTTTGATAGACAAGAACACGAAAGTGATCTGCCAGGGATTTACAGGTTCCCAGGGAACTTTTCACTCCGAGCAGGCTATAGAATACGGCACCCAAATGGTCGGTGGTGTAACGCCGGGCAAAGGCGGTCAGCAACACCTGGGACTGCCCGTATTTAACACTGTGGCGGAGGCAGTTTCCGCAACCGAGGCCGATGCATCAGTGATCTATGTGCCGGCAGCTTTTTGCAAGGACTCTATTCTCGAGGCCGCCAACGGTGGCATTGGTTTGATAGTCTGCATTACGGAGGGTGTTCCCACCCTGGATATGCTCGAGGCGAAACTGCGATGCGATGAACTGGGCGTGCGCCTGATCGGACCTAACTGCCCCGGTGTTATCACCCCGGGTGAGTGTAAAATAGGTATTATGCCTGGTCACATTCACCTGCCTGGCAAGGTCGGAATCATATCTCGATCCGGGACCCTGACCTACGAGGCAGTTAAACAGACTACCGATGCAGGTTTTGGTCAATCGAGCTGCATTGGCATTGGCGGCGACCCCATTCCCGGCTCCAATTTCACAGATATTCTGGCATTGTTCCAGGATGACCCTGCCACCGAGGCCATCGTAATGATTGGAGAAATTGGCGGTACTGCAGAGGAAGAGGCCGCGGCCTATATCAAAGCTAATGTGAGCAAGCCTGTTGTCTCTTATATCGCGGGCGTCACCGCGCCCAAGGGCAAGCGCATGGGACATGCCGGAGCTATCATATCCGGTGGCAAAGGAACCGCCGATGAGAAGTTTGCAGCCTTGGAAGACGCAGGAGTCAAGACGGTCCGCAGCCTGGCTGAAATCGGCTCTGGATTGGCGGAGATAACCGGCTGGTAGAGCCCCAGGAGAGCAAACAACCCAAAAAGCCCACCGCCAGTGGGCTTTTTGGGTTTCAGGGAGAGATTTTTTTGTTGTGACAGGGCCTTGAAATAACCTGACTGGGCCCCCATATGTATTTCCGCACTTATATCAACCTTTTAACAGCAAGGGGCCACTATGACCGCTGATGTATCCAAAGAAACTCTCGGATTTCAGACCGAGGCTAAACAACTGCTTCACCTGATGATCCATTCGTTGTACAGCAACAAGGAAATATTCCTGCGCGAGCTGATTTCCAATTCCTCTGACGCCATTGACAAGCTACGTTTTGCTGCACTGGCGGATGACAGCTTATTGGAGGGGCAGGGCGAATTTCAAATTCAAGTTGATCTCGATAAGGAAGCCAATACCCTGACCCTTAGCGACAACGGCATTGGTATGAACCGCGAGGAGGTCATAGAGAATCTTGGGACTATAGCTAAATCTGGCACAGCGGCCTTCCTGGAGACCCTTACCGGGGATCAGCAGAAAGATTCCCAGCTAATCGGGCAATTTGGGGTGGGCTTTTACTCCTCATTTATCGTCGCTGAAAAGGTCGAAGTTCACACTCGTAAGGCGGGTGAGTCCGCAGAGCATGCTGTGCTCTGGGTGTCGGAAGGTGAGGCTGATTTCTCCATTGAGAATCAGGATAAAGACGACCGTGGTACCACTATCGTGTTACACCTGAAGACTGACTGCGGCGAGTTTGCAGACGACTGGCGAGTGCGCAGCGTCATCAAAAAATACTCTGACCATATCTCGGTTCCGGTCAAAATGATCAAGCCACCTGTACCACCTGCCGAGGGAGAGGAGGAAGCGGTTGAGCCAGAAATAGAGTATGAGACAGTTAACGCCGCAACAGCCCTTTGGACTCGTAGTCGAACCGAGATCAGCGACGAGGAGTACCAGGAGTTTTACAAGCATGTCTCCCATGATTTTGAGAATCCACTGAGTTGGAGCCACAATAAAGTCGAGGGCAAGCTGGAGTACACGAGCCTGCTATATATTCCGGGCAAGGCACCGTTCGATATGTGGAATCGCGATGCTGTTCGTGGGCTTAAGCTGTATGTGCAGCGCACCTTTATCATGGATGAAGCGGAGCAGTTCCTCCCTATGTACTTGCGTTTTGTAAAGGGTACTGTGGATTCCAATGACCTACCTCTGAATGTTTCGCGGGAACTCCTGCAACAGGATTCATCGGTAGAGTCAATGCGCTCCGGGCTGACCAAGCGCGCGCTGGACATGCTGGACAAATTGGCCAAGGCCGACAATGACGATTACGCCACGTTCTGGACGGAGTTTGGGCAGGTTTTGAAAGAGGGGCCTGCGGAGGACTTCGGCAATAAGGAGAAAATAGCGAAACTTTTGCGTTTCGCCACCACGCATACCGACAAGGCAGACGAGGATCAGTCGCTGTCCGGGTATGTGGAACGAATGCAAGACAAGCAGGAAAAGATTTACTATGTCGTTGCCGAGAACTTCAATACAGCAAAGAACAGCCCCCATCTGGAGGTGTTTCGCAAAAAGGGCATTGAGGTTTTATTGTTGTCCGACCGGGTAGATGACTGGTTGATGAACCACATGCAGGAATTTGACGGCAAGCAATTCCAGGATGTAGCCCGGGGTGCTCTGGACCTGGCCACGGACTCCGATGAGGAGAAGGCCGAGCAGGACAAAATTATAAAGGACAGCGAGAGCCTGGTAGAGCGTCTGACGACGGCACTGGAGGGAAAAGTGACAGAAGTCAGGGCAACAGGGCGGCTCACGGAATCACCTGCCTGCCTGGTTGTTGGCGATATGGATATGGGAGCGCAAATGCGCCGGATTATGGAGGCCGCGGGACAGGATGTGCCTGAGAACAAGCCCATTCTCGAGGTTAATCCCACTCACCCACTGGTGGAAATGCTGGATCAGGAGCCCGACGAAGATCGCTTTACAGCGCTGGCTGCTACGATATTTGATCAGGCAACGTTGGCAGAGGGTGGGCAACTGGAGGATCCGGCATCGTTCGTTTCGCGGCTTAACAAACTGCTGATACAGCTGAGTGAATCCTGATGCACGAGTTCGGGCCTTAACAGGCCCGTAGGTTCCAACTTGTGAAAAGGCGGGCAATTAGTGCCCGCTTTTTTTTGCTTGGGCAACAAGCAACGGGGAGGGTGTATCGCCGTACTCGGGTGTTTGCGGTCAGTTTATCTGTAGACAAGTGGATTTCCGGGCGAGTCGGAAGCGGTTTTGATGGTGATGGATGATATGATGTTGGTGAATCGAGTTGCTGGTGTCGAGATTATCACGGGTTCAGAGTCATGATTATTCCTATTTTGGGCATTGCCACCGAACTACGAGGTGCTGGTACGAGGAACTGCCAGGGGTGTCAGGCCGTAGATAGATCAATTGCTGGCGGCATACAGAATCTGGGGGTTATGGTCATGTTACGCGTGTTAGGGCTCGCTATAGTGCTTTGTTCCCCTGCTGTCGTTGGTCAGGAAGAGGCATTGCCTGCACCCCAGGCGCTACTTGATCGGGTTGATAGTCTCGCCCACTCAAGGTTGATTGCAGACTCCGAGGGCGTCTTTGTAGGCTATGAGATTGGGTTGGGTGCCATTCAGAAAATACAGGGTGCCTGGAGATTTAAGAAGAGTGAGCGCCTCGATGGGCATCTCTGGACCTATACCTGGCAGATCATCAATGGGTTCTCCTCCCTCGAGGTGTTCGAGGCGTTGGTTGCTCGGATAGAAGCAACGGGCGAAAACCAGCTCCTTTTCAGTTGTGAAGGGCGAAGATGCGGTCAGGGAGTACAGTGGGCCAATCGCATTTTTGGTCAACGAATCCTCTACGGGCGAGAAGATTTGCAGCGCTATCGCGTGTATGCCATAAAACATGCCGGAGACTACCGCCTGCTACTTTATTCCTCTGCCCGCAGTGCCGATAGACAGCACTTGCATGCCGAATTATTGCACATAGGGGAAAAGCCACGCTAACTTCGTATTTGGAAACAGCCAAGCTTTGCAGCTACTTCCAATGTCCAGCGAAAAAAGTAGCGCTTCCGGATGGAAACTAACTTCGCATTTGGAGCAGCGAAAGAAATTCTTCTCGGGTTTTTTGTGAGTTCCTGAAAGCACCTAGCATGGCCGATGTTTTCATCAGCGAGTTTTGTTTTTCTACGCCGCGCATCATCATGCACATGTGCTGTGCCTCGACGATCACACCCACACCCGATGCCTCTGTCACATCCATGATCGTATTTGCGATCTCAATGGTCAACGACTCCTGAATCTGCAGGCGTCTCGCAAACAGGTCGACAATACGGGCAATTTTAGACAGTCCCAGCACCTTGCCGGTGGGGATGTAAGCGACGTGAACCTTGCCGATAAATGGCAGCACGTGGTGTTCGCACAGAGAGTACAGCTCAACATCCTGGACCAGAATCATTTCGCTGGAGTCCGAGGGGAACAGCGCCCCGTTAACCACTTCGTCTACAGTTTGATGATAGCCTCTGGTTAGAAACTTGAAGGCCTCAGCCGCCCGTTTGGGTGTATCTGCCAGACCGGGTCGGGTCAGGTCCTCCCCAATTGATTCAATAATTTTTGCCCAGTTTTGTTCCACCAGTTCGTCTCCGTTGGTTTGCGGAAGGGACCTCTCACCAGAGCCGGTCCGCAAGGGGGCAGGATATTAACAAGTGGATCGGGGCAAGGCAAATGCCCCATCTTTGCGGGACAACTGATAAACTTGGAGAATGGAAAAAAGCAGTGACAAGACTGAAATCCCGGCCACGGTGGGGGAGGCTCTGCAATACTGTGCCCGGCACCTGGAAAACAGTGATGCGTATTTTGGCCACGGCACTGATAACCCCTGGGATGAGGCTGTGCAACTGGTTCTGACGGTGGTGGGATTACCGCTTGAGTCTGGTGACGAGGTACTGCCACATGCAGTCACTCGGGCTACTTTTGATCAGCTGTCCTCACTGCTTCAGCGCAGAATAGAGGATCGTGTGCCCCTGCCTTACCTACTGAAACGGGCCTGGTTTGCGGGGCTGGAATTCCACTGCGATGAGCGGGCACTAGTGCCGCGATCCCCTTTGGGAGAACTGCTGCAATGCCAATTCAAGCCCTGGTATAGCGGCCCAGAACCGCGGCGTATTCTGGATCTATGCTGTGGGGGTGGTGCTATCGGATTGGCGTGTGCGCATTACTTGCCCCAGGTGCATGTGGATTTGCTGGATCTACAGGCCGGTGCACTGGCGCTATCGCGTCAGAATGCGGAGGCTCTGGGTCTGGAACAGAGAGTGTCGATTATACAATCGGATTTGTTCCGTGCTGTGGGGCAGGTTCAATACGATCTCATCCTCAGCAATCCCCCTTATGTTAATGCACTGGACCTGGCAACCATGCCCGCCGAATACCATCACGAGCCACCGACAGCCCTGGGTTCGGGGTCAGATGGCCTTGCCTTGACCCACCGGATACTGGCCAGTGCACGAGACTATCTGCAGCCCGAGGGATTGCTGGTGGTTGAGGTTGGCAACAGTTGGCTTGCTTTGGAGTCGGCATACCCAGGTGTACCTTTTACCTGGCTTGAGTTTGAGAATGGTGGCCACGGGGTGTTCGCGCTGAGCGCAAAAGAGTTGCAAGATTGCAGCGCAAGCTTTGGCGGATAGGCCTATAATGGGTGGTTTTATATGAGGGCTAGGTGAGACTATGGCGGGTAACACCACGGGT
>JABHWT010000037.1 GCA_018657645.1 Halieaceae bacterium | reverse complement strand
TTTACTTTTTGGCCGCGCAAACCCATGTGGCAAACTGGCGGAGACCTTTCCACTCAAACCGTCGGATGTGCTTTCCGACCAATGGTTTCCCGGCTCCAATCGGCAGGTTCAGTATCGAGAGGGACTCTTTGTGGGTTACCGCTACTTCGACGCGGCGGACGCCTCCGTTCTCTTCCCATTTGGGCACGGTCTGAGTTACACACAATTTGACTACGAGGCATTGGCGCTCTCCCATAAGTCTTTCGAGCAGGGCAGTGAGCTGCTGGTTTCGTTAAAGCTAACAAACACCGGTAGCGTGCCAGGGGCAGAGGTAGTGCAACTGTACGTTGGCAGTCGCAAACCCACCCTGCACAGCCCGCCCCAGGCTCTGCGGGCCTTCGCCAAGGTAATGCTGCAGCCCGGTGAAACACGCGATGTTACGCTTCGACTGGACGATACAGCCTTCGCCCTGTTCGATATCGGTAGAGGAACCTGGGTGGTAGAACCGGGAGAAGTGGAAATTAGGGTGGGCGCTTCGAGTCGCGATATTCGTCTGACGCAGACTCTAAGCACCTATTCCTCACAACACCCGAGCAAGCCCCCGAATGATAGCGCACCCATTGGATTCGATGATCAACTGATCGGGTCGGACCCGGTATTCTCCGCCGGGCTGGGCAAGCCCATTCCACCACCGGAGTCTTCGCGCCCGTTTCACAGTAACTCATCGCTCAACGAAATTGCCGAGACCTGGCTGGGAAACAAGATTCGATCGAGAGTCGTTACCCAGTTCAAGGATCAAATGGGTGTTGCCGGAGCAGACGAAACAATCAACAAAATGTTTGAGGAAGTGGCGGGCAACATGCCACTGCGGGCAATGGTCCTGTTTAGCGGCGGAAAACTGAGTTTTAAGTCACTGAATGTTCTACTGGCAGTGCTGAATGGCAATGTCTTCAGGGCCATGCGTTTGCTTGTGACACCGGCCAGCCGTTCCTAAAGGTATCGAACTGTCGAGCCTTATAATCACACCCCATACTGGAGATAGAACCTCATGCCCCATCGCCTGTTAATCGGGTTGCTGTGCTTAATTGCCCTATACTCTGGTCAGCCCCATGCTGACCAACAACGCAAACCCAATGTCGTCATCCTGTTTGCAGACGATCTGGGCTATGGTGATCTTGGCAGTTACGGCCACCCCTATAATCGCACGCCCAACCTCGATGCGATGGCAGCCCAGGGTCAGCGCTGGACCGATTTCTACGTGGCAGCCCCGGTTTGTTCTCCGAGCCGGGGGGCACTGCTGACGGGCAAATTGCCCAACCGATCGGGGTTGTACGGCCGGAGCATTAACGTGATGTTTCCGGGCGATACTGTGGGCATTCCCAACGGTGAAATCACGCTGGCCGAGGGTTTGAAGTCACGGGGATACGCCACCGGAATTATCGGCAAGTGGCATCTGGGGGACGCTCCGTCGGCGTACCCGACGCGGCATGGCTTCGATTACTGGTATGGACTGCCCTATTCCAATGACATGGAGTGGGTGGGAGAGAAGAGCTTTGAGCAAATCATCGCTCCTGTCGCTCAGGGAAAGTCCGTAGACTTGAAGACATTGTTGGCAGACCGCATGCCCAAGTATTTAAACCCCCGGAGCGAATACTGGAACGTACCACTGATTCGCAGTAAAAGGGACGGTGCTGGATTCTCCGACAGCATTCTCGAGCGACCTGCAGACCAGTCCACACTCACACAACGTTACACGGGTGAGGCCCTGGCGTTTATTGAGCAAAACCAAGATCAGCCTTTTCTCTTGTACCTGCCCTACTCGATGCCCCATACACCGCTCTTTCGCAGCGATGCCTTTGCCGGAAAAAGCCTTGGTGGGCGCTATGGCGATGTCATTGAAGAACTGGACTGGAGCGTCGGTGAAGTCCTTGGCAAGCTCGAACAGCTGGGGTTGGAAAACAACACGCTGGTAGTATTTTCCAGCGACAATGGACCCTGGCTCTCCATGCAACACCACGCGGGCAGTGCAGGACTGTTGAGCGGAGGTAAAGGTACTACCTACGAGGGTGGCATGCGTGTTCCGGGCATTTTCTGGTGGCCAGGTTCCATTAAACCCGGCGTCGTAAGCGATATCGGTTCAACCATGGACATTTACACGACGGCGCTTGCGCTGGCGGGAGTGACCTCTGTATCGGATGGTCACGATCTCAGTGATACCTTGAGACACGCTGCTAAAGGTCCGCGCGAGACGCTTGCTTACTATCGTAGCGGTCACTTGTATGCCCTGCGTAAGGGGCCCTACAAATTGCACCTGATCTCCGAGGGCGCCTACAATACACCGCCGACAAAAACTGTACATGAGAAGCCGCGCCTCTATCATCTGGGCAGGGATCCGGCAGAGCAGTTCGATCTTTCCAGCCAGTTGCCCGAGGTGGTGGCAGACTTATTGCGGACCATTGATTTGCACCGCGCTGGCATGACTGAACAGGCCCCATTGTTTGACCAGCGACTGACTCGAGCGTCTCACTAGCCTCCGGGGAAAATTAAGATGCCCTTTCACCGATTACTGAAATAGCAGCATTTACACTCGCAGCAGGCGGTTTACCTGCACTATACTTCGGTTACTTGAATAAATGACCACCTCATTTTGGGAGCAGATGTATGAGCGAGACCAATATGAAAGACGCGGCGCAGCAGGCAACAACTGCCTTCGCTACACAAACCCCTCCCCAGTTCGACTCGGTGGAAGAGCAAAGAGCGCATTCGCTGGAGCGACTCGCTGGCGCATGTCGCATATTTGGTCGGGCCGGATTCTCAGAGGGCTTGTTGGGTCATTTAACGCTACGGGATCCCGAAAACCCCGATTTATTCTGGGCGAATCCAGTGGGCATCTCCTTCAATCAAATCCGGGTAGCAGACCTGGTCCAGGTCGACCACGAGGGCAACTTAGTGGTAGGGAATAGACCGGTTAATCCAGTGGGCGTGGCATTGCACTCAGCAATCCACAGGGCGTGCCCGGAGGTCAACGCGGTATGTCATGCCCACTCCATTTATGGGTCAACCTGGTCTGCATTTGGTCGACCCGTGGATCCCATCACCCAGGACACGGCAGTTTTCCATGGCCACCAGGCGATAGTTCGAGACCCCAAGCTGGCCACCAGCAGAGTCGAAGCTGACCAATTTGCTGCGGCCGTCGGTCATAACAAGATTGCCATCCACGTAGGGCACGGCATCTTCAGCACCGGGGCCTCGGTGGATGAGGCGGCCTGGTGGTTCATTTCAATGGAAAAGGCCTGCCGCGTTCAACTACTGGCAGCCGCGGCAGGGGAGTATGAGGTGTGGCCAGACGACGCGGCTGCCGCGATCGGTGCAGCACTTGGAAGTCCAATGTTCGGTTGGCTGTCGTTTCAAACCCTGTGGGATGAAATCATCAAGGAGTGCCCCGAGTTCCTGATTAAGTCCTGAGTTGCTACACAATCAATTGCACCGTGGCTGGACCGGGTAGAGCTACCGATCGCTCCGCAATCGGTTCATGGCACTATGTCGGGTCCACAAACCAGCAATCATCAGTAACAGTGCTGCAGCTAAAAGCAGCATCCATGGGCCCATCACCGGGATTGTATTAGTGGCTGGAGGCTGAACTCTTACACACGCCGGGTGCAGGGCCGGGGCCAACAAGCCAAAAGCGCTCTTGTACTGGGCATTCGCTTGCCTCAGTTGCGCCGTATTGCCGTTTACCAGAGCAACATCTCGCAAGGCGTCTCCACTGCTCAGCAAGCCCTCTGTTTGATCGAGAAGCTGCGGAGAAACGAAAGGGCTCAAACTGGCCTCGCTTACTGCCAATGCGGCCGCCATGCGCGCAACCAGGGCAGCCAGCTCGCGAGCCAGTGCTTTGAGCTCATTAATAGGTACTGAAATTGTCTCTCCGGTCTCTACTTCAAGGGAGTTGATAAGGTCGATGGCCTCATCTACATACCTATATGCCAACTCACCCATCTCCTTGTTCTTGGTAAACGGATGATCATCTTCAAAGCAACCCGTGGGCTCCACCGGTGGCGGTGGCAGCGGGGGTGTGCAATTCGCATCTCCACCGGGAACAGCTTCAACAGATTTAACCAGGGTGAAACCAACCGCATCATTGGTGCCAAAGTTCTCTGAGAGCGTAACTTCACCAGTGGGATCACCGTCGCCTGCGTTAAAGGTCTCAACCGTACCGCCGACCAGCATTTCCTTTCCTAGTATAGCCTCCATCTTGGCGCCAACCTCCTCCATTTCCTCCGACACATTCAGGTTGGTTATATCACCGAGTACACCGGCTTTAGAGGCGAGATCCACGGCGCTCCCAATTAGAGAGATCACAGCGGCTATACCGCTGTCCATCTCTCTCACCTCCATATCAAGTTGCCAGGAGGCACTTGGAGTGCACTCGTCATGGGGCGGCGACGCAAGCACTTTTTGAACGCCGCCGCTTCCCACTAGAACAAACGGCGGATCGAGCGCCGTTGGCTGATCTGGTCCCATGTCGACATCCTCAAAGCAGCGGATCTGCAATGCCGGCTCGCCCGGGTCGCCCCCCCCCAACGAATGATCAGAATGGGTCCACTTCAACCGGATACATATCTCCGACTCATCATCACCAATAAAGGTACCGTCGTCGAAACTTCGATTAAAGCGAAGGGAGCGCAGCTCCAGGAGGTCCGTAAGTGCCGGCGGCCCGGGGGCATCAAAATGGGCCGAGGCGATATTGGATGTCAGAATAAGTATCAGAATCCGAATCAAAGGCGAAAGAAAGGCAAGCGAAGAGAACCTGCCTTTTGTTCCCAATGTAGCTCGATTCTCGCGGTATACTGATGGGTGCTGAAGACGAGTCATGGCTCTTCTCCCATAATTTTTCTATTGCACTATTATAGGGTAGCAGTGATTTCGAACCTGTCCAATTAACTGATGATGCCATTGCAAAATTCAATGTCTTGAGAATTGGCCTTGCCGTGTACCATCCGCAACAAAGCAACGTTGTCGTGAGTTTCGAGCTCAAACATTCTGTTCACTCCTCAACACCAGTGACAGTAGCTGAAATTCAGTTTTTCCAATTCTACTTTACAGTATAGAATATGACATAGAATTCAACATATGGTCACCTCCCGTACCGGAGGCACTGCCATCCCATAGTAACAACCTAGGAAGCACACCATGTACGACCTGGTCATTCGCAACGGCAAAATCATTGACGGTAGTGGCGCTCCCGCCTTTACGGGCGATGTAGCAGTATCTGATGGCATTATCCGCGCCGTTGGTGAGGTGGCACAACCGGGTACAAGAGAGATTGATGCCGGCGGGCATCTGGTTACCCCGGGTTTTGTCGACGTTCATACCCACTACGACGGCCAGATCATCTGGGATCCACAACTGGAATCATCGGCTCTGCACGGCGTCACTACCATTATGATCGGCAACTGTGGTGTTGGCGTCGCGCCCGCCAGGCCCGGTGCTGAAAAGCTGATGATGAAGGTATTGGAGGATGTTGAGGACATTCCGGTTGACGTGCTCAATGCGGGGATAGAGTGGAATTGGGAGAGCTTCCCCGAGTATCTGGACACCCTTGATAAACAGCCGCGAGCCATTGATGTGGCCACTCAGATTGCACATATTCCACTGCGCTGCTACGTCATGGGAGAGCGCGGGCTCCGCAATGAACCAGCCAGCGAACAAGATATAGAGCAAATGCACGACCTGGTAAAGGAGGCATTGGAAGCCGGGGCTCTTGGATTTACCACCTCGCGTACCGAGTTACATGTGACCGGTGACGGTCAGGTTGTACCAGGAACAGTTGCCAAGGTGGATGAGCTGGCTGGCATCGCCCGGGCTTTAAAGGGAACCGAGGGAGGAATATTCGGCGTAGTTTCTGATTTTAAAGAGTGGCGTACGGAAATGGACTGGATGAAGCAAATTTCCATCGACACCGGTCGCCCCGTGTACTACCTGGTGGTATTTAGAGAGCCCGGTGATTACGACAAGTCGCGAGAGCAGTTGGCCTATGTCAGGGAGGCAGCGAAAGAGGGCGCCCAGTTGATACCACACGTGCCCACCCGGCCCATCAACATGGTGATGGGCTTTGACAGTACATACCACCCCTTTTGTTGGCACGCCGGCTTTGCCGAGATTGCCGATCTACCCTACCCCCAACGATTGAAAAAACTGCAGGACCCCGAGGTGCGGAAGAAAATCCTGGGGGATCCCCAGGAACTGTTCGGTGATCCAACGATGATGTTTCCTCAGGAGGAAGTGCCCTGCTACGAGCCAACCGCCGATAAAAGCGTTGCTGCGCAGGCGGCCAGAGAGGGCGTGGACGTAAAGGAACTGACCTACGACCTGATGCTTCAGGATGAGGGCAGGCAGATGTTGTTTTATCCTGTTTACGGTTATGACAGCGGGGATTTATCGGTGCAAAAGGAGTTTCTGGAGGCCGAGGGAACAGTGGTTAGTCTGGCCGACGGTGGTGCGCACAATTGTATATTGGCCGACGCCAGTACGCCCACATACATGCTCTCCTACTGGACCCGCGATAGAGAAAGAGGAGAGCGTTTCACAGTGGAGCAAGTTGTGAAAATGCAGGCGGCCGACACCGCGAGAGCCATTGGCCTGGGAGATCGAGGTATGCTGGGCGTTGGCATGAAAGCGGATATTAATATTATTGATTACGACAAAATTCAAATCGGTAAAGCCCAATTGCGCTATGACCTGCCAGCCAATGGGAAACGCCTGTTTCAGGGTTCCCAGGGGTATATTGCGACGTTTGTTAGTGGTGTGTTGACCTATGATGCCGGGGCAGCGACCGGCGCCATGCCGGGGCGACTGGTACGCGGGAACCGGTCGGCACCACGGGCCCACTAGCCAGTCATAGAGTAAGATCGGATTCAAGTGGGCAAATGGGCTATTAACTCGTGACCCTTATAGCACCTCGTAGTTCAGTTAATGCCGATGTTGATCGCGGGCTGTATCATCTATTCAACGTTGCAATCCGCACTGATGGTTCGTCACGATCACGAACTCAGGTACTGTTTTTCACAGACACCTCAACGCTACCCGCTGTGCTCGATGAGGACAAGGCTACAGCCACCTGGATACAATTCGAGGCAGTTCAGCCCGATTCTATCCCGAATATGCTTCAGAGCGAGACTGAAGCACCGGTGCTTTTTGTTCTTCCTATGATAAACCCGGCACATGCCTTGAGCGATGCCCTGTTTTCTATCGCTCTGGACAATTTCAGTAGCAGACCTAAATCCCACTATTGCGCTGATCACTACTTCCTGGCTAATCACGCTCCTGTTGACGGGAACTATGGCAGTAACAACTGGTGCCAGTTCATGCACCACAAATTGAATATTGTATCGCCAGAGGCAGAGCTTTTTGCCGACACGGATAAAAAAGGTGAAACACTTTTCTTTCGACATCTGCTGATGCCCAAGTACATGCGCCACCGTTTTGCCGCCGATTGGGGAGCTTTAGCCCCTTGTCAGCCTGGTGGGTATATTGACCAGTCCGAGGGCCTATACCCACTCGATGTGTTGCTCGAAATGCGCCGTAGACTATTTCGGAACTGCTTTGACAGCGTCCCGAGCCGGAACCTCACTGAGCAATCACTGCTGATTTATGACCGGGGAGACACCCATCGCAGGCGATGGTCAAACGCCGGTGAAACCGTCAATATGATCCGCAATACCTTTAGCAATAGATTCTCAAGTATTCAATTTCTGTCCGAAGACTATGGGAACCTCTCGCCGCTGGAGCAGGCCTGGCTGTTTCACGACTCCAGTGTCGTCATTAGTCCGCACGGTGGTGCGCTGTCCAACCTCATCTTCTGCCGACCCGGAACCCGGGTCATCGAGTTTACAGATCAGATTAGCCCCTGGGGTTGGTTTACATTCTGCTCTCGTCTTGGCATGGAGCATATTCAATACAAGCCGCCATCCCTGGTCGAGCATTATCCCGAACAATTTGAAGTGCAGCCCGAAGAAATCAGACACCTGCTGGAAGCCCTAGTTTAAGCAAAGCCCGCTGACTCAAGCCTCTAATTTTGGTTTGCTCATGACGCTTTGGTCAAATCCTATGTGTTGAGCATAGGCCTGCTCCAGCAGGGCCTCGCGATGCCGCAGTGTCTGGCCGTACGCGGATATGTCAAATTCGCCCGCAAAACGAGCGTAAGGTTTATAGTAGGTAATATAATCGGCCGTTCTTCTCAGCCCGGGATGAAATGTAAAAGCGCCGTAAAGTCCTGCCGGCCCACCATAATTTGAATAACAAAAGCTGATGTTCGGTACCCCGGGTCGAATAATGGTCTGGTCGCTGGAGCGATCTGCAAGTGGTCGGTACTTATCTCCAGTGATACGGACGATAGTAACCTCCGGATGCGCTTTGAGAATATGCTTCGATGGTGTGATGAAGTCGTATTCATCCAGCCACCAGTCATCCTCACAGTGAAAGATATACGGGGTACTAACTTGTGCGTAGAGCAAATCGATAGCTCGAAGCTGATTGGTCGCTGATGGTTCCGGAAAACCGGGATCAGTTAGATTTAATAGTCGAACGTTGTCCAGGTCGTAAAACCTGGCTAGCGTCTCGACGGTCTTCTTGAGGTCCCTTGTGCACTTGCAGTTTTCACCGATCAGTACCGGCATGTTATGACGAATGATATGCGGAGCCAGGCACGCCAACGTCTGAGCGAGCAGTGCCCCCCGGTTGCACGAAGGAATCACTACGGTAGTATCGGGGCTGTCCATACGGCTGCCTATCGGTTTCTATTGGGTATCAATAAGCAGCGCAGCAAAGCAGATCGTAAATCGCTAATAAGAGGCATAAATACACGTTAATACAGATGAACCTGCAGTTCAAATATCTTCCACTATTGGTGGCCACTGTGTTGTGTTATTGGCACAGCACCAGCACACCGCTCACTAGTGGCTATAACGTTGTGTGTTAATGCGGATACAACTAATTGGCTGTAGCATGAAATGGCCGTGGGCGGCGCAACCAGGCGTATGCTGGATGGACATTCACTCATAGCCTATACTTGGTTAAAACCTGCATCCATCTGCACCAAGAAGGATCACTATGTACGAAGGCATTCAATACCCGCTTAGGGACAGCCTCAAACTGGCTCACACGCAAAGCTGGGAGATGATATCTTCAGCTGGCGCCTTCTGGACGGGCAAAGAGCGCGTAGCCATCGTTGCAGAAGCTCGAGCGGCAATGGAATGCCCCCTTTGCGAGGAAAGAAAGAAGGCCCTTTCGCCAAATCAGGTCCACGGCGAGCACTGGGGTCCAGGGACTTTACCTGATGCGCTTATAGATCACATACATAGAATACGAACAGATCCTGGCCGGATGACTAAATCAGTGTTCGAGGGTGTGATGGCATCAGGTATCTCGAAAGAGGCCTACATCGAAGCAACCAGCGTCATCAATGCATCGGTGATTATTGATACCATGCATCGCGGTGTGGGTCTTGAGCCACCTCCCTTACCAGAACCTCGCCCGGGAGAACCCTCCGGCGAAATCAATGCCGATGCAGTGGAAGACGGCGCCTGGATCCCTATCCTCGATGCGCCCAAGGAGATCAGTGATACTGGCTTGCCGGCGATTCCCAATATCGTCAGATCCCTTGGTCTGGTTCCGGCCGCGGGCGCGCTCTTCTTCTCTACCTTTAGACCGCACTATGCGCTCACAGATATTCCCCTGAGCATTACCCAGGGGCAAGCGGAGTTCGTTGCCTCAAGGGTGTCGGCTCTCAATCAGTGTTTTTACTGAACGACTTCACACACCATGCTGCTCCGTGAGAGCGCACAGAACGAAGCAACAATGCCGAACCTCAATGCGGTAACCGATGATCAATCGGATGCCGGCGTGCCCAATAGTCAGACGCTGCGCCAGTTGTCCGAATCTTTAATTAAGGGAGAGTGGGATACGCTTGCGTTAGAGAGAGAAAAGGCGACGGCTACCCTGGGGTTGCAACAGACGACTGATGTGCTCACGGTCGCTTCGGCCTTTAATGGCATTACGCGGGTTGCTGATTCAACAGGAATCCCGCTGGATGACACCACGGCGGCCGCAACGGATGAAATGCGGAAAAATACTGGCATTGAGCAATTTGAGTACCAGCAAAAATCCTCTCGCTATGATTCGAGTGGATAAGCCACCCATTGCTCTGTGTATTGCACCCTTATGTGCCCAGGGCCTTAGCCACGCCTTCAACTCGAACAAGGTATGGCCAGCCCCTGATCTTTTATAGGAGTATTCTCGCTAGAAAACCATTTCGGGAACATCGTCCGGGACAATCAATGCACCTTCGGTAAGGCCAACAATCTCCTCAATGGTGACACCCGGTGCCCGCTCTCGCAAAATGAACTTTCCGCCCTCTATATCCATTAACGCCAGGTCGGTCAGCACGCGCTTAATGCAACCTTTACCTGTCAGAGGCAGGGTGCACTCGCTGAGTAGCTTGGATTGCCCGGACTTGGAAGCATGCGTCATCGTAACAATGATATTGTCTGCGCCGGCAACCAGGTCCATCGCCCCCCCCATGCCCTTAATCAGTTTCCCCGGTATCATGTACGAGGCAATATTGCCCTGACAATCTACCTCAAAGGCACCCAGCACGGTCAGGTCCACATGACCGCCACGAATCATCGCGAAGGATTCTGCCGACGAAAATAGTGATGCGCCTTCTATCATAGTAACGGTCTGCTTACCGGCATTGATCAGGTCCGGGTCCACCTCTTCGTCCAGTGGGAATGGCCCCATGCCGAGCAGGCCGTTTTCCGATTGCAGCATCACCTGCATGCCGCCTGGAATGTAGTTAGCCGCCAATGTTGGGATGCCTATCCCGAGGTTGACGTAGTAGCCGTCCTGAAATTCCTGAGCGACACGTTGAGCCAGTTGTTCGCGGGTCAAAGCCATGTCAAATTCTCCTTATGCGCTGCGCACGGTGCGTTGTTCAATGGTTTTCTCAAACGTACCTTTAATAAGGCGATTCACATAAATACCCGGCAGATGAATTTCATCCGGGTCCAGCTGCCCCACCTCGACAATCTCCTCCACCTCCACGACCGCAATCTTGCCCGCGGTAATCGCCATCGGGTTGAAGTTGCGCGCTGTCTTACGGAACACCAAATTGCCGTAGCAATCGGCCTTCCACGCTTTGGCTATTGCAAAGTCGCCACAAAGCGCCTCTTCGAGAATGTACTGTTTACCATTAAACTCACGTACTTCCTTGCCCTCGCCCACCGGTGTTCCGTAGCCAGTGGCCGTGTAGAAGGCTGGGATACCGGCGCCACCGGCGCGCATTTTCTCTGCCAGAGTGCCCTGTGGCGTGAGTGCAACCTCCAACTCACCGCTCATCATCTGTGCTTCGAACAGGGCATTTTCGCCCACATAGGAAGCAATCATCTTTTTAATCTGCTTGTCTTCCAGTAACAAACCCAGCCCCGCGCCATCGACACCTGCATTATTGGAGGCAACAGTCAGGCCTTTGGTGCCCCTGCGTTTAATTTCCTTGATCAGATTCTCCGGTATCCCACAGAGGCCAAAACCTCCGGCGATGACTGTCATATTGTCTTCAAGGCCGGCCATGGCCTCTTCGTAACTGGTTACCACCTTGTCAAATCCGGACACGACATACTCCTACTGTTTAACGTGTGATTGGGTCGGTGTTGCGCAGAGTGCAAGAAGTCGTTATATTTATCAAGTTGTATTTTTTAATTGATTAATAAGCTATGTTTATTAATGTCCATACCCATTAATCAAGTCATCGCGTTCTGCACAGTAGCCCGCACCGGCAGCTTCGCCGAGGCGGCAATTCAGCTACACCTGTCGCAACCTGCGCTCAGTATCGCCATTAAAAACCTCGAGGAAGCCCTTGGGGGCAAGCTACTGGCACGCACAACGCGCTCCGTAACACTGACGCCGGAGGGCAAGGCGTTTTATCCGGTAGTACGGCGATTGCTGGCGGACTGGGAGCAATCCTTGCAGGACGTGCGCAACCACTTCGCACTGCGGCGCGGCAAGTTGGAGATAGCCGCCATTCCCACCTATACCACCAACCTGTTACCACAAATACTCGGTGATTTTCACCGCCAATACCCCGACATCAATGTGACCGTACACGACGTAATTGCCGAGAGCGTGGTCGATATGGTGAGGGAGGGGCGCTGTGAGCTGGGCGTGACCTTCGACCCCGGGGACGCACCCGATCTCAATTTTCAGCCCCAGTTTAAAGATCGATTTATCGCCATTTTGCCGCCCAAACATCCACTGCTTGCCAGGAAGCAACTGCGCTGGCCCGACCTGCTCGCGTATCCGCACATCAGCCTACAGCGCCCGGCGGGAAGCAGAGCACTGATTGAGCAGGCCCTGGCGAAGAAAGGGATGGCGTTAACACCCGCCTTTGAATCTCATCAATTGGTGAGCATTGGCCGCATGGTCTGCGAAGGGCTGGGACTAAGTGTTGTACCCAGTACCAGTCGCGCACAGATGGAAGAAATGGGCCTGCAATGTCGCGCCGTCTCCTCCCCCATCATCACGCATCAGTTGGGCATAATCACGCGCCGGCAGCAGGTCCTCTCGGTGGCGGCACAGGCTATGGAAACACTCATTCGGGCATCGACAAGTTAAGGCACCTCTGAATAACGCCATGGCCCTAAGGCTTGCAGGCGTTGCTGCCAGAGAGAAGAATCAAGGGAGCGGCGTCCCGTAGCAATCAATGTTTGATAACCCCGTGGTTATTGATGTGAATCTTGTTAAATTGACCGTAGGAATCAACCAGGTCAAGCGGAATAGGTCCGGTGGCGGTGGCCGTTCCGGCCCCCATCTCAGCCACAGAGTATTCAAAACCGTTATTGAGCTGAATTTGTGCCTGGTGTTCCTCGCCACTCACCGGGTTTAGAATCGGCGTCCCCGAGGCCTTAATATAGCCCTCGACGCTAACCGAGCTCTTGCGGGCCGCGATGTCAATTTCTATGTCGATGGGCAGGAACGCAGGTTCCATCACTTCATCGTAGGTGGCCGAAAAGACATTCCAGATGGTCGCCCCGGGGTCAGTTTCCTGCCCCGACAGAATAGTCAGCAGCGCTTTACGTTGCGCTTCATTGGCACGCTCGTCGATGATAGTGAACGCTTTTCCCCCGCCCTCATGAATAGGGCCAGGCCACCTGAATGTTGACACCGCTCGGAGACCGTCGAGATTTACATCACCAAAGTGGCCCGTTTTTATCTCCATTGAGTGAATGGCCTCACAGTTACCATAGGTGGGCAAGGCGTTAAATTGGCATGGACAGCCATAGGCGCAATTACAGTTGGTGTATGAATCCGCATCAAGTTCCCAGGAAATCATGGTATTACGCTCCGCTTCAGATTGGCTACTAAATTGTAGACTCTAATACTGACTATTTCCAAGATTTCTGAACAAGCCAGTGATGAGCCGAATTGACCTCCAGGCACATCAGCCTCTTTCGGCGAAGTCAGTTGACCATTGGGTGCTCCTATCGCTGCCAAAATACGCATAAGTGCTGCATATTGTGGGTATAATTCTCCCACTTATATTTAAGCAAAGGCCGCTTCGTCTATGCTCAACTTAGGCGTGAGATGTTGTAATGAACTATCTGATCCGACAGGTGCACTGATAGGTGCCATATGGATCTTTCTCATTTCTTTCTCGCTGTCACTATCCGCCGATCCCTACCCACCGGAATGGGGCTCCGTAGACGAAAGTGGCGGCCCCGCGCATTT
>JABHWT010000158.1 GCA_018657645.1 Halieaceae bacterium | reverse complement strand
TCGGCCATCTTGTACTCCTGCTCCCGGCTAATGGAGCCTGTTGAAAGCGGTGGTGTGCGTTGTTGTGGAGTATAGTGACTGTCTCAATAGACAACCACTTCTTTTACTACTGGAGTGCTGTCCGGTGACTAATTGGTGTGCATCCGGATGGCCGGCCCCCGGAAACACTACTTTTTTTCACTAAGACAGCTATGAACAATAGAGACGACTGCAAAGGTTAGCTGTATTGGACACAATCGCCCGGCCTTCGGCTTCCCTCGCTGCGGCCAGTTTTCACGGGCCCGCCTTGACGCGCGTCCCTGCGCGGCAAGGCTTTCCGGCACATCCATGTGCCTCCAACCCCTGAAAACAGGCCTCCGCTCGGCGAGCTCAAAGGTGTCCAAAACAGCTAACCTTTGCAGTCGTCTCCAATGTCTAGTGAAAAAAGCAGCGTTTCTGGATGGGAACTAGCTAGAGTAACCAACATGCATTTCTAATACAAAAACTGCACGCGCACAGACACCGCATCACCATCCGGATCTTCGTGCCGAATGCTCCCCGAAATATCTGGATGCAGCAGGGCCAGCATGACCTTGACCTGCTTGCCGTAGTAGTAGTTCACGCCCAGGGTGCTGACTGCGGCAATTGAGCCTAAACCGCGGTCGCGAACATCCAGGTAACTGTACCGCGCCACCAGTTCCCAGGCTCCGCTTGGGGCCAGAGGTTTGATCTTGCGAAATGAGCCCTTTTTGAATCGACGTTGCTCGCCGGTTAATAGATAACTACCCATTATGTAGTAACCACTATAGTTCCAGGTGGGTCCGTCAAGCTCCTCGACCCGGGTATTTATGTACTCGCCCTGCACCATCATGCTTTTGTGGCGCCACAACCCTTCAAGGCCCACAAGGGACTGCCGGTCGGCTCTGAACCTGGCGCTGCGCACCACGTTGTCCGCGCTGCCCACTTCGGCCCGATCACGAACCTGGAATATGTTCTCTTTCCAGTCTCGAAATGAGCCGGAAGCGCCGATTTGCAGGGTCTGTTGGTCACTGTTGATCGGCGACCAGGTATAGCGCCCCGTCACGGCTATGGGTTCATCCTCTTCGAATTTATTATCCTGATCGTCTTCCACCACCGCCGCCACCGCCCACCGTCGCCGCTTATTGGCGTCGTATAAATGCACGCCCCAGTTCTTACCTGGTGTGAAGGCCGTACTCATCATGGAGCCTTCGACCGTCATCAGTTTTGCGGAGCGAGTGTTACGCTCCAATCCCAATGGCTCTTTCATTTTGCCCAGGGTAATATCGGCAAATTTCCATTTGGTGTAGCGAAAATAGGCACTTCCCAGGTCGATATCCTGACCGTCTGAATCAGTATCGGCGTCAATCTGCAGTTTCCCCTCCCAACCCTTGGGAAAGTCGTATTCAAATTGCACCCTGGCATTACGTAACTGTATTTCAGTTGTCGATTTATCACCGTCCTTACTCCAGAAGGACTCGTAATAATCTCCATCCAAAAACACCTGGCCACTGACGTCCAAACGTTCCTTTTCTGCCCATGCAGTAGCACTGGCACAAAGCAGTGCGATCAATAATCGAGTTCGACGGTAATTCATTTGGCTTTTGGCGGTACAAATTGCACTTTCAGGCGGGCGGTATCCCGAAGAAAATTCAATGATTCTATCTCGACGCTGCGAACATCCAGACCCAGTCGCTCTCGTAAGTCCTGCAGTAATTCTGCCTCCCGCGCAGGCACGATATTTTCGATTTTCTCATACTCCACGGTACGCTCTTCAAGATTGGGCAACAGGAGACTGGTCTCTGTGATATAGGCCATACCGCAAATGACACAGAGCAATAATGCCAGCTCCACATGACTCATTGTGCCAACTGCCGACAACAGTGCGATCGCAATCACCAGAAACAGGTAGGTCATTTCCTTGATGGTAATGGACTCGGTCCGGTAACGCAGCATTGAAAAAATGGCGAACAAGCCAAAAGCAAAGCCCATGGAAATATCCACCGAGGACAATTGACTGGTCACCAGGAACACACCCAAACCAAACAGGATGAAAGAGCTGGCATAGGCCCGGTGCCTGGACACCCTGAAATAAACGAATCGTATCAACACGACAATGGCAGTCATATTGATGAGCATGCGAATTAGAAAATAGGATCCAAGGCTGACTGTCATCCGACCAACTCTCCTGAATGTTGGGGTTCGCTCAACTTTTTGAGCAAGGGTTTAAATCGATTGCGCTTCAGTTCACCGCTATCTGTCAGGCAAACACCGACACAGTACTTGCTGATCGGGAGAGGTGTAAAGCCATAGTTCTTTGCATTTCTGAAAAACGACGAGCCGTAGACCTTGCCCTCTCGTTTTATTTCAGCAATAAAATACTTACTCAGCTGTACCGCTTTCCCCTGGCCTGGCCTGAGAAAATGAAGGTCATAATCCAGTGTCAAACGCTCATCTGTAAGCCGATTCCACAGCGTTATTCGTCGATAATTCACATACAGCCGGGCCTCCATTTGTGCATTTAGCGTAGGCACATCGACAGATTTCTCATCGTCCCAGAGTATGCGGGTTTTCACGGTCCGCTGCTTATTGTTCTTTAGTTTGACTTCCAGGTAGGAGATATCGGTTTCGTGATAACGGCGAAACCGCAATTTGCGCCTGTTGAGCTTGCCATTGTGATGACGAAGATACATATCCCAGCCAGGGGTATCAAAGTAGGTATTCTCATAGGTAAAAATACGATGCTCCGCACTTTGCAACACCGTATGATCTTCGATCAGTGCCTGGAGAAAACGGGACAATGCCCGTATCGGCATTAAGTATTTTGAGTCGGTGCGGTCCGCCAGGTTCACCGCCAGCTGCTCGGTAAGGCTGTGGCTCGAGAACTTCTGCAGTACGGGCATACACGTCGCTTCCACTTCATGAGTGCCAAGTCGTATCCGCGCATGGTCTGAGCAGTAGCGTTTTTGATCCAGGACCAGAGCCATCTCTAATTTCCAAACACTTGTTCAAGTCCAACATCGCCGCTCAGCCAAAGATCGGCGGAGAAATGGAGACTTGGCCGCTGGCCCATTTCGGGCGGCTCGTCGAATGTGATGCTGCCATCGCCGGCAACGCCGATAATTCCAAACCCGGCCGACCCACCAAGTTCAATCAATATGAGCGTCGTTGCAAACCCGTGTAATTGAATTTCACCGGGACCAAACTCGGCCTTCTCTATCGAGATCAGTGCGAGTCGGACTTTTCCATCCAGATTCCCGGCCAGCGTCAGGCTAACGCTGCCACTAAATATGCTCACTCCAGCGTCTAGCGAGGGCGCACTCGCGACCGCTGGGATCGTTTGCAGATCTCCATCGAGATTGGTGTACTCAAAGAAGCCAAAACCACTGCTAAAACTACCGCTGATGGTGACAATATTGTTGTCATTGCAAACAGCGGTGGGCTGATCGATGATAGTGCGCTCATTCTGCTCCAACTCTCCCGCCACAGCCGCGCGGATGCGGTCTTCCTGCCGGGCAACGAAATCCCGAACCTGTGCCAGTTCCTCGTCCCCAACTCCGGTTAATTCAGCAATCCGATCGACCTCGTCATTGAGGGCCTGCTCATCCCAGACCTCATCCAGAAGTTGCAGCACGCGATCATAATACCGATCCCTGTACTCGGGAATCTTAAAAAGCCGGGCGGGGATAGCTGTGTATCGATACAGAGGCCCGGTGCCCGATGCCGACAGGTTATCTAATTCCATTGCCCCGTCTGCGCCCCAGGGGATGTAGTGAAAGAGATCTGTGCTCGGATCGCGATATATAAAATAATTATTGGCGTTGCCGGTTGCCGAATCCCAATGACCACTAATGGACTCCATCGCCCAGTGGCTGAGAAACTGATCGACGTCCACAACCTGCCCCAATAGACCTGGCAAGTTGTCATCATCTGCCTGCAGCGCCGAGACCACCATATCCAGATCGGAGCGATCATTGAGTTCCAGATTGTTTTTAAGTTGTAAGTTCTCCTTGGTATGTACACCGAAGTCGCCCAGTTGGGCCTCATAGAGATTACCGCTGTCAGAGTTGAAATTTCGCCGCAAAAAGTGATTCTTGACACTTTCCACATGCGAGTAGACACCCAAATCCTGGCCATTCACGGTGACCTGGGCAAAGTTACAACGAGGGGCCGGCAGGCCCGCTGCGCGAAACATCCCGTAAGTTATGCACTGGTGCGTATTGCCTGGATCCTGGCGATTATTATTGAGGGTCATTCGCTCCATACTCTCTAGCCGACGACCGGGTTTATGGGTATCAAAATTCATCTTAAACGACGGTCTGCTAGCCGACAGCGATCCGAAAAAACCCTTCTTGCGAATATCCACATCGGGCAGCACCTCGCCATCTACCGATACGGTCGCCTTGAAATGGTTGTACTCAAAACCTGCAGTACAACCGGAAAGAAACTGCGGGAAGGAGCGGCCGTCCTGGCGCAACAATTCGTACTCGGCTGGGTCCATTTCAATAGAAACTTGCAGAAGGCGATCGGGCTCGAACAATACATCGCTGGTATCAAGACTAGCAGAAGTCAGATCATTATTAGTGGCAACCTCACTACCACCGCCACCAGCGCCACAACCGACACACAGCAAGAAGGTCGACAACACGGCGACTGCCGCGCATTTAGAATTGTCCACGGTGAACTATAAGTGCCTCAATTTGTTAGCTGCGTAGTGTACCTCGTCAACCGCTCCCATGCACCACTTAAGGCAACGCGCTAACTCACCATTCCCGAACCGCCGATGCGATCTGCCAGGCTCACCGCAATCTTCACGGTAGTAAATACGCTCCAGAATGAGTGCCAGTGGCTAATTTCCAAACAATTGTACAATTCCGCCATCGCCGAGCAGCCATAGGTCAGCGGAGAAATGCAGGCTCGGTGACTGGTCCAGTTCGGGTGGCTCATCGAATATGATGTTCCCTGCGCCGCCCAAACCGATAATTCTGAATCCCCCCGGTCCGCCGAGTTCGATTAAAGTGAGCGTCGATGCATCTGCGCTAAAGCGAATTTCATCGGCACCAAACTCGGCCCCCTCTATCGAGATCAGTGCAAGTCGGACCGTCCCATCCTGGTTCCCCGCCAGGGTCAGGCTAACGCTGTCGCCCGACACACCCACGCCAGGCTCCAGCGCGGGAGCTCTCGCAACTGCTGGAGTCGTTAGCAGATCCCCGTCCTGGCTAGTGTACTCAAAATAACCCAGACCGTGACTAAAACTGCCGCTGATAGTAACCAGTCTATCCTCATTGCAGACGACAGGGCGATCGGCGATGGTCCACTCAGTCTGCTCCAGCTCACCTGCCACCGCCGCGCGAATCCGGTCCTCCTGCTGGGCGATAAAAGCCCGCACCTGTGCCAGTTCCTCGTCTCCAACGCCGGTTAGATCAGCTATCCGATCGACCTCATCATAGAGAGCCTGTTCATCCCATACCTCATCCAGAAGTTGCAGCACGCGATCTAAATACCGATCCCTGTACTGGGGAATCTTAAACAGTCGGGCGGGGATAGCGGTGAATCGATACAGCGGCCCGGCGCGCGGTGCAAACCCGTGATTTATTACCATCGCCGCATCTGTGCCCCAGGGGATATAGCGAAACAGGTCGGTGCTTGGATCGCGGTATACATAATAATTGTTTGCCAGACCGGTTGCTGAGTCCCAGTGACCACTGATGCTCTCCATCGCCCAGTGGCTGAGGAACTTATCTACATCCACTACCTGCTCCAGTAAACCGGGCAAGTTATCATCATCCGCCTGCAGTGCCGAGACCACCATATCCAGATCGGAGCGATCATTGATTTCCAGGTTGTTCTTAAGTTGAAAGTTCTCCTTGGTATGTACGCCGAAGTCGCCCAGTTGGGCCTCGTAGAGGTTGCCGCTGTCAGAGCCGAAGTTGCGCCGCAAAAAGTGGTTCTTGATGCTCTCTACATGCGAGTAGATACCCAAATCCTGGCCATTCACGCTGACCTGAGCAAAATTGCAACGCGGGACCGGCAGACCGGTCGCTCGAAACATCCCGTAGGTGATGCACTGGTGGGTATTCCCTGGGTCCTGGCGATTATTATTGAGAGTCATTCGCTCCAGGCTTTCAAGTCTTCGGCCGGGCTCATGGGTATCAAAATTCAGTTTGAACGACGGTCTGCTGGCCGACAGCGATCCGAGAAAACCCTTCTTACGAATATCCACATCGGGCAGCATTACGCCATCTACCGATACCCTTGCCTTGAAATGGCTGTACTCAAAGTCTGCAGCACAACCGGCCAGTACCTGCGAAAAGAAGCGGCCTTCATGACGCAAAATGTCGTACTCGGCGGGGTCCATTTCTATACTAACCTGCAGCAGACGGTCGGGCTCGAACAGCACATCGCTGGTGTCAAGATTAGCAGAGGTCAGATCGTTATTAGTGTCGACCTCACTACCACCACCGGCGCCACAGCCTGCGCACAGCAAGAGGACCGACAGCACGGCGACTGCCGCGCATTTAGAATAGTTCACGGTAAGCTATTGGTGCCTCATAGTGCTGACCAGGTAGTATGCAGATGGTCTGTCGCTGAAGTTGTCAGCCACATAGTATGCGGGCGGATGGGTAGCAATGACAAGCTGGAAAACACCCACCTCATGAAATCCGACGCCTCACACTGTCTTTTCCGGATGGTCGGGAGGGGAGCTTCAGTTGCCAGTGTACCTCGTCAGAGCCACAAGTCGGGAAGGCGGTTCTCCAGAAAAGACCAGAGCGGGCTCGGCCATGACATAACTCTCAATGTCGCCAACCATAGCAGGGTCCAATCCCTCCACACCTCTAAGTGCTTTCAATATCCTCGATGCCGGGTAGGGGAAAATCCTCCCCAGTTTAAATGCGATAATCAGTTCATCGGTATCTGAGGAAAACACACTGGGCGAGTGCACCCATGCATCAAAACGGATTTGCTGGTCCGCAGTGAGGGATGTCCACGACGAAACTGCTGTTACCCTACTAATTACGTCTTTTGTCATTATAGATTCTTGTCATCAGGGCAAAAATATCTGCAATTTCTGCCCGTGAGTTTACGCCCGAAAACTCACTGTATAAGCTCGACACGTTTGCCACTATGCGCTCCGCATCGCCCCAGCTCGAGTAATCTGTGAGGGAGATATCCATCGCCGCATCGTATAAATCGAGCCCCGCATCAAAACGCTTGCGCGCTTCATCGCTAATATACTGCAGATAATCCCTGACTGCGGTGACCCCCTTTTTATCGGTCACCGGCCCATGTCCCGGCACCACTGTTTCTAAATCCATGGCCAACATGCGATTACAGGCGGCGATCCAGTTACCCACCGGGCCATTCCACATCAGGGGATGGCCTTCAATAAATAGAATATCGCCGGTAAATACGGTCTTGTCCTGTTCCACATAGACCAGAGTGTCACCTCCGGTGTGCGCGGGGCCCACTTCGATCAATTCGACGGCCTTGTCCCCCACCTTCCTCTGCAATGCGTGTTGGTAAGTAGTCGTTGGGTAGCACTGAGTGATGCCTTCGAATTCAAAATCGCCGAAGCAGTGTACGAAGTACTCCCCCATTTCCCCCAGGTCTGGTGCCGCCTTCAGGTACTCAACCATTAGCTGGGGTGTTTCGTTACGCATTTCTTCGGCAGTTATTTCGCTACTGATAATTTCGGCCCCAGATACCAGTTCATTACCGTTACAGTGATCGCCATTGGCGTGCGTATTGACCAGCGTGCCGATGTTGCTTGCCGCCAGAGGTTCAGCGCCCTTCATCGCGGTTAACATGTCTGCCGTTAGTCTGAGATCAAACAGGGTATCAACCAGCAGCGATTCCTCACCGTCGACAATCAGGCCAGCATTACTCCAACCCCAACCTCCATCCGGTTGCAGCCAGGCATAAAGCCCATCTCCCAAGTCATGCAGACCGCGGGTATAAGGTCTTATCGCCAGTTTGCTCATGTTCGATTCCTCGTCTTATTGCCGATTTGCTTTTCTCAGGATTGCTTAACAAAACGGTTACGCAAAACACCTATGCCCTCTACTTCAAGTTCCACCGTGTCTCCAGGTACCGGAAATTTTCGTAGCTCTGCCCCACAGCCCGTTGTCACTGTACCAGAACCAATGATGTCACCGGGGTACAGTGTTTCATGCCGGCTTATATAACTGATGATTGCGGCAAAGCCGTTATCCATTTGGTTGAGGTTTCCCCGGCTCCACTCCTCACCGTTTACCCTGGCTGTCATTTCATGGCTAGCCTGCGGATCAAACTCGTCGGCCGTTACCAGGGCCGGCCCCATAATATTGCCCGTATCAAAGTCCTTGCCCTTGGTTGGGCCCAGCATGCCCTCCATATCTTTATACTGCTGGGTGCGTGCCGATACATCGTTAAAAATGGTATAGCCAAAAACATGATCAAGCGCGTCCGATTCCTCGATATTAACACCCTGGCGTCCAATCACAGCCGCCACTTCAAGCTCATAGTCCAGACTATCTCCGAATTCTGGCCAGATTACGTCTACCTCTGGCCCAACAACCGAGTGAACATTGCCCTTGTAATATATGGCCGGTATTTCTTCATATACGGGAGGAATGGGGTTGGGAGCCATGGCACCGCGAATATGGCCGAGGAAACCGACGGTGTCGCGGATGGACAATGGCCGTGGAACCGGTGCCATGATCTGTATTTCAGCCATGTTATAAAGCAGGGTTTCACCATTTCGACCCCGTGCGTCATCGCTGCCTGTGCCGAGCCCGGCGAAGTAATCCAACGCCTCGGTGATCGCACTCAGCCCAAACTGACCGTTTTGCAGCAACATCAAAATATCCGGCGGCACCAACACATCGGCAAGCTTAGCGGCGCAGGGGTGATCATCCCGCTCGCTGAGCATAAAGCTATAGGCAAGATTCAGATCCAGAATTTTCCCGTTTTTTGGAAGCTCTGCTCCCAGTCGCTGGTGATTTCCAAACACAGTGGAAACTTCGAAGGTATAGAGTCGCATTTCTAGTATCCCGTTTAACCGCTGACAGTTTCTTGCAAAACAAAGCGCTGCACCTTTCCAAGTGCATTTCGCGGCAGTTGGTCAAACGCCTGCACCCGCTCGGGCAATTTAAATTTGGCAAACCCCTGCTCCAACAGGAAACTCTGCACATCCGCCAGTTCCAGAGTCTCCATTCCCGGTTTCATGACCAGACACGCACAAATCCTTTCACTCAAACGCTCATCCGGATACGCACACACGGCGGCCTCCAACAGATCGGGATGCTGTTCCAGTGCCAGATCGAGTTCCACCGGTGAGATTTTCATGCCGCCGCGGTTAATGATGTCCTTGCAGCGACCGACGATGCGGTAATAGCGATCGTCCGTTTCGCAGATTTCAACCAGGTCGCCGGTACGGAAATAGCCATCCGCGCTGAATACATCCAGGTTGTCGTGCTCAAAATAGCCATCAAACACTGTCGCGCCGGTAATAAGCAGTTCACCTCGCTCTCCGGCTTCAGTCACCTCCTGACCGGTTTCGGGGTCGGCCACGCAAGTGGCAATCAGGGCCCCTTTCGGTGGTTGCGGAAACATCGTGGCTCTCACTGTAGGGTCCGGGGCTGTCTGTGGGGTCGAAAACAGGGTGATGCCCTCATTGGAGCCATAAAAGTTCACAACTTCTACTCCGAAATCTGCACTAAAGGTTGCCACCATCTCGGGCGCCAGTGGCGCCGATCCAGACCCCACACACCGCAGAGCTCCGAAATCAAACTGATGCCACATTTGGGCCGACTTCGCCAACTGATTGAGCAATGCCGGCGGCGCGATTGTGAAACTGACCCGTTCGTCCTGCATCTGTTTCAGAAACAGGGGCGGATCGAGCGGGTGGTGGAGAACGATTGCACATCCCAAAATGGCAGCGGGAAACAAAAAGCCCCCCAGCGCAGCCATATTGACCAGCGGGAACGGATTTAAAAATATATCCTGGGGTACGTAGCCTCCCGCTTCTATCGAACAACGGGCGGTGGCGATCCACATATTGTGGGAACGAGGCACGCCCTTGGGCGTACCGGTAGTACCCGAGGTCCAACAGATACTCACAATTCGGTTGGCATTCTCCTCGGCGCGCCGACACAGCTTGCCACTATCGGCTGTGTCAATGTGCAGATCACTACCAAAAGATAGCAGTGTGACCTCGGGTATTGCCCGCCCTGCCTCTTCCGCCAGCGACCGGTTCTGAAAACGTCCCAGAGAAATAATTGCGGCGGCGTTCAGGGTAGTCGCCACCAGGTGCAATTCGTGGCTGCCATACTGCACGGGAACGGG
>JABHWT010000038.1 GCA_018657645.1 Halieaceae bacterium | reverse complement strand
GTCCATATCAACTCGCCAGAGCTGGCATCGTAGGCCGCCACTCCCCCTTTAAATGTGCAGCAGGCATAGCTGGAGTCCGCGGCAGCGGTAACCTCCAGAGCCGATAAAGGCACGTATAAACGGCCCTTCCACAATACCGGCGCGGCGGTCAAAGTCAGGCTGGGATGATAACTGGGCCGGTGCTTCCAGACCAATTCGCCGGTGACTGCGTCAACCGCGTGGACATGGCCAATCAGGTCACCAAAAAACAGCATTGGACGATCAGTACCGGTGCTGTCGGTCCAGGGCTGAACCACAATGCCGGTTCTCACTTCGGCAATGGTTTTATAAATCCAGCGCACACACCCACTCTTCTGGTCCAGCGAAAACACCGAGCCATTCTGGCTGCCCACGTACAGACCGCCGCCCGCCGTTGCCGGCTGGGAGCGCCCCCGCAGGGCATCCGGGTAAGAGAAAGCCCACTTCAGTTGTAGCTTGGGAATGTCCCCCCGGGTAAGGCCCGCCACCTCGGTGGAAACAGGGCGCCGGTTGCGTAGATCGGTTCCCCACCCTACGGCATCGGGTTGGGCCCCATAATCGAACGGACTTTCACCCGGCGCGCACATTCGCGGCGCGGGAATAGCGGCTGAACCCAATTTTTGCCCGGTTAAGTACTCCGCCAGCACTCTGCGTTGATCGGAATCCATCGCCGCGGCCTGGGAGCGCATAATACCGGTTTCAATGGCGTTGAAAATCGAGGAGGCCGACATGATGGCCAACAGACTGTGCGGTGGTGCCTTGGCAACTTTTCCCTCGTGGCATTTCTGACAATAGTTGGCGTACAGGGCTTCACCCCCGGAACTGGCCTGGTCGGCAACCACCTCTTGCGAAGCCGGTTGTTCCTCAGCATCAGTCAACATAGGGGTGCCGCAGGCTGTGGCTAAAACAAGTGGCAGCACAACAACAAGTGAATACAAGTACTTTATTCGAACCAAGGCATTCTCCCGAATCAAAAACGCACGCTCCCTTGAGGAGAGCGTGCGCTGTCGTGTATCCATTGCTTTAAAAGATCAGATTACTCGTCACCAAAGTTATAGGATAATTCAACACCCCAGGTGCGAGGCGCTCTCGGAGAGGCATAAGACCAAAGGCCGGCAACATCGTAACCGATGGTATAACCGTCTTCTTCGGTCAGATTGCGTCCCCACAGACTGATCTGGGCATTGCCAAACTGGTAGTTAATCGAGGCATCAACCAGATTCTGTGAATCGTTGTGAAGTTCCGGCGTGTTGGCAAAGTCGGTCTCGTGCTCACCCAGATGGTGAACCCCGGCCTGCACCCAGGCATTACCAGCACCTATAGTCCAATCGTAGGTAACACTCAGGCTGGCGGTCAGATCGGGAGCCCGGCGGAAGTCGAGATGCGAGTTATCGACCATGCCGAAGCCGTCAAAAAACTCAAAATCATCGTACTCGGCATCGAGGTAACCCATATTGGCCCGAATGGTTAAGCCCTGGGCCGGATAGGCCAACAGTTCCAGTTCAAGTCCTTGAATGGTTGCCGTGGATGCGTTTGTCACAACGGTTTTTTGACCTGTACCGAGGTCCGAAGGCAGGTGGATTTCCTCCTGCTTATCGTCGTAGTCCATATGGAACACAGCGCCGTTGAACCGCAGAGTGTTGTCCAACCACTCGGTCTTAAAACCAAGCTCTATATTATCCACCGTCTCCGGGTCGTAGGGCGTAATAGATTCCTCAAGGGAGTTGACGCGCCCGTTATATCCACCCGCACGGTAGCCAACCGAATACAACGCGTAGACCATGGCATCGTCATTAATCTGGTAGTTCAATGCCACTTTGGGTGTAAATTCGTTCCAGGTTTCCTTTGGATCTCTCTCGGTATTGACAACACCCCACTGCCTGGTGGTTTTTTCATCCTCGGTGTAGCGTCCACCCAGAGTCAGCGTCCACTGGTCATTGAATGCATAATCGCCCTCAAAGAATACGGCCCAGGAATCGGTAGTTTGCGCCGTGGCCTGGGGGAAGTCATAGGGACCAGGGCCCAGGTAGGGTTCCAGGTCAAAGCGGAAACCGATATAACTTCTCAGGCGAATCTCATAATCTGACTCCCACAAATAGGCACCCAGAGTCCAGTTAAAGGGACCATCGGAGGCCGATGTCAGGCGCAGTTCGTGACTTTCCTGATTGTATTCCGCGGGCCGCGTGGTGTGGTACATCAGCGCCGGAACACCATCCCAGTCATTGATCACCTCCTCTTCGGTTTCCCAGGAGCCGTATATGTAGTCGATCCGGTAGGTGTCGCTAATATCCCACCGCACCTCGACAATGGCCGTGTCGGCGTCGAAGGTCGCATCCCGGTGGCGATCAGTTTCAAAGAACGGGTCCTGAATTGGCGTGCCAAAAGGATCGGTAATCATACCGCCGGGGCCACCGGTCGCTACCTCGTAACGATCCCCGGTAATGGGTTTGGATTCCGACACGGCACAGTAGCCAAAGCCGGCGCAGAAACCGGAGTTCGCTTGTCCGGTATAGAGCAGCGGAGGGCTATCCTGCTCGGTCTCTTCGCGCTGCAATGTGAACTCCAGCTCGAGATTTTCCGAGGCCGACCACAGAACATTGGCAGCCAGGGAGCGGTACTCGATACGGCCGTCATCGTCCCCCAGGAAAACGTTCTCGAAGTAGCCCTCATCCTGATCGCGGTAGGCTCCACTCAGTTTTGCCGCCACGTTCTCGGTGATCGGGAAGTTAAATATGCCCTCTGCCATGGTGGTGTCGTAATCGCCGACACCAATTCTCAACTTGCCACCCACTTCACCCGTGGGCTGGGTTCGCGACAGGTTGAGCACGCCGGCGATAGTGTTGCGCCCAAAGAGGGTGCCCTGGGGGCCGCGTAATACTTCCAAGCGCTCCAGATCCATAGATTTTAAAATACCGCCGGAATTGGCACCGATAAAAATGCCATCCACCGCCACGCCGACAGCCGGGTCGAAATTCTTCTCCACGTCCGCAACACCAATGCCGCGAATGTAGATCGCCGCAACACCACCGGGACCCTGGGCGGTATCATCGATAATCAGGTTGGGCGATATGCTGGCAAGATCCATAACATCCTTGGCGAAGGTGCGCTCAATGTCGGATTTGCTCATCGCACTCACCGACAGGGCCACATTCTGAATGTTCTCTTCGCGCTTACGCGCCGTGACGAGAACTTCTTCCAATGCACCCGCGCTCTGGGCAACAACGATGGGCGGCGCAAGGGTCACTGCAGCCCCCACAGATAGCGCAATGACAGTTTTTCTCCACGGTTTGTTAGACATGTTCACAATCCTCGCATTATGCTTTTTTTGAATGTTATTCAAGTTGTAATGCGCACTTTGCACCGAGTCTGCCGTTTTGTCAACAGCCTTTACCACTGTGCCGCTGGGAAAGAGCCGACCAAAGCACTATTGGTTTAAATTTGGCAACTCAAATACATACAGTGCATTGCCACCTTCAGGTTGGTAGATCTCGGGGCTGATGGCCGCCGTCAGGGCCCGGAATACGCCCAGGCCAGTGGGCACTGCCACATATTGCTTTCCCCCGGCACTGTAGGTAATGGGGAAGCCATGCAGCGCCGCACCAAGGCGCGCCTGCCACAGTAATTTCCCGGTACTGACATCAAACGCCTTAAAATAGCGATCCAAATCGCCAACAAAAGCCAGGCCACCGGCGGTGGTTAGCACCGAGGTTAAAAACATCGCCCGTTGCTGGTGGCTCCACAGCTCGGCCATAGCGTCGATATCAAAAGCCACCAGTTTACCCAGGTTGCCCTCGCTGCCGGGCATTTCAAACGAACGCGAATCGCCGCCGTAGCCGCCTTTCCCCGGGACCAGCTCCACTTTTCGGCCCACCATCTCGGCACACAACTGGTGCAGCGGAATGATCAGGGCATGGGTTTGAGGGCTATAGGCACTGGCCTGCCAATTATGGCCGCCATAAATACCGGGACAAACCGATACGGGATCGCCAATTTTGGCATCGAGAATATCCTGGCGATAGCCGATCTTGCCGCTGCTTCTATCAACTTGAGCAAACAGATTTTGATGCATCGTTTCGACCAGATCCACATCCTCGCCGGTTGCGCGATCCAGTTTCCACAAAATGCCATCCTTGCCTATGGTCGCCAGCAGTTTCCGGCCCTTTCGATTAATAAGAACCCGTTCGAAACCCACTTCCATGTCGATGGTTTCACCGCCTATATGCTGGTAATACCAGACAATGTCTCCGTTGTCCGGGTTCAGCGCCAGAGTGGCATTGGTATAAAGCGCTTTATCTCGCGGGCTCATGCCACGGCTGGCTGCAACCCAGGGTTTGGCCTGCGAAGTGCCTATATAAAACAGATTCAGTTCGGGGTCGTAACTGCCGGGAATCCAGGTATCTCCCCCCGCCCGCAGTTCTGGCGGCATTGCCCCCCAGGTTTCAGTGTTAGGATCGTCTTTCAGAGCAATGGTAGAGGTCCGCCACAGCTCCTCGCCTGTATCGGCATGGTGCCCGGTAATGAAACAACCGTCGGCCACGATGCGCTCACAGCCATTGATACCGCTAACAATGACGCCATTGGCTACGATCGGGCCGCTGGTATGGGTAAAGCCCTGGCGAAAGTCCGCCTTAACAGTTTGCCAGACCAACTTCCCGGTTCTCGCATCCAGCGCTATCAGCGCTGCATCGTAGGTCGCCATATAAATCTTGTCGCCGTATAGCGCAATGTTGCGGGTGGGACCGCCCAGTGTTTTTGCCTCCGCCGGATAGCGGTGGCGATACTCCCAGATCAGTTCACCGCTGGCGGCATCGAGCGCCTGTACCCTATTACCCGGGTGGGTAAGATACATGATCCCGTTGCGCACCAGTGGTGTTCCCTGATTACTCCCCTCGCCCATGGTCAGGGCCCAGGCCAACTTCAGTTGGTGCACATTGTCGCGGTTAATCGACGCCAGGGGACTGTAGCCTTGCCCGTCGAGGGTCCGTCGCCAACTCAGCCAATCACCTGCCGGCGGCTGTGCCAGCTCCTGTTTGCTGACCGGGATAAATGCAGTGGCCTCCCGATAGACAAACCCGGACACCCGCTCTGAACTCACATCGATAGTATCGGGCGAATCAAAAGACTGCCACAGGGAGGGCTGGCTGGCGGCCGGCTGACCGCTGCCGATAATTATCGGTGCGTCCGGCCTTATCGGTACCGCATCCGTGGTGGTTGCATTGGCCTGCACAATATAGGCAACCAGGTCGAGGTATTGGGTGTCTCCCAGCTCTGCATTACCACCAGGGGGCATGGTGTTCTTGATGTTTAGAAATAACTCCTGGGAGCTACGCACGCCCCACTTGTCCAGGAATTCAGAGCCCGTTAGTGCCGGCCCGTGGCCGGACCCTCGCAGATCTGGCCGATGGCAATCGACACACAGGCGATCATAATGCGCTTTGCCGGCTTCAGCTTGTGCGCCCAAGGAAGTAGCCGGCGCTGCACCTACCTGAACTGAAAGTACTATCGTGGCTGCGAGACCACAGTTTCGCAAAGTTGCTATTCGCATCATGGTTCAGACTTCCTCATTATCCACTGGCCCGACGTGGCATACTCGAGCGAGCCAGTATGCACGAATTTGAACATTGTTCAATTCGCTCGGAATGTCGGGGCAGAAATTTATTGGAGTATCCGCTTCTGGCACCTGAAAACAGATTCAAATGGTTAACCCTAGCAACTCACTAGCCACAGCGGAATTCCTGGCTCCTTGAGGAAATGCTCGGGCTGAGAACCAAAGCTATCGTCTCGGAACTAAACAGGCCGACTAACAAGCCGGCCTGTGCAGTTCAAACCAAAGGGCCTAATCATTCGGCCCAATCAAGCGGGATTAGAAATCAAATTTTGCGCCAAACTCCAGCCCATAGTAACGGGGCATACCGTAGGCAGACATGATCCAGAAATTGGCCACCGACAGTGAGCCCGTGCGATAGCGCTCATCGGTAAAGTTCTTCGCTACACCTCTGACGTAATACTTCTCGTCCTCTGTACGGTAGGTAACGCTGGCATCCCACACGGTTTTTTCATTCAGCGTCGTATCGTAGCTCTCTGAGACGTCCGAGTATCCCGCGACCGACTCATCCTCATAGGCAACACGCAGGTTCAGGTCAACGGTTCCAGCATCGAACGTAATCGTATAGATGCCATCAAGCGTCGCCATGAATTCCGGAGCCCGGGTGGGAGGCTTTCCACTCAGATCAATATCTTCGATGCCATCAAAATCCAGGTCGGCGGCGAATTCGTTAAACTCTGCATCCTGGTACATGGCATTACCGCGCAACAGGAAGGCATCGCTAACGGCCCAACTACCCTCCAGTTCAATGCCCTTAACCTCAAGTTCGGCCGCGTTGAAGAACAGGGTCTCCTGGCCTCCGGGAAAACTGGCGTTGAAGGTTCGCTGAGCGTCCTCATAGGTCACAAAAAACAAGGTCGCAGAGACATTGGCGCGCGAATCCAGCAAACTGGCCTTGACTCCCAGCTCGTAGGAATCTGCTGTTTCCGGGTCGGTAGGTTCCAGCGCGAGAGCCGGGATCGGGTTCACAACCGTACCTGTTTGATCGTTGTAGCCACCACTTTTGAATCCCCTTGAATAGCTGATATAGCCAAACACATCATCGGAGAAATCATAAGCCAGGTTTGCCCGGTAGGTCGGTTCCTGCCAATCCTTTTCGTGCTTTTGAACGCCCGCAGGGAACTCCGACCAATTGGCGCCACGCAGGGGATCGCCCAACTCCACCCAGGTAAATGATGGGTCAAAGCCGCCGTCTGGCAAGGATTGGATAGGTACTCGTGGCCGACCGGTCCACTCCTTCTCTTCGTCTGTATAACGTACACCCGCGCTCAAATGCAGCCTGTCATTTATATCGTAGGTGCCGTCGATAAACGCTGCAAAGGCGGTCGCATTTTGTTCATTACACAAAATGAGAGGGTTTGCGCTCAGGAACGTGGGCTCACCATCGAGCAACAGGTCTACAAAACCAACCGATTGCACAACGCAGAACTCAATATCCTCGGTCTGATAGAAGCCACCCACAACAAAATTGAACGGCCCATCTAAGTTTGAAACGAGACGCACTTCCTGTTGAAAGGTCTCGCGCTCATCATCGCGAGTGGCATCAAACAAGGCCACATCTATCTCACCCGAGTAGGTGTTGGGTAGATGAGATTCCTGTTCTCGATAACCGGTAACGGAGTGCAGTGTGTAGTCGCCGACATTCCACTCCATATTCAAATAAAAACCGTCGATATCGATCTGATGGCCCTTGGACATTTTGAATAAGAAGTCATCTTCGTTGGTGATACCGGCGTTTTCGATCGGGTCACCCGCATCCTCGGTAAAGCCCCATTTGTAGAAGTCATAACCGGGCCCGGCTTCATTCACTACCGGCGGGGTATCGCCATCGTCGCGGATGTACTCGTACTGCAGATGTGCACTGAAATTATCCGTGGGCTGCCACAGCAATTTAGCGCGCAGTGAAATTACATCATCGCCGCCCAGATCCTTACCATCGCCCGTCCCTTGTTGGCCGTCGATACCTCCGCCGGGAAAAACGAGCCCCGGCGAAACCGTCAGTGGTCCGTATTGCGCACCCTGCTCGTAGTAACCATCGGACTTGAGTTGCATTGCCGCCAGACGAAAAGCCAGTCGATCTTCAACCAGGGGTATATTCAGCGCTGCGGTAACTTTTTTGGTGCCGAAATCACCCACTTCGAACCGCAGATCGAGATCCGCGCTATCCAACTCGGGCCTCTTGGTTCTAACACTGATCATGCCGCCTGTTGTGTTCTTGCCAAACAGGGTGCCCTGGGGACCCCGTAGTACTTCGATTTGGGCAATATCAAACATCTCCAGATTCTGGGTCTGCACATGATTGACCACGAAATCATCTATGGTCACACCCACCGGCGATTCCTTGTAAACAATAATCGTCGTTTCGGAAACCCCGCGCATCGCAAAGGATGCCGACTTAAAAGCGGAAACGGTGCCAGCGGATAAATTGGGTACCATTACGGCGATGTCATTGAGGTCACGTGGCGCAAAGGATTCAATGTCGGAGCCGGTGATCGCTGTCACGGCGACAGGCGTTGACATGATGTCGGTATCCCCGCGGCGGGTGGCACTCACCAGCACTTCTTCCAACACCCCGGCTCCCTGAGCCTGGACACCCGTGGTGACCAGAGCTGGCATCAGACCAATAAAAATCACATCTCGCAGGTGCTTAACCAGAGTCTTTTCGTTGTTACCGGGCAGAGCTTTCAATATTGATCCGTACATGGGGCCACCTCATCTGCTAGTTTTATTAACTTTAATATTATTCAACATTGGCTTGAACATAGTTCAAGTGAACTCTTTCTGCAAGGTATTTATTTGTAAAAAAGGTGGGTAATATATTTGTCACAATCTCGCAGATTCTGAAACCCGGGTCCTGAAAGCATCCTGGCTACTGATAGCTCCTATTTACCAAGATAACGCGGGATACCGCAAATGAAATCAAATTCCACCTTTTTGGGCTCCCGAGTCTGTCGCAAAAGCCCTGTTTATCACATCGCCGCCATGCTTCTGTTGGTCGGGGTGAGCGGCTGCCAGCCCCAGCAAAACGACAGTGCTATATCCGAAACCGAAGCAACACTGGCAGATAGCCCTTTGGGCCCTGCTTCAACCGGGGATGCGCCGGGTTTTGCTACACGCCTCCTGTGGGGTGACCTGCACGTACACTCCAATCTGTCATTCGATGCATTTTCGTTTGGTAATCGCTCACTGGACCCCGATCAAGCCTATTCTTTCGCAAGCGGGCTGCCAGTACAATCCAGCGGCGGTTTGATGGCTACACTGCAGCGACCTCTGGACTTCCTTATGGTCTCTGATCACGCCGAGTATATGGGCGTGATGCGCGGGCTGGCTCAGGGCAATCAAAGCTTGCTCGATGCTCCTTTTGCCAGGCGATGGCAGCAATTTCTCGACGCCGGGGATCTGCCCGCCGTTGTGAAGGAGTTTCGAGGGAGCATACAAAAGACCCTGGAATATACCAATGTTATCCCGGCGGATTTCGAGACCAGTGTCTGGGAGGAGATAATAGGCACGGCCGAAAAGCACAACAAACCCGGAAAATTCACCGCATTTGCAGGTTATGAATGGACGTCAATGATCGACGGCAAAAACCTGCACCGAAATGTCGTTCTGGCAGACGGGCCTGAAATCACAGGCCTACACAAACCCTTTTCTGCGATTGACGGAAATGATCCGGAAATGCTGTGGAACCACCTGCACCAATACGCAGTGGAGACCGGCGGACAGGTGCTGGCAATCCCCCATAATGGCAACCTCTCC
>JABHWT010000331.1 GCA_018657645.1 Halieaceae bacterium | reverse complement strand
CGCCGCGGTCCCGTCGTATTTTAGACAGTCGCGAAACTTCCGGCCACAGCATGGCTGCCAGAATAAAGGCGGGAGTAACGGGCTTGCTCTTGACCAAACGCTGGTCGGTGTTAGACATGGCTTTCTGAAGTAGCACTAAAACGTTGGGATCGTCGTGTACACACTCATCCGTATCGGGGAAAAGGTCTTGCAGCAAATCGTATTCCACCAGTTTGTCCAGGCTTTTGCTTGCATGACCGGAGAGAAATAGCTTTAGAAATTCATCATATAGCCGAGCTGCAGGAATCTCACCCAGAAGCGGCCCACATTCCGGAATGGCTGCGGCTGTTTCAGAAGAAATGGTGAAATCCAGTTTTGCGGCAAAACGCAGCACGCGCAGCATGCGCACGGGGTCTTCGCGGTAGCGAGTAGCAGGGTCTCCGATAATGCGAATAGAGCGCTGCTCGAGGTCTCTTAAGCCATCGACCTGGTCGTAAATCTCAAAGGTACCGGGGTCGTAGTAGAGCGCATTGACCGTCAGGTCCCGGCGCACGGCATCCTCCTCCAGCGTGCCGTATACATTGTCGCGCAGTAATAGGCCGCTGTCGGACTGACGAGAGTGATTGCCGCTATTATTTTGAGAGTCGGAGTCGCCATCTCCGTGATGTCCGCGGAAGGTCGTTACCTCGATTACTTCAGGCCCGAAGCGCACATGTACAATTCGGAAACGCCGTCCAATTATCCGTGAATTACGAAACAGGTTGTGAACCGCCTCCGGTGTGGCATCAGTAGCTACATCAAAGTCCTTGGGATTTGTTTTTCGCAATAGGTCGCGTACCGCACCGCCTACCAGATAAGCCTGATGCCCCTTATTGCGCAATCGCGACATTACTTTAAGCGCATTGTCGCTGATGTTCTTTCGGGATATACAGTGCTGATCTCTTGGGATAACCTTCAAACGAGAGCCTGCCTGATAGGGTGGTTGAATAGCGGCGCAGTTTAGCACAGAAGTTCTGCTGGGAGGTGCCAGATCCGTACACAAGCGCCCTCTGCTCATCTAAAAGGTAGTTGCGCACACAGATCGATAGAAAGTTTTGAGAAATTGAAGGGGAAGAGGCTTCCCCATCCAGGTCCATTACGACATCTTATTGTTATTGCGACTGTATGTTATTGTTATACTAAACGTCGCCCCTGTAATTGCACATGTCATGCCACGTTTAATAATATCATTATAAAACAAATAGATAGCTATATTTTCTGCTGTAGAAATTAACGAGAATGCGGTAAATGTTACCTATATACACCTGCGTTTGTAACTCATTGTAGCTTAAGTAACGCTAGTCTAGGCGCTTTTTCCCGCGGCAGCCCGCTTTTGTCGACGTGAGCCCGGGCTGTTCTTCTTGCGTGGTATGCTAAATCGTTGGCGCCGCTCCCACAGACATTTGCGGCTTACACCCAGTTTTTTGGCCAACTCAGTTTCACTCATCGAATCCTGATGCTCCAGGACAAACCGTTGAAAGTAGTCCTCTAGGGATAAGTCTTCTGGAGGATCGTTATTAATGTGTGGCAATTGCACAGTGACAGAGGCAGGTCCATCACCCCGAATTCGGTTTACATTGATCAGTTCTAAATCGATGCCCAGTGCGCTGTTATCTATCTCGTCCGAGTCACTCAGAATAACGGCCCGCTCGATGGCATGTTGCAGTTCGCGTACATTACCTGGCCACTGATAGGTTGTAATAGCCTGGATGGCGCGGGGTGATAAATGTTTGGTGCCGGCCTCCAGGCGCTCTGCGTGCTGCACCAACAGTGATTCAGCCAACTGCAGGATATCTTTACCGCGCTCTCTCAACGGAGGTAGCGACAAGCGTAGAACGTTAATACGATAAAATAGATCCTGGCGAAACTGTCCTTTAGAAGCCAGACTCTGCAAGTTGCGGTGGGTAGCGCAGATTAATCGAACATTGACCTTCCGGGAGTGAACAGAGCCAATGCGACGAATCTCTCCTTCCTGAATAAATCGCAGTAATCGAGCCTGTGCCTCCATGGGTAACTCGCCTATTTCATCGAGGAATAGAGTTCCGCCATCGGCGGCTTCAATCAGGCCCATACGGCTTGCGTTGGCCCCGGTGAAGGCCCCTTTCTCATAACCGAACAATTCTGACTCGATCAGTGTTTCCGGAATCGCGGCACAATTCACTGATATCAGAGATTTGTCCCTGCGCAGGCTTTGTTGATGAACCGTTTTTGCCACCAGTTCCTTGCCCGTTCCTGTCTCGCCCAGTACCAGAACCGTCGAGTCTGTCGGTGCGACCTTTTTTACATGGTCGAACAGAGTGAGCATCGCCGAACAGTTGCCAAGAATGCCCCCGGGCTGGGTGTTGGCAGTGGCATTCGCTTGATTTGAATCTCCCTCTGCGCGCGGTGCAGGGTGATCAAATATAATTCTTTGTACGGCGTTGACCATGTCACTGTGATCAAATGGTTTAGCGATGTAGTCCACCGCGCCCATTCGCATGGAGTCCACGGCAGAACGCAAGCTGGCGTAGCTGGTCATGATTAAAACTGGCACATCTGCGGCCATTTGGATTAGATCGGTTCCCGGTGCACCCGGTAGCCGAAGGTCGCTAATAATCAGATCGAAGTTGACAAGAGTGTGGCGGGAATCAGCTTCTGCGACAGAAGCGGCCTCGGAGACCTGATACTCGTTGCGCTCGAGCAGGCGTCGCAGGGCCGTTCTGATGACAGATTCGTCTTCAACTACGAGAATATGCTTCACTGATTGTTACCTTTTGTGTACATTTGACCCAACATACTCTTCGCGCGTCCAACTTTCCAGTAACATCTGCCTTTGCTCCCCAGGCAATGACAGATTTCAATGCTTGGAAAAGCACAAGTTCATTCTGATACTTTCAACAGCTCGAACTCGGCGCCGTAGCTGCCCGGTTGTAACTGCAGCGTTACCCGGGTTCCTGATTTCAAATCATTATCAGTGGGGCTATTAACCTGAATGCTGCCCCCCATATCCTCCATAATACTGTACACAAGGGGCAATCCAAGGCCTGTTCCCTCTCCGGGATCCTTGGTTGTAAAAAAGGGCTCGAATATTTGGGTTTGTGCGCCAGGAGGAATTCCGCAGCCGTTATCTTCAATGTCTACAATGATTAGCTCTGCTTTTGAGTGTGCCATTACTTGCACTTCTCCACCACTTTCGCACGCGTCTCTGGCATTGCCAAGCAGGTTTATAAAAACCTGTAACAAGCGTTGACTGTCAGCCAGTACGACCATCTCGCGATTGCAATGGTTGGTGAACTTTACAGCCTTGGCCTGGTGATCAAGCTGCAGTAAATGAATCGCCTCGTCGACGCAGTCGGCCAGATTTGAGGGGGTGAGTTGGATATCCCCGCCACCTGAGCCCACGTGCGAGAAATTGACCAGCGACTCCACAATACGAGTGACGCGGTCGGTCTGGGTCAATATATCGTGAGCCATATTGCGTATTTCGCTGGTGTCGGTTTCATACTCCAAATTTTGTGCCAGGCAGGCGATACCGGTAATCGGATTACCAATTTCATGGGCAACTCCCGCCGCCAATCGACCGATGGAGGCGAGCCGTTCACTGTGCAGCAACTCCTCCTCCAATAACTCGTAGTCGGTGATATCTTCGACCAGCAGGACTCTGTCATTACCAGCATTGGAACTGTCTTCAATGGAGGTCTTGTGCAAACTGATCCAGCGCGATGATCCGGGCCGGATGGAAACTTCCTTTTTCAACACCGTATTGGTGTCTCCCTCCAGGAATTTGCCAATGATGTCGCGCCAGGGGTCAGGCAATGAATCCAGCAGTGAGCCCAGCACGGTTACGGCAGGTATTGCTGTGATTTGCTCCATCGAACGATTCCACATCAATAACTCACCGTCAGCACCCATCGAACATACACCTACGGGAAGGTTGTTCAAGGTCTCCCGGTAGTGTCGACGTAAGTTATCAAGATCTGCCGCCAAGCCTGTAAATTGAAGCTGTGCCCGGTCCAGGTTGCGCTCAATCAGGTTAATGTCTTCAGTGCCGGTATGCAGGCTGGGTTGGATGGGAATGGACTGATTAACAATATCATGCGCCACCGCGGGACCCAGCAAGCCAGAAAGATTGGCCTCTATACGGTTTCGCAAGCGCCGCAAGGCATAAGGTCGTGCTTCCTCGGTATCAAATTGCAATTCGTCGAGAGCTCTCACTATCTCTGCCTGAGCGGTTTTCTGCCCAAGGTGGGTAGAGAGGCTTTGGGCAAATTCTCCAGGGCTGCGAAGAGATAATTTTTGTCTGATTGGTCGAATGAGATCATCCATTGAACATATCTCTGCTGCGACGCGCTCCTCCGAACTGGTTCCACTAATAAGTGACACGACGATGAACAAACTGGTATTCAATGTAATTGACACCAGAGTTGCCGCCACCCAGATATTTCCACCCTCGTAGAGCCAGGGCAGGGAGAAATAATTCAGCAAACTTGGCTCAAAACTACTGATAATCGGTAGCAGCATGGTGAAAAACCAGACAGTGAGTCCCGCTGCCAACCCGCTCAATAAACCGAGATGATTGGCGTTGGGCCAGTAAAATGTGGCTGCGATACCTGGCAGAAATTGCAGTGTTCCAATGAACGCTACCAGGCCTAGCTGAATGAGGCTCTCCCGGTTGTTTATCACAACAAAGAAAGCGAAACCTGCCAGGATCAACACGGTAATTAATGCGCGACGCACCCATTTAAACTGTGTGTAAATGCTCTGTGTATCATCGATTTGTAACACCTGTCCCGGCAGGATAAGGTGCCGCAGGCACATGTTTGCAAGCGCTAGTGTAGTGACGATAATCGTGGCACTGGCAGCCGATAAACCGGCCACAAAAGCAGCGGCACTAACGCTTGACGATTGCAGCTTCAATCCAATGGCCAGACCGGTGTAGTCCAGCGGCAGATCATGGCCCAGCTTAATGCCTGCCCAGGTTACCGGGAGCACCGGCAGGCTCAATAACATCATGTAAAGGGGAAGCCCCCAGCCAGCAGAGCGTAAATCATGAATCTCTGGTTTTTCGGCAAACGCCATGTGAAAAATATGCGGCATGCAAACTGCGCCCGCAAAGAAAATAAGCAACAGGGCCCGGGCCGAGTCGCCCCGCATTGGCTGGTCCAACAGGCCACTTATAGAGGGGTTTTGAGCCAACCATAGCTCCAGGCCAGAAAAACCGTCGAACACACTATAAATCGCGACAAAAAAAAGCACGAATAAAGAGGCTAGTTTAATCAGGGACTCGAAGGCGATTGCAGTGACAAGACCGATGTTGCGCTGTTGTGTGACCGCCTGTCGGGTACCGAAGAGAATTGAAAACACGATGATGATCAAGCAAAACAGAAAGGCCAGGCCATCCTGGTGACTGGCGTTCGTCGTCAGGTAGTGGGTATCTCCAGCGAGGATATGAATACTGTCTGCTACCGCCTGAATCTGGAGGGCAAGCAAGGGTAGCAGGGTAATGCACATGGCAATTGTGATGACAGCGCCCACCCAGCGACTGCGAAAACGAAAAGTTAGCACATCGGCCAGTGAACTTAGCTGATAGACCCGGCACAGCCTCAACAGAGGCAATAGTAGCAGCGTGGCCATAACAAACAGTGCTACGATGCCGATGTAATACTGCAGAAAGCTATAGCCATAGCGGTAGGCAAGCTCCACCGTACCATTGCTGGCCAGGGCGCCAGCAAACACGCCCAGCGATAATACATAGACTGCCGGGTGGCGGGTAATACGCTGCGGAATAATTCCTCGTTCGGCAAAATGGGCTACTGCAAATAGCCCCGAGAGATAGGCGGCAATAAATAGCAGAATTTGGGTCAGGCTAAAGCTCATCTGGATACCTTGCTCGCTGATTCCAGTATGCGGCTATGACAATTAGCATCCAGAGTTGATAGGGTCGATACCAGGCGGAGCCGCCGCTGACGACCCACTCTTCAATAGTGGGCATGAAAATGAAGGCGATGCCCACTATCAGCAATAGGGCTCGATTAATATACATCGCAGCAGAACTCCCGTTCGGTGTGCCCCGATACTACTGAAGCCGTTATTGGGGGTAAAGCACTAACTATGGACGTTGTTGGGAATAGATAGAGTTCGAGGAATAGACTCCGGCGACCAATTCTGGCTTGAAAAAGAGAGAATTTGGTCTACAGATCGCAGGTCTTTGGGAGGTTGAACCTGGTTGAGGAAGCTCAGCGCGAGACGAAGGTTTTGCGGGGCTGCATCGTCATTAATAGCGGGTGCGTGGCTTTGCTTGCTCAGTTTATGACCATCGACATGGGTGATCACCGGGATGTGACAGTAATGCGGTGGCGCAATGCCAAGCATTGCTTGTATGTACAGTTGTCGCGCCGTTGAGTCTAGCAGGTCAGACCCTCGCAGGATGTGGCTAATAGCCATCTCTGCATCATCCACGACCACAGCCAACTGATAGGCAAATAGCCCGTCTTTGCGCATTACCACAAAGTTTGCTATTTCTTGCCCCAGGGCCCAGTCCAGTGAGCCCTGTAATTGGTCTTTGAAACTGGCTCGATAGTCTGCGGGCACTCGAATGCGTGTGGCTCGGGCACCGGACAGCTCACTCTGGCCGTCTTGACAGCGGCCGCAGCAGGTTCGGTTTTTCCCTAGTTGCTGCCGGCCGCAGTCGCAGTAGAAAGTGCACTTTGATCGCATGAGTTGGGTAAGGGCATTTTGGTAGGCCGAGCTCCTCCGACTTTGCCACATGACATCTTCATCCCAGTGCAAACCATGACGCCGCAGACTCTGCAGAATGCACTTGGCGGCGCCCGGGATTTCTCGTGGTGGGTCCAGGTCGTCCATGCGCACCAACCACGTGCCAGCACAGTGGCGGGCATCGAGATAGCTGGCCAATGCGGTG
>JABHWT010000039.1 GCA_018657645.1 Halieaceae bacterium | reverse complement strand
GCCAGCTACAAGTCTGGGAAGGATTGAGTTGATAACATGGGGCATGTCTCACAGGAAAAGCTGTTGTCATTTCCAGTGCTACCGAGCTATTTGATCTGCGGCTAAATAAACCAGGTGAATTCCAAATTGTCCTCTGGTACCATAAGTGATATAACTAAAAGCTATGTCTTGAAGGGCTTATGATTTCCCGCAAAGTTATTCGGACCGACCTCAACTTGCTGGTGGCCCTCCAGATCTTACTGGAGGAGCGCAATGTAACTCGTGCAGCGGAGCGACTTTCGGTGTCCCAGCCAGCGCTGAGCAAAACACTGCAAAAACTGCGAGATGCTTTTTGCGATGACTTGTTCACTCGAACTGCACATGGTCTGGTACCCACGCCCAGGGCGGAGGAATTGGGCCGAGACTTGCCAGGGTTACTGGAAACGATCGAGCGGGTACTGGGGACCGACGATTTTAGTCCGGACAGTTTTACCGGTAGCTTCAAATTATTACTGCCTCCAATTCTCTGTGAGGGCTTGCTACCGGGGTTGATTACGGAATTATCAGATATCTCTCCGGGCACCCGAATTGTGACGGCAGAGGTCTCGCTCGACTATCAGGAATTACTAAAAAAGGGAGAGGCGGATTTTGTCGCTTTTGTGGCCATTGATACCGAGCGTGATATTCATGTGGAGGCTATTTCGACTATGGCACCACGTTGTTATATGCGCCTGGGTCATCCTCTGCTCGATGAGCAAATAACGCTGCAAAATGTTCTTTCCTTCCCCCATCTACGCTTATATTTGCCGGGCCTGGCCGGTGAGAATACCAGCATGGTGGATGATGTATTAAGTCAGTATGGTGTGCAACGCAAGGTTATTCTCGAGACCACTCAATTCGCCTCCGCTGTTGGCGTGCTGGCGGGTACCGATACTCTGATGATTGCAAATGCCGGATTTGAAGCGGGAGGACTGTACGCCGATCGTATTACCGCATGCGAATTACCCGATGAACTGCAGCGGATGATCGGTAGCACCCATAGCCCGAATTACGGGAAAATGTCACTTATGCGCCACATTCGCACCGCTCGCAGCGCTCCGCATCAATGGATGCGCACCCTGCTGATGAAGCATCTGGTGCAGTCTAATGACAAGGTAGAAAACGGTGTTTCCATGGTTTTTCAGGACACTAAGGTAACTTTGTTAGGCTAGTCGACTACTTCCTCACTGAACTACGGTATGCCCGTGGTGATAAGCCGATGGTCTTGCTAAACAGACGAGAAAAATAAAGAGAGTCGGCATAGCCAAGAGTGGCGGCAATCGTCTTGATGCTCATTTCGGAGCTATCGAGTAACTGGCAAGCGTACTCGATCTTCATGTGCAAAAAATGTTTGATCGGCGAGTAGCCGGTGAGTGCCTTGTAGCGCTTTGAAAAATGGTATTTGGACAAATGGGCTACGCCCGCAAGTGCAGCCAGATCGATGTGTTGGTTTATGTTGTCCTGCATAAAGGCTTGAATGGAGTCGAGGTCCAGCGCCGCCAGGTGATTTGCCTGGCCTCGCTTGGTGGTCATGGCGAATTGAGTGAATAAGTACCTTAGTTGATTGGCTGCGTTGACGAATGCGCTGCTACTGTAACCTGTTCTGCGAACAGCCAGAAGGGTATTGAATGATGCCAGCAGGGCCGGCGACACGCCGGTATTGACTATTGGTCTACCCGGTAGATAGCCTAAATAATCGATGAAAACTCGAGTGCTCACACCCTGAAAGTGAACCCAGAAAACACTCCAGGGCCGCCGCTCACTGGCACTGTAACTGTGAGCCAGGCCCTGGGGCAGGAGTACCAGGTCGCCAGCTACAACAGTGAACTGGCAATTTTCAATATTTAGCTCTCCCTCACCATCAACGCAATAAAGCAACAGATTGTCATCGTGTTTAGGGCGCGATACGCGATGGCCCAAAGCGCTTGGGTAATAGCCCATGGCAGTGGGGTAACAATCCCGGGTCAGGGGGTGTCTGTAGAGTTTTTCGACCATAAATACCGGCGTTAGAAAGCGAATTCCCTGTTTGGGTAGAGGCCACGGTGAGGGGCTGCTCATGCTGTAACAAGCTCCTGAATGCATGGGTCTTGGAGATGACTATACAGCAATATAGTCCATAAACTACGCAATTTCGTCGATGTGCAGGTCTCCATCAGAGTGCTAGTGTTACGCCCCTTACTCACAGACCGCAAAAGGTGATTTTCATGACCCCCCAAGTCCCTCTGTTCATCAATGGTGAATTTGTTACCAGTGCCAGTAGCCAGACGTTGCCGGTAACCAACCCGGCCAATCAGCAGCTGCTGGCCGAGGTGCCCATGGCAACTCACGATGAGGTGGAAATGGCCATTGCCAGTGGCTTGGAGGCCTTCCAGACCTGGCGCAACGTACCAGTTTCCGAGCGCGCTCGGATTATGATGCGCTATCAGGCTCTTCTAAAGGAGCATCACGATGAACTCGGCGAATTACTGGCTGCAGATACTGGCAAAACCTTCGAGGATGCGAAGGGCGATGTGTGGCGCGGTATTGAAGTGGTTGAGCAGGCGGCGAACATCCCGTCCAATATGATGGGAGAAACCGTTGAGAATGTCGCCGGCGGAATCGACACCTATAGTTATATTCAACCCATTGGCGTGGTTGCCGGTATTACGCCGTTTAACTTTCCCGCGATGATACCGCTTTGGATGTTTCCTCTGGCGATTGCCTGTGGCAATACATTTGTCCTAAAGCCCTCCGAGCAGGATCCACTTGTACCGGTGCGGTTGGTTGAGTTGATGAGAGAAGCCGGCCTGCCCAAGGGTGTTTTGAACCTCGTCCACGGCGCCGCTGATCAGGTCAATCAGATTCTCAATCACCCCGAGATTGCAGCCGTGTCCTTTGTTGGCTCTTCGCGTGTGGGTGACCATATTTACCGCACGGGGACCGATGCAGGCAAGCGGGTACAGTGCATGATGGGCGCAAAAAACCATATGGTGGTTATGCCGGATGCCGACAAAAATAGCACTTTGAATGCGCTGGTAGGGGCGTCTGTGGGAGCTGCGGGCCAGCGCTGCATGGCAATTTCCGTGGCCGTATTTGTGGGGGAGTCCAAAGACTGGATTGAAGATTTGCAAGCGCGTATGGCAGGCGTTCGCCCGGGTGCCTGGGACGATGCGAGTGCCAGTTACGGGCCTATTATTTCAAAGCCGGCGTTCGAGAAAGTTTTGGGTTTGATTCAAAAGGGCAAGGACCAGGGCGCTACCTGCCTGGTCGATGGCAGTGATTGTACTGTAGAGGGCCTGCCGGATGGCAATTGGGTGGGGCCAACCCTGTTTAGTGATGTCACCACGGATATGGCCATCTATCAGGAGGAAATATTCGGTCCGGTGTTGTGCTGTATAACTGTTGCAACCCTGGATGAGGCGATCGCCCTGATCAATGCCTGCCCCTTTGGAAATGGCACTTCATTATTTACCAGTTCTGGCGGCGCTGCGCGGAAATTCCAGCATGAAATTATGGTGGGCCAGGTCGGTATTAATATCCCAATTCCGGTGCCTCTGCCGTTCTTCTCCTTCACTGGTTGGCGCGACTCGTTTCGTGGTGACCAGCATGCTTACGGCAAGCAGGCGGTACGTTTCTACACAGAAACAAAAACTATTACAGCCAAGTGGACACACACTGACACCAGCAGTAAGACACCCAATATGAGCATCAATTTGCGCTGATCTGAAGGTGAGTCACAGGATCGCACTATCACCCGCGCAACCAGATTCGGCATCTGATTGCCGGGCTTTAATGGCAACCAGCAGGGAGATTACATAGTGAGCGAAGACCGGGCCGATGAACCAGTATTATTTGCCGAGTTGAGTGCCAGGCGTGGCAAGATTGGGCAGATAACGCTCAATATTCCCCCCACCCTCAATTCGATCACATTGGAAATGGTCGATTTGCTCCAGCAAAAACTGGATCAGTGGCGAACGAATCCAGAGATTGCAGCGGTGTTTATCGATGCCGCGGGTGAAAAGGCATTTTGTGCTGGGGGCGACGTTCATGCGTTGCATGCCTCAGCCGTGGCAACCCCGGGAGGGCCATGTCCGTACGCGGAGGACTTCTTTACCCGGGAATACCGCATGAACTACGCCCTGTGTACCTATCCCAAGCCGATCATATGCTGGGGCCACGGCATTGTGATGGGGGGTGGCTTGGGTATTATGGCCGGTTGCTCGCACCGGGTAGTGACAGAGAAAACAAGAATGGCAATGCCGGAAATTACCATTGCCCTGTTTCCCGATGTGGGTGGTAGCTGGTTCCTCAATCGTATGCCCGGACAGTCGGGGTTGTTTCTGGGGTTAACGGCCGCTCATTTCAATGCTGCCGATGCCCTGTATGTCGATTTGGCAGATCGTTTCATTTCCAGCGATTACAAGCAGTCGGTTTTGGATCAATTGCAGGAACAATCGTTCTTGGTTGATCCGCAGCCCAACCACGGACTGGTCCGACACATCCTGCGCAACTTCGCTGACCGGAGCATTGGCAATTGCCCAGGTGGTCAGGTCGAGCCCCATATGGGAGCCATTAATACGCTGTGCGATGGCGACGATATTCACCAGGTAATCGACAATATTACCACCGGGGAAACCGACGATCCCTGGCTGTCAAAGGCCCAGGCCGGGCTTGCGCATGGTTCCAAATTAGCGGCTCTATGGACACAACGGCAATTGCAGGAGACCCGCTTTGCCTCTCTCAAGGAAGTGTTTCAGGCGGAAATAAAACTGGCAACCCAAATCGTGCGCCATCCCGAGTTTGCCGAGGGCGTGCGTGCCCTGTTGATAGATAAAGACCGTAAACCAGTCTGGCAGTATCAGGCATCTAGAGACGTGCCGCTGGCATTACTGGATTCTTTTTTCGTTGCGCCCTGGGATGACAACCCTCTGGCGGATTTGTAGGTGTCAAAAACGGGGCTCTGACAATGGCAAACGTAGCGTTTATCGGACTTGGCAATATGGGCGGCCCAATGGCCACCAATCTGGTGAAGGCGGGCCATTCGGTTGGGGTTTATGATCTGTCCGAGGCCGCCTGTGCCGAGTTGGAGTCGGTGGGAGCAACCGTTGCCAGATCTGCATTAGAGGCGATAGCCGGTGTCGATTACGTGATTACAATGTTGCCGGCTGGCGCCCATGTTGCAGAGGTGTACCTGGGTAGTGAGGGTTTACTATCCAAGCTGGATTGCAGCACCATTGTCCTGGATTGCAGTACTATAGATGCCGTCACGGCGCGCCAGATTGGGACGGCTGCGGCCGAGCTTGGTATTGGGTTTATGGACGCTCCGGTGTCGGGAGGGGTTGCCGCGGCCGCCGCGGGAACACTGGCTTTCATGTGTGGCGGTTTGGCGCCGACTTTCGACAAGGCCAGAATAATCCTTGCTGATATGGGGGAAAAGATATTTCACGCAGGCCCAGCGGGGGCCGGTCAGGTGGCAAAGGGCTGTAACAACATGCTGCTGGCTATTCACATGATTGGCACCTGTGAGGCACTGGAAATGGGTGCCCGCAATGGGTTGGACCCGGCGGTACTATCTGAGATTATGCTCGCCAGCTCGGGCCGCAATTGGTCGCTGGAGGTTTATAACCCGTACCCGGGCGTAATGGACACTGCGCCGGCCAGCAATGAATATCGCCCGGGTTTCATGGTAGATCTTATGGTAAAAGACCTGGGTTTAGCGGCGGAGATAGCCTCGCTCAGTGAGTTTGATAACGTCATGGGCCAGATGGCTCGCGAGCAGTATATTGCACATCAACTAGAGGGTAATGGCCAGCTGGATTTCTCCAGTATTCTGCTAAAACTAAGGGGCTGATTAGAGCGCCTACTCTGTCCCGGTTATATGAGGGTACTTAATGTGGCCCGATAAACCATGGGCTTTGCGAACCGAAGGCACTATCGTGATTCCTTTCTTGTCTGGGAAGTAGATCTTATGTCTTTCATTAAAGTAGAGAAGCCGCGCCCACACGTTACCCTGATTACGCTGAACCGACCCGAGCGCATGAATGCGATGGCCTTCGATGTTATGGTGCCGTTCAAGGAGGCGTTGGAGACTGTGAGCTTCGATAATGATACCCGTGTTGTCATCGTAACTGGAGCGGGAGAGGGCTTTTGCTCGGGAGCGGATTTGGAGGACCCGGGTTGGATGGCTATTTTTGAGGGCCTTACGATGCCGGGAATCGCCCGCCGCGCGATGAAAGTTCTGGACGATGTGATTTTGGCCGTCAGAGACATGCACCAACCCGTAATAGGAGCAATTAATGGTGCCGCCATCGGCGGTGGTTTTTGTCTGTCGATGGCTATGGACATCAGAGTAGCCGCCCAACAGGCACTATTTCGCCCCGCCGGGATTAATAATGGTTTGACCTCTGCAGAACTCGGACTGAGCTATTTATTGCCTAGGGCAATAGGCACCTCCAGGGCCTTTGACATTATGTTGACGGGTCGAGATGTGAATGCTGAGGAGGCCGAGCGTATTGGGCTGGTGTCAAAAACAGTGGCCGCAGATACCCTGCTCGAAGAGTGCTATGGCATTGCGGAGCGCATTGTCGGATTTAGTCAACTGGGAGTTGAACTCAGTAAGCAGATGCTGTGGGCCGGTGTCGATGCCGGAAGCTTGCCCACGCATATGAATCACGAGGGCCACGCTCAGTTGTATACGCGTATGACGACCAAGAATTTTGAGGAGGCCATAAAAGCGCGCAAGGAGGGCCGCCCACCAACATTCGAGGATTAGTTCCCCTTAAACTCGGCCGGCCGTTTCTCAAAAAACGCCATGGCACCCTCCAGTGCGTCTTGCGAACTCTGAGCCAGCATAAACTGGTCTGCATCCATAAAACTGGTGGCATCATTGAGGGCGTTGGCGCTGGCGTTAATACCTCGCTTGGCCATGCGCACTGGGATAGGCGGCATTGCCGCAACTTTTTCAGCTAACTCAGCGGCCCTGTCCAGAGTCTGGCCGGAGGAAGCCAAATAATCTACCAGTCCCCAGTCCAGAGCAACGTTGGCTTTCAGCGGCTCGGCCAGGATCAGCAATTGCTTGGTTTTGGCTGGACCGATGAGATTGACAAATCGAGGTACACTCTGCCAACTCATGTTCATTCCCAGCTTAAGTTCGGGCACGTGTAATTTTGCGTCCTCGGCCGCTACCCGCCAGTCAAAGGCGCTGATCAGCGCCATTCCACCACCAATACACCAGCCCTCAATTGCGGCTATAGTGATCGGTTCCAACGCTTCCCAGGCGGCGCACATTTTAGGTCCCACCTGGCACAGCTTTCGACGTGCGGCCAGCGTAGAATTTCTAGCATTGGCCGCTTCGGGATCCCTTAAATCCATGCCGGCGCTAAAGATATTGGAACGGCCTGTGAGAATAATCGCGTTGAGTTCGGTGTCATCCTGCAATTGATTCGCCAATTGAGTGAGTTCGCGCATCAGCGCATTGTTCAGACTATTTACCCTGTGGCCGGAATCAAACTTCACAGTGAGCACTCGCTGGCTGCGGGTTAGAGTCAGGTATTGCCAGTTGTCTTCGTACATTGGTTTCTCCTGAAATCAAAACAGCAAATACCGAGGAACGGTCAGCGCTCACCAGGCCAGTTTTTCGCTGGCCAAACCTTAGGATTTTGAATTGAGTTCAACCTCCGGCCCAGGCCATCTGCTTTCAATGTCGGACACTAGTGTAGTGGATGGGATATCCCATACACTACACCAAGTGCCCGCAGGATAGCCTAAGTCAATTTTCGGTGGTTCGCCAATAGAAAAACGCAATCAGTTTCCTTTGATTTATTAGAGCTTAACTGGTGGATGCAAGTGGGTGATGGTCTATGGCATACTCCCCCTCCCTATCTGTGAGTGAATATCCAGAGCAGGAACCCTAAACCAGCGAACAAAACAGGAGCTTCACATGACTATTGGAGTTATTGCCACACTAACTGTCGCCGAGGGCAAGAATGCTGAATTTGAAGCGATTTTTGCTGAATTGGTAAGCCAGGTGAATGAAAACGAACCGGGCTGCAATTTCTACCAGGTTTATAAATCGCGTAAGAACCCGCAGGTTTATGTTGTGCTGGAGCAATATAGAGATCAAGAGTCGCTCGATGCCCATGGAGTAACCGAATACTTCCGCACACTGGGGAAACAAATGGGCCCTTGTATGGCAGCCGCACCTGAGATTGAGTTTGTCGACGGTTTATAGAAAGGGTTTCCGGAGCGGTTGAGTAGGACAGCGGAGCTTCCCTCGAAAATCATCACACTCACCAAAATCAGCTGTTTCCGAGGGTCGGCCACCCGAGGGTCGGCCATCCCGATGCGCACTAATTAGCCGGGTAGCAATAGCTTAATAACAAAGGCAATGAGCACAATGTTCAATACCGCTCTGATCAATTTGTCGCCCTTGCTCACAGTAACATGGGCGCCAATATAGCCGCCGATAGCATTGCCTAGCGCAAGTGCGGCCCCTGCCAACCAAAAAATTGGCACCTGGCTAGCGAATACCAGTAGTGCGGCAATGGTATAGGTAGCAATAATAAACACTTTATGCATGTTAGTGCGTACCAGATCGAGACCCATTACTCGATTCAGCACCGGCATAATAATAAAGCCTACACCCATTTGGATGAATCCACCCCAGAATCCAACGCCCACCATGAGGACATGTCCGCGAACTAATTGGCTGGACGACGGCTGGTGAGTTTGGGCGGTGCTGCTGGTTGGGCCCTCGAAATACGTAATCAGCATCACGCCCACCATGATGAGGGCCACCATGCGATTAAACCACTCGCCCTGCAATTGCACACCGACCATCGCTCCAGCGACTGCACCGGGAATGGCGCAAGCTGCCAGAGACAGGCTAAGTTTGAAATCGCTGAGGCCGCGCTGCCGAAAACCGCCAATGGCCGAGATGTTCTGGGCGAGGATTGCCACGCGGTTGGTACCATTTGCAACCGGCCCCGGTATGCCCATAAAAACCATTATTGGTACCGTCAGTAACGAGCCCCCGCCGGCCATGACGTTGAGAAACCCAGCGACCAGCCCCCCCGCACTGAGCAGGCCCAACTGCCAGAATTCCAGCGCCATGTTCAGTCCTCTCTCCAGGCTTCGCGCATAGTTACAAATTCCTCCGCGGCAGTGGGATGCACCCCAATTGTGCTGTCAAATAACGCCTTGGTAGCGCCTGCCTTGAGGGCAATGGCGATTCCCTGGATGATTTCACCCGCGTCCGGACCCATCATGTGCACACCCACGACGCGGTCGCTGACCTTGTCAACGATCAGTTTCATGAAAGTTTTCTCATCGCGACCGCTTATCGTATGTTTCATCGGTTTGAAGGTCGACTTGAACAAGCGGATATGACCAAATTTGGCATGGGCCTGTTCTTCGGTATAGCCCACGGTGCCGATGCTGGGCTGACAAAATACCGCGGTTGGAACAAAGTCGTAGTCTGTAGTCTCCTCCATATTGCCGAATTCCCTTCTCGCAAAGGACATACCCTCGGCCAGCGCTACCGGGGTTAATTCCAGCCCACCAATAACATCGCCCAAGGCAAAAACGTTGTCTTGCGTGGTGCGAAACTCGTCGTCGACCCTGATTGTATTGAACTCGGTGAGCTCAATGCTGGTGTTTTCCAGGCCCAGTCCCTGTAAGTTCGGTTTGCGTCCGGTTGCATACAATACAGCATCGGCCTCGAGCGTGGTTCCGTCGGTGAGGCACACGTGCAGCCCTTCATCGATTCGAGAGATAGATTCTACATTGAGCTCAAAGCGCAGGTCGACTCCGCTGTTGGCTATTTCCCTGGCAGCGTGGGCGCGAATATCCGCATCAAACCCTCTCAAAAACAGGGGTCCGCGGTAAAGTTGGGTGACACCGGCCCCCAATCCATTGAAAATGCCCGCGAATTCCACCGCTATGTACCCACCTCCTACTATCACCAACCGCTTTGGAAATTGCTCCAGATCGAAAATCTCATTTGAGCTTAGGACGTGCTCATTGCCAGGGAAGTCCGGAATATGGGGCCAGCCACCGGTCGCAATAAGGATTTTATCAGCCTGGAATCGCTGGCTGCCGACCGCTATAGTATTGGGGCCGATAATGCGGGCACGACCGATAATTATGTCGACGTCGACACCCCTGAGCAGGTTTTGATAAATGCCGTTCAGGCGGGTTATTTCGGCCTTTTTGTTGTCGCGCAGTGTTGACCAGTCGAAGGCGGGCGTGGTGCTGTCCCAGCCAAACTCCCGAGCATCATCAAAAGCGTGACCAAATTGGGAGGCGTAGACATAGAGCTTTTTGGGGACACAACCAACATTCACGCAAGTGCCCCCCATGTAGCGGTCTTCTGCAATAGCCACTCGTGCGCCGAAACCAGCCGCCATTCTGGC
>JABHWT010000412.1 GCA_018657645.1 Halieaceae bacterium | reverse complement strand
CCAGTGAGCCTTTCTGGGCAACGTGCTCACCCAGCACCCGCCGCATCGCTGCATGCAACAGGTGAGTCGCCGAGTGGTTACGCGCGGTGCACTGGCGCACCGGTGCGTCGACTGTCGCATCCAGCGTATCACCGACACTGACACTGCCTTGCAGCACTTTAACGTGGTGCAGGTGTTGATCAGAGGACTTGGTTGTGTCGGTCACTTCAAGCTGGGCACCCTCGGCAACCAGCTGGCCCGTGTCACCTACCTGGCCACCGGATTCGGCATAAAAAGGGGTCTCTGTCGCCACCACCACACCTTGCTGACCCGGTCCCAGTGATTCGACCTGCTGACCGTCCTGGAGAATAGCCACCGTCGTAGTGCTGCCACGAAGCGTGTCGTAGCCGGTAAATACAGTGCTGCCCTGCAGCTTGAGCAGGTCGTTATAATCTACTTTGAAACTGCCACTTTCCTGGGAGCGAGAGCGCTGGACGGCCATCGCGGTTTCGTAGCCCGTCATATCCAGTGTCAGTCCGCGCTCGCGAGCTATATCGTTGGTCAGGTCCGTAGGAAAACCATAAGTGTCGTACAGTTTGAATACTACCTCTCCGGGAATTTCATTACCGGAAAGGCCGGATAAGGCCTCATTGAGGATACTGAGCCCATTGTCCAGGGTCTTGGCAAACTGTTGTTCCTCACCCAGCAGTGCTTTCTCGACCTGCCCCTGCAGTTTGGCCAGTTCAGGATAGGCCTCGCCCATTTCTGCAACCAGTGGCGCCACTAATTTGTGAAAGAATGCCTGCTTTGAACCCAGTTTGTTACCGTGGCGCACAGCTCTTCGAATGATACGTCGCAGGACGTAGCCACGCCCCTCGTTACCCGGTAATACGCCGTCGACAATGAGGAATGCACAGGATCGAATGTGGTCGACGATCACGCGCAGCGAATTGTGTTCAAGGTCGCTCACCTTAAGCTCTGCAGCGGCGGCCTTTATAAGCGCCTGAAATAAATCTATCTCATAATTGCTGTGGACATTCTGCATCACCGCAGCAATTCGCTCCAGGCCCATCCCGGTATCGACCGATGGTTTGGGGAGCGGCACCATGTCGCCGTTCTGGCTGCGGTTGTACTGCATAAATACCAGGTTCCAAATTTCGATGTAGCGATCGAGGTCGTCATCATCACTGCCGGGAGGGCCACCGGGAACATCGGGACCATGATCGTAGAATATCTCTGAGCAGGGACCGCATGGACCCGTATCACCCATTTGCCAGAAATTGTCCTCATCCAGGCGAGACAGGCGATCGGCGCTCACCCCAATCTCCTCAATCCAGATTTGTGCCGCCTCGTCATCGGATACGTGTACCGTCACCCACAGACGCTCTTTCGGTAATCCCATTACTTCGGTAAGAAAGTGCCAGCCAAACTGGATCGCCTCTCGCTTAAAGTAATCCCCAAAACTGAAATTGCCCAACATTTCAAAGAAAGTGTGATGGCGGGCGGTATACCCTACATTTTCCAGGTCATTGTGTTTGCCTCCGGCGCGGACACAGCGCTGACTACTGGTGGCCCGTTTGTAGGCTCGCTCCTCGGTACCCAGAAAGGTATCCTTGAACTGGTTCATACCGGCGTTGGTGAACAGCAAAGTAGGGTCGTTGGCGGGCACCAATGAACTACTGGCAACCCGGGTGTGACCCTGCTCTTCAAAGTAGGCCAGGAAGGCCTCGCGTATGTCAACGGTTTTCATATTTAGTCTAGTGCGCCAATTGGGCTTCGGTAAAACGGGCACCGGCCAGGATGTGCAAGTGAAGGTGAAATACACTCTGCCCCGCCTCAGCGCCATTATTGATTATCAGGCGGAACGCCTCTGAAACGTCCAGTTGCTCAGCCACTTTGCTCGCCGCCAGCAACAGGTGTCCCAACAAAGCCTGGTCTTCGCCAGCGGCATCGACCAACCGGGGAATGCCCTTTCTGGGGATCACCAGAACATGTACCGGGGCCTGTGGATTAACGTCATGAATGGCAACGCAGTATTCGTCTTCATAAATGAATTCACTGGGAATTTCACCACTGATAATTTTGCTGAAAATCGTATCCGACATGGCGGGGCCCTTTAGCTCAGTTTCT
>JABHWT010000429.1 GCA_018657645.1 Halieaceae bacterium | reverse complement strand
GGTCATCGCCCGGGAGTTAGCATCTGCGGGTTTCAACGTACAAGTGTTCGATAGCCGTTCCCACGTGGCGGGGAATTGCCATACCCAAAGAGATGCTGATTCCGGTGTGATGGTCCACCGGTTTGGCCCCCATATTTTTCATACCGACAGCGAACCGGTATGGCGCTATGTCAACCAGTTCTCCTCGTTCATGCCTTTTGTGAACCGGGTAAAAACCACCACCCGGGGCCAGGTGTATTCCCTGCCCATTAATTTACACACCATCAACCAGTTTTTTGGCAAGACGTTTTCTCCCTATGAAGCCAGGGCCTATATTGAGACCCACCAGGCAGATCTTACGCTGAAGAACCCGCAGAACTTTGAGGAGCAGGCGCTGCGTTTTATAGGCGCTGATTTGTACGAGGCATTTCTGAAAGGCTATACCCAAAAGCAATGGGGCTGCTCGCCCACGTTGTTGCCCGCCAGCGTATTGAAGCGCCTTCCAGTGCGCTACAATTACAACGACAACTACTATTCTCACCCGTACCAGGGCATGCCAAAAGAGGGCTACACAGCCATCGTCACGAAAATACTGGACCACCCGAATATACATCTTCATCTGGATACACCGTTTGCAAGGCAGCAGGGGACAACGTTTGAGCATGTTTTTTACAGTGGCTCGATCGATGGGTATTTCAACTTTCAACGGGGGCGCCTGGGTTATAGAACGCTGGATTTCGAGGAGATCCGTGCGGAGGGCGACTTTCAGGGCTGTGCGTTGATGAATTACGGCGACGCGGATATTCCCTACACCAGAATAACCGAGCACAAACATTTCAGCCCTTGGGAAAATCACGACAAAACCCTGTGCTATACCGAATACTCCCGGGCCTGCGAGGCGGGTGACACACCCTACTACCCCATCCGCCTGGTGGCAGAGCAGCGCCTGCTGAAGGACTATGTGGCTCTGGCTGAAAACGAAACCCATGTATCTTTTGTCGGCCGCCTGGGCACCTACCGGTATCTCGATATGGATGTCTGCATTGGCGAGGCCCTGGATGCTGCCACACAATTCCTTTCAATGCGGGAGCGGGGACAGGAAATTCCCGCCTTTTTTGTACCCCCTCTATGAGCGACTCGATGGGAAAGAACACCGTTGCCGTCATCGTGACCTTTAATCGCCTGGATGCACTCAAGGTGACTCTGGACAATACCCTCAAGCAGGCCTTTTACAAGGTTGTGATTGTTAATAACTGCTCCACCGACGGCACCGGAGACTGGCTGGACGGTCTGGATGAGAATCGCCTGATTATTACCCACTGTAAGGAGAACCAGGGTAGTGCCGGCGGGTTCAGATGGGGTTTTGTGTATGCGGCCGAGAAATTGCAAGACGCTAACTGGCTGGTTTGCTTTGACGACGACGCCTACCCTGAAAAGGGGATGCTGGAAGCATTTCAGGCAATAGACATAGCCGAAGATGTGGGGGGTGTTGCTGCGGCGGTGTATCTCCCCAGCGGCCAGATCAGTGAGATGAACCGTCCCAGCTTAAACCCGTTCTGGCATGTCAGGACGCTTTTCTCGACCATTGTGCAGGGTAGACAAGGCTTTCATATAGACGATGCGGCCTATGTGTCCAAACTTCCCAGGGAGGTGGATGCGTCCTCTTTTGTCGGTTTCTTTGTTCGCCTGTCGCTCATTCGAGAGCGGCAGATTAACCTGCCCAGAGCCGAGCTGTTCATTTACGCCGATGACGTCATTTTTGCTCTGGAGATGCGCAAGGCGGGCTTCAAACACCTGTTTGTACCCACACTTAAATTTCGCCACGACTGCCAGACCCTGATCGAGCATCGGGATGTGTACTACCCATTGTGGCGGGTTTACTACACCTTCAGGAATCGTCTCGAAATGTATAGAGTCACCGCGGGCATTTTTTTCCCCGCTGTCTTACTTGTCAAAATACCCGAGTGGTTATTCAACGTTCGGTATTACAAGGCCAACGAGAGGCCGCAATTTTTGAAAATTGCCACCAAAGCCATTTGGGATGGTCTGCGCCGCAACTACTCATTAAAGCATGAGCAGGTGGCAGCGCTCGGAAATCCGCCTGGGTAATTGTCCAATGAAAATCCTGCACATAGGCAAGTATTTTCCCCCCTATGCCGGCGGCATGGAGCATTATCTGCGCGATCTGATGTTATCTCTGTCAAAACGCGGTATCGACAATGCCGCGTTGGTCCATCAATCCGACATCACCGTCGGCAGCTCCGCCGAAAACTACGAATCCCAGGGCCAGCGCCTCTCCATTACCCGTGCCGCGGTGTGGGCACGACTATTGTTCACGCCCATTAGCCCGAGCTTCGGGTGGTTACTGAGCCGGGCAATTAATCAACAGCAACCCGACATCCTGCACATACACATGCCCAATGTGTCTGCTTTCTGGGCATTGCTGCTGCCCCGGGCTAGACGAATCCCGTGGGTTGTACACTGGCACTCGGACGTCCTGGCTTCCAAACACAGTCTGGGACTACGTCTTTTCTACACTTTTTACAGCCCCTTCGAGCGCGCCTTATTGCGGCGCTGCAGAGCAATTATCGCTACCTCTGCCCCTTATTTAGAAACCAGCGCCACACTGCGCGATTTCCAGGATAAATGCACGGTAGTACCCCTGGGACTTGACCCCATCAGCCTGCCACTGCTCCCGCCAGATAAGCCTCTGGCGCAACAATACGCTTCTCTACAGGTGCTCGCCATCGGCCGACTTACCTATTACAAGGGCTTCGAATACCTGATAAAAGCACTGGCCGAGCTGCAAGAAGTTGAACTGCACCTGGTAGGCACAGGCGATCGAGAAAACAGCCTCAAGGCGCTTACCACCAAACTGGGCCTGGCAGGGCGCGTGCATTTTCATGGCCATCTGCACCAGGCTGAGCTGGCACATCAATTCCGTGCCTGTGACTGCCTGTGTCTGCCATCGGTGGAGCGAACGGAGGCCTTTGGCATGGTATTGCTGGAGGCGATGTTTTTCTCCAAGGCCACCATTGTCAGCGATTTGCCCGGCTCTGGTGTGGGTTGGGTGGTGGAAGGGAGTGTAACAGGTCTCAAAGTTGCGCCAGGGGATTCTGTTGCGTTAGGGAAATCCCTACAGATACTTCATTTGGATCGTGCTAAAATGCACGCTTTGGGAGAGGCTGGTCGAGCGCGGTATGACCGGCTATTTCATATTGATCAATCATCAAAGGGTGTCCTGGAGTGCTACCGGGCGGCTCTTGGTGGCAACGCAGACTTGGGCAATCAGGCGACACATGAGAGGAGAGAAGGACACGATCACGCT
>JABHWT010000040.1 GCA_018657645.1 Halieaceae bacterium | reverse complement strand
GCTGAATATTGAGCCCCTGATCTATGTCCTTATCTTTCTTGCCCTGTTTGCCGGGTGCCAGGGCGGTCGCTATTTTATGTCCAACCGATTGCAGGAGTTAGGCATTGCCAGTGCTCTGGGGCTCATGCTCGTGGGTGGCTGGCGCGGTCTGTTTCAGTTGGATATGGCGACTTTGAAAGATTGGCTTTTCAAGCCCATTTACCTGATTCTTGGCATTATGGGGGTCAGCTCACTGGCATTCTATTTCAATTATGACGGTAACCCACTGTACAGTTTTTTCTCCGCTCGTGAGTTCCTTCTTGCTTTTATAGGCCCTGGAATTTATCTCCTGTGCAGGACCGGGCTGCCCGTTGCTACGGTAGAAAAGACTCTGCGTTATGCACTTATCGCGCTGATGCTCAATTATCTTTTCTTTTATTTCACTCTGGACCTCAAAGCGGCCTTTTTCTCCTCTGATCATACAGTCAGCAATCTCGTCACCTACGACGAGTGGCGTGGCTTCCGTCTGAAACCGCCTTTATTTGCCATCATGGTTATCCTAATGGCGGCCCTGGTGGGCCTGGGGCAGTCACGTAACTTTTTTGCATGGGTCATATCCCTGTCCGTCCTGAGTATTGCCATCTATATATGGTCGATTGTGATGTTTCGCGCCACATTAGCGACCATGGCCTTGTCTATTTTGCTGTATCCCGTATTTTTTTCCTCGAGAAATAGAGTTCCCTTAATGCTGGTTTTGTGTCCGCTTGCAATCCTTCTTTTTCCGTTTATTTTTCAGCTGATGTTGGATGTGTTCCTCGGTTCGGACGGGGGAACCATACGTTCCAGAGCTTTTGCTTTGGCATTTGAGCATATTCCCCGGCACTTCCTGTTCGGGGCGGGAGAGGATAATGCCTATGGAGCCACTTATCAGGATATTGTTACACCCTACTTTTACCCGGACGATATTGGATTGGTGGGCACGCTGTATAAGTATGGCGCGGTGGGCGCTTTCCTGTACTTGTTCATGCATTTCAAGATCTGGAGGCGATTGTGGTCGGCAAATATGCACTACCTTGAAGTGCAGGGCCATATCAACCCGCTGCTTTGGGGGATCTTCATGTGGCTTACCGCGCTGGCATTTAACCTTGTGCTTAACCCGGGTCTCGCATACGCCCAGGGGATTACTCTTGCGTCAACCGGGTTTGCACTGGCATCTCTGCATTGCCGAGGGATGGCATCCGCTTCGTCTGCCTGATTATTTGGCAGACGCGGTCAAAGCGAAGTGCCGGCACAGGCGCGATTGTATAGAAGCAATCCACCGTGCCCGATGTTCGTACGCCTTGACGCCGTCCAACCATTTTGACAAGGTGTAGATCCATTAAAACGAAGATCTACGCTTATGTATTTGAATAATTTTGAGGCAGGAATAGTTGTTTTTCTCGCTTGTTTACCGCTAATCGCGGGCTGCAGTGACGGCAGTGACGGCCGCGAAGAAAGCCTCAACGAGGAACCGGCCGAACCGCAATTCCTGATCATCGCCGACCCGACGATTACTTCACCTCCACCCATCGGCAAACCCCTGAATTTTGGCATATTTGATCTTGCCGCCCAGGGGTATGAAGAGGAGGAATACTTCTTTTCCGGCACTGCTAGCGCATTCACCAATCTCAATGAACTGGGCAGCGACGGGCTGTGGCAAGTGGAGGCGGGCGAGGAGGCGGATTACACGACCCGTGTTCTGGTTCGTCGTCCCATGGAGGCCGCGAGGTTCAATGGCACGGTGCTAGTCGAGTGGTTGAACGTGTCCGCGGGATTTGATGGCACGCCAGAGTGGGACAATGCTCATGTCGAAATTGTTCGGGATGGCTACGCCTGGGTCGGCGTGACTGCGCAGTATGTGGGTGTGTATGGGCGAGAGAATTCGGTGGTGCCGTTGAACCTCAAGGCGATCAACTCGGAGCGTTATGAGGCCCTTGAACATCCTGGAGACAGTTTTTCCTACGATATATTTTCTCAAGTAGCACAGGCCATCCGTAGTCCGATGGAGGTAGATATCCTCAACGGGCTGGGCGTAGAGCGGATTATTGGCTCCGGATATTCCCAGTCCGCGTTCCGTTTGGTGACCTACGTCAATGCGATTCATCCACTGTACAACCCTTTTGATGGCTACCTGATAAGCAGTCGCGGCGCCTATGCCGAGCGCCTGGCACAGGAACCACAAACACTCATCGAAACCCCCAGTGTGGTGTTTATCCGTCCAGACTTGAATGTTCCAATACTGGTGCTTCAGAGTGAAACTGACATACTGCGCCATACCCTGAATTTTGTGTTGGCCCGAGAGCCCGATACCGACAGATTGAGAATATGGGAAGTCGCCGGTACATCCCATTCGGACCGTTATTCGCTAGGTGCCGGGTGGCGCGATATCGGAGACGACCCCAGTGCTGCTGCGGTGGCCGAGCTCGACAATATCCAGGGCTTTATTCAATGCGATACTCCCGTCAACTCCGGTCCCTTGCACTATGTGAAGGGCACGGCTTTGAACGCCATGAATGTTTGGATCGCAGAGGGTGTGACGCCTCCCACGGGTGAGCCGCTGGCAACAAGTGATGATCTTGAAGCCTTCCTGTTGGATGATCTGGGTAATGTGAGGGGCGGTGTAAGAACACCCTATGTCGACGCACCAGTGGCGATTCTTTCGGGTCTGGGGCAGGGGGGCGAGAGCTTCTGCGGGTTGTTCGGAACCACTATTTTGTTCAGTGCCGAGCAAATGGCCAGCCTGTATATCGATAAATCCGGCTATGTTACTGCGGCGAGGGAAGCGACCGAAGCGGCTGTAAATGCCGGGTTCCTATTGGCGGTGGATGCGGAGCAGATTATTGCCTGGGCACCAAAGCAGTGGGATAGTCAGGTCTCGCCATAGTCACATTCAGCTTTTTGTAAACGCAGCTATACGATCCTGCGCATCCGGCCCGATGCCTTCAGTTTTCTGAACTTCCCATTGCAAACCCGAATCCAGATCCCGGGCATCGGTGGCTTCGAGCAGGCGTTTGTTGGCGGTGTGGGTGAAGGGTGAGTTGGCAAAAATTTCCCTGGCAATGCGCTCTACAGAAGCCACAAAATCATCTTCTGGGAAGATGTCTTCAGCGATACATATTCGCAGTGCTTCCTCTGCGTTTATCATTTGGGCCGTGAACATCAATTTTTTTGCCGTTGCTATGCCAACCCGGCGTGGCAGTCGCTGGCTCATACCCCAGATGGGGGCCAGAGCCCATTTGGCGTGCGTGTCCCCAAAGCGCGCATTGTCGGCGGCTAAGATAAAGTCTGCCGCCAACGCCACTTCGAGTGCGCCGGTATAGCAATGGCCGTGGACTGCCGCTATAACTGGTTGGGGTAGTTTTTCCATCAGCCGCAGGGTTTCGCTATGCCAACCGGGAGCGGGAACATCTTCTCCCTCGGCGATGTCCGCCAGGTCGTGACCGGCAGAGAAACATTTGCCAGCCCCACGCAGGACAACGCAACCGATCGAGTCATCCACTTTAAGGTCACAGACATGGATTCGCAATTCTCTAAACATGCCCACAGTGAGCGCATTGAGTTTTTCAGGCCGGTTCAGGGTAAGGATAGCCAGCCCTTCGCTATCGTGCCGGGTAACGAGTGCAGTCATTCAATTATCTCTCCAGAAGTTAAACAGTTTATCCACCACTTAGTTTTGGCATCTTAGCACCCTGAATACGCCTCGTGCTTTGTTGCATTTGAGGTGGCCAGATAGGACTGCAGAAATCTCAATAATCAGATGAAGAACGGCCATTGTTCTTATACCATAGCATTTCTATAACTGTAACAGGATCCCACCATGCGGCAACGCCGATGTAGTGGAATTAGCCGAACGGCCGTCCGTGGTTAGCTGGCGCGTATGTAATGGGTAGAATTCATGCGAAGTATGTAAAAAATGAATATTTTTCCACCGGAAACTAACGCTTCATTTAGAACCATCGCTATCGTTGCCGTGTTGGTGGCAGTCTTTTTTGTGCTTGATTTGATGGCACCTCTTGGCGTTGCAGGTGGAACTCCCTACGTGCTTTTAGTGTTGTCGGGCATGTGGTTTCAAAATAGATCGGCGTTGCTATACCTGGCCATCATCGGTTCGATTATGACCATCCTCGGGTATTTTCAATCTCCCGCGGGAGGCGTTGACTGGGTGGTTCTCATCAATCGCTCATATGCAATTCTAGCGATGTGGGTAACAGCGATTGTCATTTGGGGTGCAAGGCGGAAACGGCACCCTAACACCACACTATCGACCGAAGAACAGGAGGTTGGACAACTGCCTGGCCTTCCCACGATGGGGGAAAGTATTTTCGTATTGAGCCTGGTCGCAGTTATTATCATTTCATCATGGGCCGTCATTTCAAAAATAGAAGAAGGGGAGAGAGATAGTATAGGCGAATCTCTGGCCCGGTATCTGGAGTCTTCCTACGGGAGAATTGCCGATCAACTGAACCTGCAGAAAGATATTGTTAATGTCTGGGTTAACAATGAGCAATTAAAGTCGAACGTTGTTGAGTTGATGCGGCTTTCTGCAGACACGGAAGTTATGATCAACAGCAATGCTCAGCAGAACTTACGGAAGATGCTGGCTCCGATGCTCAGATCGACCGGTTTCAGAGACTACTTTGTCCGGGATTATTTCGTCATTGGTAGAGGCAACATCAACCTGACCTCCTCCAGGGGAAACAGAATCGGCATTGTTAACGTCCTTGACGGCCAGGGAGATTTTCTAAACAGAATATGGGGGGGCGAGACATTGCTCACCTCATCGCAGACGCCTCATTCTCCACTCACCGATAACAGGGGGCAGCTAATTGAAGATCAAGCTACCCTGTATGTGGCGGCGCCAATAATAGGTGATGGAGGTGACGTAGTGGCCATCCTGACAACGCGCCTCGACTCCTATAACTTCTTTAAGTCCATTTTTTACTGGGGGCGCTTTGGAGAGACTGGCGAAACATATGCATTCAATATTGACGGTACGCTAATCAGTGAGAGTCGATTCACTGAGCAACTCAAAGAGATTAATTTGCTTGTTGAGGATCAAGTCGGGTCGGGTATTCAGCTGCGTGACCCCGGGGTTAATATGGTGCTAGGGCAGATGCCTCTTATAAATCGCAACCATCAGCCTCTGACAACCATGGCTCAAAGCGCAATTACCGGAGAAGACGGATTAAATCTGGATGGCTACAATGATTATAGAGGCGTCCCTGTCATTGGGGTCTGGCTGTGGAGCGAAGAACTCGGCATTGGGGTAGCAACAGAGGTCGATGTCGAGGAAGCTTATAGGTCATTTAACAACACCCGGTTTGCCGTAATAGGATTTACGGCGCTGACAATTGGCATCCTGATAACACTCGTCGTTGTTTCATCGAATTCTCGCAGAAGGCTGCTCCTGAGCGAGGAAAAATACCGCAGCAGCATTAACTCTACCTCGGAGGGATATTGGCAGATTGACGTTAAGGGTTATGTGCTGGAGGTGAATGACGCACTTTGCAAAATGATTGGATATCGGGCCGAGGAAATCATTGGCAGGCTGGCAACTGAATTCTCTAGTGAGGAAAGCAGGGCCTTGCAAGCGCAGAAAATATCTGAAATCTGGAAGGCCGATCACCATCATTATGAGATGAGCTTTACGCACAAACAGGGAGGAAGTGTCTATACCAACATTAATGCCACGACCATTCGAAACTCACAGGGAGAGGACACCGGCGCTTTTGCGTTCTTTACCGATATCACTGAAAGTAAAAGAGCCTCCGAAGCACTATTGGCTGCAGAGAGAGAGTTCCGCGAAGTATTCGAGAATGCGCAGCAGGGAATCGCCATAGCCACGCCGGAGGGGCAACTGGTGAGAGTCAATCCCGCCTTTGCCTTAATGCTGGGATTTACCTCCATTGAAGATTTGACCAGACACCTATCGGATACCAATCATCGGCTTTGGGCTAACCCTCTTGGATGGAGAGACATGCTCAGTCAATTGGAGCAGAGGAATAATCTGCACTTAGAAGCTGAATTTCTGCAAAAGGGCGGGCAACGTATATGGGTATCTATGGCTATTTGGGGGAGGCGAGATGACAGCGGTGAATTGGTGAACGTCGAGGCTATCATTGATGATATTACCTACCGTAAAGAAGCGGAGAAGGATCTGCTCAGGGCCAAGGAGGAGGCCGAGACTGCCAACAGAGCAAAATCTGAGTTTCTGTCCTCCATGAGCCATGAACTGCGTACGCCGATGAACGCGATTCTCGGATTTGGCCAGCTGCTTGAGTACAATGAAAGCGAGCCATTAACGCAGAAGCAAAAAATGTGTGTCGATCACATCATGAGCGGAGGAAGCCATCTACTGGAGTTGATAGATCAGGTTCTCGATCTGGCCAAGATCGAAAGCGGACAGCTAAAGATATCCATGGAGGAGGTTGTGCTCAACAAGGTATGTCAGGAATGCCTGGAGCTAATTGAAAAGAGCGCATTAGATAGAAGGTTGAAAATAGAATACGACCTTTCCGCCGCTCGGACTATCAAGGTTGACTACACCAGGTTCAAGCAAGTTTTGCTTAATCTGCTGTCCAATGCTGTGAAATATAACCGCGAAGGAGGCAGCATCACACTGGCAAGCAAGGATGCCTCCGGTAACCGGATCCGCATATCGGTGTCGGATACCGGCGCGGGGATTGCCGAGGATGACCAGGCTGGATTGTTCGAACCGTTCAACCGCCTTGGCAAGGAAACATCGACTATTGAAGGGACTGGTGTTGGCCTGACCGTCACCAGGCAGTTGGTCGAAGCAATGGGTGGGGTTATCGGATTTGATACCAAGGTTGGGGAAGGCACTACATTTTGGTTTGAATTCCCTGCTGTTGATAGTACGGTGTCGAAGCAGGCACAGGAGATAGAGGTATTAATACCAACTCAGCATTCAGCGCTTGAAGCCGTCACTGCCACCGTCCTATATATAGAGGACAACCCAGCCAACCTGCATTTAATGGAGTCCATCATAGAAAGCATGGCCGGTATCGACTTGATTTCTACACACAATGCTGAGCTTGGAATATCAATGGCCAAAGAACAACAACCGGACCTGATTCTAATGGATATCAATCTTCCTGGCATGGATGGTATTGCGGCTATGAGGGTTCTCGGCGCAATTGATATTACCAAGAACATACCTGTAATTGCCGTTAGCGCGGCGGCTATGAAAGGGGATATTGACGAAGGGATGAGAGCCGGGTTTAAAGCCTACTTTACCAAGCCGTTTGATGTGCCACAGATTGTGGATGCAATCCGGAAGGAATTGGGCCAGTGAAATCCGGCCTCAGTCGCACTTAATTCGGAATTGAAAGTGTGCTGTGCCTCGTGGCGCGATTTACGCTTTTGGTTAATATGCATGGTAACGTCAGAGGTGTATTTTGAGCACAAGGGGAGTACATATTGATATCAGCTAACGATGCTTTTCCCGAGTTAAGGCTGCATGGGTCACCGCGTGAAATCGGGTGGCAACACGGCGAACAATTGAGGGAACAAATTGCCTGCACACTGGATTACTACCGCTGTATCTTCGGTCTGGGTGAAGCACAGCTAAAGGAGCGCGCCGAGGCATTCGCCAGAATTATCGGTGATTTTGAACCCGCCTTTGCACAGGAGATTGAAGCCATTGCAGAGGCGGCCAATCTCGACTCAAGATTTATCTATGCGCTAAACAGTCGCTCAGAAATACTGAATAACATCAGCATTGCCGAATGCACAGCGGTGGCCAGCAGTGCGGGGAAAATACTGGCCCAGAACTGGGACTGGTCTGAGGCGCTGGAGGAACTGGTTGTACTGATAACTATCGAGCCGCAGCAGGGGCCACGCATTCTAACCCTGACTGAACCCGGCATTATCGGCAAGATTGGTATGAACAGTGCGGGTTTGGGGGTATGCCTTAATATTCTCAAAAGTGAACGCCGTTTACTGGGGCTGCCGGTTCATGTATTGCTCAGAGCCATTCTGCACTGTGAAACTATTGCCCAGGTGCGCGAACTCGTGGGCCGGGTGTGCGTGGGCAAGGCCAGCCATATCTTGGTAGCCGATGCCATGGGTGAAAGCCTGAGTATGGAATTTTGCGCTGAGGAGACACTGGAAATTGAGCCCGAGGACGGGGTCTTACTGCACACCAATCACTATCTGGGCCGAGAGTCGCTTAATACCGAGGAGGCTTTTCCCTCGACCAGGGAGCGCCATGCGCGCGCCATACAAATTCTACGCGGTGGCGCGTCGCAGGAGCGAATTGAGGAAGTTCTCGCCGACCAAACTCAGGCTGAGATGTCAATTTGCCGCCCTTACAGCCCCTCGGACACGCCCGGCTTTGGTAATGTAGGCAGCGTGTTCACAGTTATTATGGCACTACAAGAGCGGCAGATGGTCGTGCGCCGGGGCCCGCGCCCGGACGCGGGCTTCCGGCAATTTCGTCTTTAATGCGACGCTTAATCCCATTGGCTAATTGTGGAATAGGTGTTTCCGGTTCGATGTCGTGGACTCGTGTAGATGCGGGCAGTATTTATCAGAGGCGGATACTCGCCGCATCAGCGTGCAAGTCTAATTAAAACATACCACGCGTGCCACTTGATGACTGGCAGTGAAAGTAGAATTCTGTCGATAGGGCGGAAGGTTTGGTAGAGGATGTCTTTAGCGGTTGTATTGTTAATGAAGCTGCTTCCAATGGTTGTGAGGCCGTAGAAGGTTAAATTAACCTTCGAAAAAAAATTTCCTGCGAGTTCTATGTCTTGTTTCCGTAATGGATGCTCATCAGGTGTGCGGGCTTCTGGTGTTTTCTTTCGGTACCAGTTGATTAACGGGTTGTGACCAAGGGGCTCAACAAATATAGCCTCTCCTCCCGGCTGGATGACGCGGGATATTTCTGAGAACGCTCTTTCAATATTCAGGTGATGTATGATACCAGAGCCAAACACGAACTCGAAGGAATTGTCTGGGAACGTCAGGTTCTCAGCATCCATTACACCAAAGTCAGTGTTATCGCAGGATAGGTCTTTAGCTCGTTTGGCGGCAAGATTAATGGCAACTTCGGAAATATCTATTCCCGCGATGTGCCTGGCTGTTGGTGCGAGTTCAAGCGCTCGATCACCCCTGGCGCAACCGTATTCCAATACGCGGGCGCCGGCTGACTTCTCGTCAACTAGTTGCCGATACAACTGAAAGCAGTTTTGTAGGGCTGTATAGAAGTCGCCCTGGGGTCTCAGATTGTCGGCGGCGAATAGTTCGTTGTGAAAGGCTCTTTCCCTTGCGACTCTCTCGCTGCTCGAATTGGACGTATCGCGGGATTTGTCTTCCATTGGTTAGAGGCCTGCAAATAACGGAAAGTTTACAGTTTTTCAGGTGGAATGCTAGACTGACAGTTGGTGCCGGATTCAAGGCGCTGAAGGGGAAGAGTTGTTACACGGATACCCTTGTGTGCTGTAGAAAGACCTGGTTTAAATTTGAAAAATACGGGGCAAGATGAGCAAAATATCAAGAAGAGACTTTGTTAATGGAACATTAGTGGCAGCTGGCGCCTCCATGCTCCCATTGGGGGCTTCGTGTAACGCCGTCTTGAATAAATTTGGCGTTGTATCATATCCGCCTGCTCTCACCCGGCTTAGGGGCAGTCACCTGGGATCAAACTCCCATGCACACGCCAGAGCCTGGGGTAAAAAGGAGGATTGGGGGACATCCACCGCATTGAATGAGACCTATGACCTGATTGTTGTGGGTGGAGGGATTAGCGGCCTGGCAGCGGCATACTTCTACCAGCAGGCACATGGAATAGATAAGCGCATACTCATACTAGACAACCACGACGATTTTGGGGGACATGCAAAACGCAACGAACACACGGTTGAGGGTAAGTTACTGCTCGCACATGGTGGTTCGCAGTCAATAGTGGACCCCAAAGAGGCTAGCCAGGCTGTAAGCGATCTTTTTAAGGGTGTTGGTGTAGATGTCGAGTTGTTTAATACGGCCTATGACAAAGGCTTTTATAAACGGCACAACCTGGGTGCCGTTACCTACTTTAACAAGGCAGTATTTGGTGAAGACAAAGTGGTCAGGCATCCCTATTGTAATTATCCAAATTACGTAGAAGGGCTGAGGTGGGGAGAAAAGCTATCCAATGAGGAAGCTGCACGACAGGCACCTTTAAGCGAGAAGGGTAGGGAGCAATTACTCGGGGTGCTCAATGGTGGGTTGCACAAACTGGCCATTCCAGAAGCGGAAATAGAAGACTATATCAGTTCACATTCTTACTTCGACTATTTAAAAAATACCCTTGGTGTTGATGATCCCGGGGTGTTAAGAATGGCCAGGAGTTCATGTCTGGACTGGGAGTCCACTGGGGCCGATTTAATAGACATTGAGGAGGCGAAAAAAGCCGGGGCAATGGGCTTTGCTCCCAAGGCAGTCTACGATAAAGATAATCCCTACATTTACCATTTTCCAGATGGCAATGCGGGTGTTGCACGAGCATTAGTTAAAAAGATGATCCCTGGTGTTGCGGTGGGAAACAACGCCGAAGAACTCGTGTTGTCAAAATTTCAATATGCCGAATTAGACAAGCCTGATAATGCTGTTGGCATCAGACTTGACAGCACGGTAGTTAATGTACAGCACAATGGCGACCCCGATAATGCGACTGCAGTTATTGTAGATTATATTAAAGACAACAAACCGTATCAGATAACAGGCAAAAATGTCGTGATGGCTTGTTACAACATGATGATTCCGCATATTGTTCCCGACCTTCCGGAAGAGCAGGAAGCGGCACTGAGACAACAGTCGAAAAGCCCACTGCAATACACCAGTGTGGGCCTAAAGAACTGGAGGGCATTGAAGGAGATGGAAATTGGAATGGCCATGTCACCAGGAAATATTCATCAAACACTTTATATGGACTTTCCGGTAAGTATGGGAGGTTATAAGTACACGGCGACTCCGGACGACCCCTGTGTAATTCAAATGATAAGCTGCCCCTATGGAGATACTATAGGCGCACCGGCTATTGAGCAATACCGTGAAGCCCGATACAAAATGCTAGGTTTGCAATTCAATGATTACGAACAGGAACTCAGGACACACTTGGGGGGTATGTTGCCGAAGGCGTTGTTTGATTTTGATAAAGATGTTGAGAGTATTACCATCAACAGATGGGGCCATGGTTACACTGTGCCCGGCCCCGGTGATTCGGTTGAAATAGGCAGGCAGCCCTTTGGCCGGATTACTATCGCCAATTGTGACTCTGGCTCTGAATCTGATGCGAAAACCGCTATCGATATGGCAGCAAGAGCGGTAGAGGAATTGGGGTAGCCGTAGAGAAAATCCAATCCAAGTTGGGGGATTGAAATGGATTGTCATCCAGCATGCATGCTTGTGCACAACGTACAGTGCGTGCTTTATCTGTAGTCGTGTCATTACCAAGGGAAACTGGCGGACTAATTACCAAGCGACTTTGTCGTAGCACCGTATCAGTAAGTTGTTTTACGGGCAACTCGCTAAACACCATCAGACCACCGCAGACAGGGCTTCTTTCTTCTGTAATCGCAGCGCGCAGGTTTGCATGTTCTCTCGCAGCCACACATATCTAACGCCGCTTGCGCTGAGTTCAATCTGGTAATATTTTTTCAGCTGATTTGAGACTTGAGCCTGCCCGAGATGGGGGTTATCCAGTGAGAACTCGATGACGGTGCTCGTTACCTCCTGGTCAGTGCGATTTTGATGAATGTGGTCGGCGCGAACTTGGCGTTTTAGAGCCTGTACGCCGCCTTCCTTGATCAGTTTTCGGTGTCTGTAAATAGTGTCGCGAGAGACACCGCTGAGACGGGAAGCCTCACTGACATTTTGAAGTTTCTCGGCCAGCTCCAACACTCCCAGCTTCTTCTGAATGTCCAGATCGAACATGGAGGGTTTGGTAGGTTCAATGACTTCAGAAACCGCCAGATGACGGCCAGCAAAGTAAGCCTCAAAACCGGCGTATTGACCGGTACGGATTTCGATTTTCTGTTTCGCGATAGAGTGCTTCAGAGGTGACTCAATGAGGTAGAACTTGTTGCCATAGCTAAACGTATGATCATTGCGTATTTTTCGGTAGTCCTTTGCGACACAGACCTCATCAAGGTCTATATGCTCGGGAACCGGAGTAAACTCAGAGTCTTCATTTCGGGGCATGACTTCTATTTGGTTGCGCCAAAATGAAGGAATAAAGTGTAGTCGTTCCGACCTGATCTGACACATCGCTTGAAAAGATGAGAGTTACCGGTTTTGATATGGGTGTCGAATCCTTAAACAAAACCAAAGGTAACTCTCATGATCCATACTAACAATCCAATCATTAAACACAAGGCTGGACTGCTGAACTTGGCTGAAGAACTCGGCAATGTATCCAAAGCCTGCAAAGTAATGGGCGTATCCCGGGATACGTTCTATCGCTACCAGGAGTTGGTCGAGGAAGGCGGTGTAGACGCCTTGATCAACCAAAACCGGCGAGTCCCCAACACCAAAAACCGGGTAGATGAGCAAACTGAGCGCATGGTCGTTGAGTACGCCGTCGAGTTTCCGGCCCACGGCCAGGCCCGTACCAGCAACGAGTTGCGCAAAATGGGCATATTCGTCTCAGGAAGCGGCGTTCGCTCTATTTGGGTCAGGCACAGCCTGGAAAACTTCAAGAAGCGCCTCAAGGCCATGGAGGCCAAAGTTGCCGAGGAAGGCATTATCCTCAGCGACGCACAGGTCGCTGCGTTGGAAAAGAAAAAACTGGATGACGAAGTCTGTGGTGAAATACAGATGGAGCACCCGGGTTATCTGGGCTCACAGGACACTTTTTACGTGGGCAACCTCAAGGGCGTCGGGAGGATCTACCAGCAGACGTTCGTTGATACATATAGCAAGGTGGCCTTTGCCAAGCTCTATACTACCAAAACACCCATCACAGCCGCTGATACGCTGAATGATCGTGTCCTGCCCTTTTTCGAGCAGCAGGCACTTCCTATGCTGCGTATTCTCACCGATCGCGGTACCGAATACTGTGGCCGGGTGGATCAGCATGATTACCAGTTGTACCTGGCAATCAATGACATTGATCACACGAAGACCAAGGTGAAGTCACCGCAGACGAATGGCATTTGCGAGCGCTTCCACAAAACGATATTGCAGGAATTTTATCAGGTCACCTTCCGGAAAAATCTGTACGACTCGCTGGAGGCGCTTCAGAAAGATCTGGACGACTGGATGAATTACTACAATACTGAAAGAACTCATCAGGGCAAGATGTGCTGCGGGCGAACACCCATGGACACACTACTTGATGGTAAATCGATTTGGGTGGAGAAGAATTTAGCCCAAATCTAAACTGACAGGCACCTATGAAAAACTGGTAACTGTCCGGTCAGGTCTGAGTCACTACACTTTATCCTCCGCCAGTCGCCGCAGCCGTAAGGACCACCCTGTCGTAAAAGAGTTGAAATGCGTATTCATACTCCAACCCGTCGTAAATATTCCAACCCGTGAATACGCCAACTAGATCGAGTTCGGGCACGATTAAAGCGAATTGTCCGCCCCAGCCCCAGGTGCCATACATAAAGGGTTTGCCATCGCTCCCGTCGTTGTAGATCCACCACTGGTAGCCGTATCCAACGTTGAAACCTGGATACTCGGGGGGAGGTATCTGCGACGTAGGGCCTTGCAGATTTTGATACCCATTCGGATGGGATCACCTGGCGACCATTCCATTCGCCCTCGCGCTCATACAGCAAGCCAAAACGAGCCAGGTCGCGCGGCTTCAGGTACAGTCCGCCTGCGACATCTTTAAACCCCTCGGGCGCATCCTTCCAAAAGTAGTCCTTGATGCCGATGGGCCCAAACAAGAATTCGTCGGCATAGTCGTCGAGTGATCGGCCTGAGGCGGTGGATACCATTTCGGACATGAGTTGGGTATTGGTGCTATTGTATTTGTAGGTCGTACCCTGTTCGTGTGCCAGCGGTTTGTCGAGCAGGTAGGCGACCCAGTCATTTGTTTGTTCGACGCGTATTGCGTCATTTCCAGGGTCCCAGTAAGAAACGTCCTCCTCCCACTCAAAGCCCGGTCTCATGGTCAGGATATTGTCCAGGGTAATCGCGGCTTTTCGCGGTTCTGCAATCTTGCGTTTCGGTAGGAGTTCGCCAAGGGTGGCATTGACTCCGGGCAAATCTCCGCGAGCGATAGCAATGCCCACCAGGGCCGACATAAAACTCTTGGTGGTCGATTGCACCGTGTGAAGATCACTTTCCATGTGAAAGGGATGCCAGTTTACGTCGTAGTAATTCCACGGCCCCGATTTACCTGTCACCAGATCTGCATTGAGGCTGCGGTAGTCGTTTTGGTAATAAGCTTCGAACGCCATGCGACCATTGCGGATGATTAGCATGGAATCGACATAGCCGTGTTTGCCGGTGCGGAATTCAGCATCCAACTGTGCAATGGCTTGCGGATCGAGGCCCGCCTTCTTGGGTGTCGATCTTTGCCAATCGTCGCCCGGCCAGGAAAATTCGGAGGAGAATTCAGTTATTGTTTCGGCCGAATGTTCAGCTGGGAAATGTGTCTTGCAGGCGCATAGCATTAAGGAACACAATATCAATGCCAGGGTGTAATGGTTCATTTTCGTCTCCAGCGTGATGTGGGCGCCAGCATAAATGTAGCGGTGAATTATCGCATTTTCCGCAAAGTACAATAGAACTACAGTAAGGTACAGTACTGGGGGTTTGGATGCAGAAAGTGCAATTCCCTCCCCATTGATCAGTTTCTCACCCCTGCGAATCTGAAGGGGCAGCAAATTCTTCCGGTAGTGCCAATTTCCGGATAATAGCGTCGACCCTGCTCTTTGTTTCGCTATTCAGGGTAAAGAGAAGCATCGCGAAAAACTATGAAATTCCCATAGAACCTTCTATCGCATTGGGACCAAGTTGAATTTAATCCTCATTGAACCAGAAAATATCAGCCATGAGTTTTCTGTCTTCTTCAGTCCTGAGATTAACCTGGAAATGTCGGTCTACGGCCGACTACATCTCAGGCGTGTAGCTGTTCATGCTTTATCGCCTCTTTATGTAAGAACGAAAAACACCTGTTTTTTTCTGATACTTTACATTGAGTCTTGGGCTGGTGCAATTGTGGTCACACGATTATGGAAACTAGACATATGGGGTGCCACGGCTCATGCTGTACTATTTGAATTAAACCGCCAATAGGGGAAACTAAAGGCGGTCTATCGTGCACTTGAGTTACAGGCGGTGGGCTTGGACAAATGTGACATACAGGACAGGTAGAAATGGATAAATCCGCTTTTGAACTTCCCTGGCAGCAGGCTTTTGAGTTTGTCGAGGCAACACTGGGGGGGAGAATCATCAGCGTTGAGCGGCAGGAGCGCTGGCGGACCGCCTTTTATATCAATGTCGAAGTGCCAGGTGGCGGCGTCACGCCCGTTTATTATCGTGGCGCGCGCGACCAGGACACCGGCGGTTTGAACATCCGGCACGAATACAACATTCTGTGTGCGCTGGAGAAAAATGGGATAGAGGTGCCGAAGCTCTATGGTTTTTGTGAAGAGCCCGCCGGTATTGTCATGGCCTGGGTGCCCGGTAAGTTTGACCTGGAAAAAAATGCGGCGAATGACGCCGAGGTTAATGCGGTGATGCAGCACTACATGGAAATCATGGCGCGCGTGCACCAGGGGCCTATTGACGACTTTGTC
>JABHWT010000098.1 GCA_018657645.1 Halieaceae bacterium | reverse complement strand
GGCGCACAGTTTTAACGCCCAGGTAGTGCTCGCCCTTTACGAAACTGGGGTGGGCCGTGCGCGCCATGACAGCTTCCGGCTTCAGGATATGTGGAAAACGGACACGGGCCCAGTCGCGCGCGGTCTTCATCGCGAGCATGTTACTTTCGGTTCCACCCATTGTGATACTGCCGCCCGCCCCGGCATCGGCACCGTGAAGCCCCCCCACAAAACTGATTATGTCGTCCTGAAACCGCTTTAAGCTGGGTTGTGTCTTTACATAGAACTGTGATTCGTAGGCGAATTGCGCAACCGCCTCCCGAGCAAGTTTCGCAAAATCTGCATCGGGTATCGCCTGTGGCCCCAAGGCCCAATGTGTTAATTGGCCGGCTCGTAAAGGCACAGCCGCATAGTCTTCATGGTGGAGGTCGCGAAGCATGCCGCGCAATGTATCGGCGTCCACGCCATCTCTGGGCAGCACTGGTTGATCGGGCATAGTTTACTCCCTGATGTGGAAGTTCTGGGACATTATCTCCCGGCCTTCACAAACTGTATGTTGAAAATCGGATCAGCGTGCATTAGAAATCCGGTCACCTGATCATTCTTATCCGAGAGAAACTCTAGCGCCCTACTACTGAGATCGTAGGCATCGTCATTCGCATAGGTTGTAATAAATCGCTTGCCAGAAACCGGAATCAGGGTGTCTCGCGTGAGTTCCAGTTCCATTATCAGCCTGGTGTCATCCAATGCCAGCTGTGCCACAACATCCAGTTCCTCGCTGTAGTAAGAGCCGGTAAATTTTCGCAATGCGGAATCGGACAGGGCGATGCCTTCAGGCAGTGCTTCCCTGGCACCCTGCCAATTCTGCTCTTCCTTTGCAACAGTTTCTGACGTGTACTCGTCTTGCAGAAAAAGATCGGCGATCGCCGTTGTGAGACGCTCCGGTTCCATGGCACTCACATTGGCAAAGACATAGACAGAGAACGCTTGATCGGGAAAGCGCACGTAGTTCGCTATATATCCCATAAAGGAACCCGAGTGGTGTATCCGCTTCAGTCCGCGGTAGGTGTCAGTGGTCAAGCCAAAGGCATAGCCCATGTCGGTGCCATCATTGAGCTTACCGGTAGTCAGAACCATCTCCAGCAGAGAACCCTTACCATTGTCGAGTTTGCCGGTTGCGTAGTGCTGGTCCCATTTCAGAAAATCCTCCACGGTTGTGAACACACTGCCATCACCAACAATTTCAAGCTGGGTTGTACTGATCTTGAAATTACCCCCAGCAAGACGCTTATAACCCGTGGCCCGATTTCTAACGATTCGGTTTCGGTCATCGTGGACATGCGTATTATTCATACCCAGTGGCACAAAGAGGTTCTGACGAGCAAATTCAGCAAGACTCACGCCGCTGACACGGGCAACGATCTCGCCAAGCAGGAAATAACCGGAATTGGAGTACAGGTATTTCTCCCCTGGCCTGAAGTTAAGAGCTTTTTGTCGGGCCAGTAATTCCAGCGCCTGGGTGGGAGTGATGAAGTAATCTCCAACTCGCCCCGCAAGGCCCATCAACACAAGATAACCCCGCAAACCGCTGGTGTGATGAATAAGGTGGCGAATGGTTATCGGTGCTTCGTATTGCGGCATCTCCGGAAGATATTTTCGGATGTCGTCATCCAGCGATATCTGCCCTCTTTGCACCTGCAGCGCTATGCACATGGCGGTGAACTGCTTTCCTATTGAGCCGGTACGAAAAACGCTTGCAGAAGTGATCGGTATATCGTATTCCAGATTTGCCATGCCGTAGCCGCGGGCATAGATCAGGCGTCCGTCTTTGACAATACCCAGGGCTGCCCCGGGATGCCCGGGCCGGGTCCACTCCGAAAAGAGGTCGTCCACCTGCCGTGTCAGTTCGGGGTTGAGGTAGCCCTGCTTTGCTGTATCTGCCAGTGCCATTAGAGGTGCAGCAGTCAGAACACCGACGGTTAACAGCCATCGCATACAAGGCCGGAGATCTGTAGTTTGCATGTATTTTTCCTGCCTCGCTAATTGCTTTCCTTGCCCCAAACTATAAGCCATTTAGCGTATCTGAACCACCTACTCCCTGGTAGATAACACGACCTCCGGCGACAGTAAAACCCTGTATATAAATTCATACACAGCGTGGTCGGTAACCACTGGTCATATCAGTATCAGGCGTCCGCATTCAGTTATTATCTTAATTTCTTATAGCGGGTCGCAGGGGCTCCTAGCCCATAAAAAACGCGTTCAGCTTGTTGCCGTCCAGATCACGAAAATAGCCGGCATAAAAACCCTCTCCGCGAGAACCCGGCTCGCCCTCATCGGTGGCACCCAACGCCATCGCCTTGGCGTAGAAGTTGTCCACCGCCTCTTTCGATGGCATCAAAATCGCAATCATTACGCCGTTGCCCACGGTGGCCGCATTCCCGTCGAATGGTCGGGTGATCGAAAATGCAGGTTGATCCATTGAGACCCCCCATACTACGAAGTTCTCCATTTCCATAATGCGCGACTCGCCTATACTGCCAAACAGTTCATCGTAAAAACCACAGGCTCGATCAAAATCATTGGTTCCCAGGGTGGTATAGCCAATCATAGAAAATTCTCCGTTGTTCGAATTAGAAATGCATTACGGTATAATAATACAATCCTGGAAGCTTTGCTCGCCCACCGGTTCCAAAAGATATTCCCCGACAACCCTCGCAAGGGGAGCGGGGTCTTCGACATCCGGTGAGAGGCATGCTTTAGCTAATTATTCAAAATGGTCCGGTATGAAACTAAAGCATCATGACTGTTCCAAATAAAACTCTTTATGCCATCGCCAGTCTCGCTATTACTTTAGCTGGATTAGTGGGCTATAGAGCCATAACAACAAACGAAAGCGCTTTTCTTGGAATAATAGGCGCCGATGTTAATCCACCACGGAACACAGTCCAGAGTACTGCGCCCGATATCGCGGTGTTAGACCAGGACCCGGACAAGAACCTCAAGAGCGTCAAAACAAAACGCGTAAGTGGCATCGAGATCAGCGGTATAAGAAGTGGCAAAACAGCCACCTTGATTAGTATGGATACGACCATCGCGAATCCAGAGAAATCAGAGAACTTCGAAAATGCACTGCTGTATGGCAAGTTCAGAGTTTTTTATACCCATCAGGGGGAGCACGCGCTGACAGATGCTTATGCCCTGGACCTCAATCACAACCAGGTTCCAGATGCTGTGGAAGACATCCTGATTGAAGCCATAAGCGCCGACGCCCTATTTACCTCAATCGGCTTCGACCTGTGGAATAGAGCGTCCCGTTTATACCATTACAGGAAAATAGCATTTATTGATCTGTTCATTACCAACAATACCCGGAGTGCGTATTACTTTGGCTATTTGAAGAGCCGAAATTACAAGCTTATCACCGCACATCACCTTCCCACTAAAAATGCTATCCTCATAAGAATAGAGCAAAGCACTAGAAGGCTGCAGAAAACGGTTACGCACGAGTTATTTCACGCCTATTTTCGTTCAGTCACCCGGCTCAACAACAGTTGGTTAATGGAAGGGTCGGCTGTTTGGGTGGAGTACGCCCTCGCAAAAGGCGTCGGAAACGCCGAGGTTCCTCTTCCCCAGAATCTGGAGTCTCTTGAGCGTAGTGTTTTAGACCAGACCTACAAAGCCAGTGCCTTCTGGAACAGAATAACAAGCCTGTGCTCAAGGCAGAAAGAGATCGATCTTCCGAAAACGATCGCAGCAAACGCCCGGTATGTCAGACGGGACATCCCAGTTTTTTCTGACAACAGGCTAGAGGGAGCACTCTTTATGAAGGTGCTCTTTGACAAGCTTGGCGCTGCAGACAAATTTGTTTTGCAAACAGAAGGAGCCGACAGGGGGCTCCATAATACGTGGGATTGGAACAAGCAGCAGAGAAAATCTAAAAAGAACAACAAGTTCATACTTACCGCATTGAGAGATACCATAGCCTCTGAGTGCCCGATGCTTAATGAAAGTCTTGAATTACAGGACTTTGTCAAGCTGCTGGATAGCTCACCCTATTTACAGTGGCGCGACTAGGCGCCAGGATCTATATTCAAGAATTTGCAACAACAGGGTGTTTATCCCTGGCGGTTGGGTCTGTATAAAGAAGCAGCAACATATTTGTAAGTGCTGCGAGAGTAGCCAATGGAGCAACATGAATCTACGACATAGTCTGGCTTTAGCACTAGTGGCGGTGTCATTAGCACTACTGTGGCTGGCGTTCTCACAGCAGGCAACAACACCGCAGCCAACGATCAACAGCGGTTCAACGAACTACCAGGACCGGGATTGGAGCGAGCCGCAGCAGAATTCACTTAACCTATCGGTCTATATTTATCGTGATCGTAATCGAAATGGCAGCTACGACATTGGCGACCTGCCAATGGCATCCATTGCTGTAGATCTAACCCGTCCCGACGGCTCCAGGCGAGGTCAGCTTTCCAATATTAATGGATTCACTAACTTCAAAATGTCATATCAGGCCGACGGCTTCGATATCCACCAGACCGACCAGGATTACAGTTTCGAAGTGCGTATTCCACCGGGCTGGACGGCGACCACCGACAATATCAGGCAAATCTCACGCTTCAAGCATGTACCGGGCAGTGTGGCTGGGATGGCAGCGATTGCACCACCGACAGCCGTGGGCCTGGCTCCCGCTTTGACTGTATCCGGCACAGTACAGCGGCCGGGGCCCGACGGGAAAACTCCTGATCAAAATGCGATCCGGCTGTACGCTGTGAACCCCCAGGGCCACCCGTTGCCTTTGGTATTGGACGACGCCGGCATTTTTGAGTTCGAAGCTGAGATCGGTAGCTGGCGAGTCGTTGCAGAGCATCTACATTCCGGAGAGATTCTGAGCCGGGAGTTTCTGGTCGCCGATACACCAGTGCAACTAGCCTCTCTAATATTCGACAGGCAACAATCAAAGCCGATGCTACAAATTGTCAAACAGGATTTCGAATATCTAACACGGTCGCCTATCAGCAAAATACCAGGCGGCCACCTCGGACTGGACTGGAATTACCTGATTGCAGTAGACAACCAGTTGTACAATGCTCCGGGCTTCGTCAATATTCTAATGTCGGGAAAGAATGCAGGCTACAATAGCTCTGGTCACCCGGTGACGATAACACCAGCGCTG
>JABHWT010000041.1 GCA_018657645.1 Halieaceae bacterium | reverse complement strand
GGGGCGAGGCGGTGACTTTCGAGGTTATCGATGCGCTCTCGCTCCCTTTTGAGGAAGATACCATCGACGCCATCGTCTGTCAGTTCGGAGTTATGTTCTATCCCGATAAACAGCAGGCTTACCGCGAGGCTCTACGTGTGTTGAAGCCGGGAGGCGTATTTCTTTTCAACGCCTGGGGGAGTCTTGACGCGAACCCCTTCGCGCGCCTTGCACACGAGGTTGGCGAAGACTTTTTCCCAGACGATGCCCCAACTTTTTACAAAGTACCATTTGGCTACCACGCTCCAGAGACTGGCCTCGGTGAATTGCGGATCGCGGGCTTTTCAGACGTGTCCGCCGAAATCGTAGCAATCGACAAACAGGTTGTGAGCTGGGAAGATTTTTCTATTGGCCTGGTGTTCGGTAATCCTCTCGCTGAAGAGATACGCAACCGCGGCGGCGTTGAGCCGGAGACAGTGCGTCTGGCAGTAGCCGAGGCCCTCGCAAACCACTTTGGCGATGCCCCGACCACCATGCCGCTTGAGGCTGTAGTCTTCACGGCACGAAAAGATCATTAGTCCTGAGTTGGCCACGCATCCCTATCAGTAAAAGAGTCGAGCTATGAGCGATTTTAATATCAATGACGCAAAGGAGGAAATGAACTCATGGTATTGGTGGGGCATTCCAACTTTCTTCAAATGCCCGTGGAATGAAGATCCAAAGGAATGTGACATAGCCCTGGTCGGCGTGCCACACAGCTCGGGCAATGGTTCAACCCAGCGCGACCAGCACCTTGCTCCGCGGGTAATACGCGACATTTCCGGCGGCTATCGCCGCGCCCACCAAAAATTTGGCATTGTTCCCTGGGATGTTGCCCGAATTCACGACCTGGGAGACTGCCCTCTGCCAGAGGCGATGGTTAATGATATCTGCGTAGAGCATATCGAGGCCTACTTTAAGCAAATAGATGCCGCTGGCGCTCGCCCAGTAACCGTGGGCGGCGACCACTCGATTACGGGCCCCATTCTTAAGGCCATTGCCGGTAAAAACGGTAATTTGTCCGGTGGAAAAAAGGTAGCTTTGATTCACTTTGATGCCCACCGCGATGATTACCAGCACCTACCCCATTGGTTGGGCAGCCGACGCTCAGCCGCCCATTGGGCACATTACACGGTGACCGAGGAATGTGTCGATCCAGGTCATAGCATCCAAGTTGGGCTGCGCGGAAACCCCATTAAACCCCGGGAGGACCTGTTCCACAGCGAATTGGGATACAAGCTACTGCCAGCGGATGAGTTTTATCGCATCGGCTTGCAGCAAAGCATTGAAGCCATTGTTGATCGCGTGGGAGACCTTCCCATTTATATTACTTTTGACCTGGACTCACTCGACCCCTGTGATGCTCCAGGGGTGTCTAATCTAGAACCCATGCATCGGGGGTTAAGGGCTTGGGAATGCATGGAGATATTCCATGCGTTACGCGGCAAAAATATTATTGGAGCTGATCTGGTCTGTATGATTCCTACCAAGGACAATGAAGCTCAGGTGACAGCGATGAACACCATGGCTTTAATGTTTGAGCTGACGTCGTTGATTGCAGATCACATTAAGCATTAACAACAGTGTGCCACACCATTGAGCAGCATGAGTAAAACACGCCACCCAGAGCCACTGCCCATAGACAATGTTCCTCACTGGGACATTGAAACCGATGTAGCCATTGTCGGATTTGGGGGAGCGGGAGCGTGCGCAGCCATAGAAGCGGCGGAGGCCGGTGCTGCGGTAGCACTATTTGAATTATCCAGTACTGCGGGTGGATCGACTGCGCTGGCGGGTGGCGAGTTTTACCTTGGCGGTAACGGCGGTACACCGGTACAACGCAGTTGCGGCTTTGACGACAGCACCGAGGCCATGCGTAATTACCTGACGCGCTGTGCGGGAGAACAGGCCGATAACGCCAAGATTGACGCCTATTGCGAGGGGGCCATCGCACATTTTAATTGGTTGGTTGCCCATGGTATTCCCTTCAAAAACACCTTCTACCCACATCGCCATGTACTTCCATTTAGCGATGACTGCCTCATTTACAGTGGCAGTGAAACTGCGTGGCCCTTTAGCGAAATCGCCAAACCCTGTCCCCGCGGTCACGCGGTGCAGGCCGAGGGGGATGCCGGCGGCGCGTTGATCATGAAAATTCTCAGCGACCAGGTGCAGCAACTGGGTGTTAGACACGAGTATGAAGCAAGGGCATTAACTCTGATTACCGATAAGGAAACAAATATACGCGGCCTGGTGGTTAGAATCGATCAGCAGGAGCGCTACGTCAGAGCCCGCAAGGGCGTCATTTTGTGTGCCGGCGGTTTTGCCATGAATGACGCCATGGTGACTAAGTACGCCCCCCTGCTACACAGTGGCACTGCCCCCATGGGCAACCCGGGTGATACTGGCAGTGGCATACAAATGGGCATGGCCGTCGGTGGTGCTGCCATCAATATGCATGAAGGCCACGTGGCCTTTCCCTTCTACCCACCCGCGAGCCTTACTTACGGCATTCTTGTTAATGCTCAGGCACAGCGCTTTATTAACGAGGACTGCTACCAGGGGCGTATCGGCTACTACTGCCTGGAACAGCGCTCCAATAGAATTTATATGCTGGCCAACATGGAGGACTGCGGCGATCTGAGCCAGTGTTATCTCAATGCTGACGTTGCCGCATCCGCTGAAACACTGCCTGAGTTGGAGGCAGACCTGGAGATGATCGATGGCACCCTTGTAGCAGCCGTGGAATTCTATAATCGCCATGCTGCCAGAGGTGAAGATCCGCTCTTTCACAAAGCCAGGAAATGGTTGAAACCTATTGAACCCCCATATGTGGCCCTTGATTGCACACCCGGACGCGGCGCCTACATCCCCTACTTTACTCTGGGTGGTCTGGATACCCTGGTCACTGGGGAAGTGCTTACCCCCGCAGGCGAGGTTATTCCCGGTCTCTTTGCCGCAGGCCGTACAGCCTGTGGTGTGCCTCGCCGTGGCAGTGGCTACGCCAGTGGAATATCCATAGGGGACGCCACTTTCTCCGGCCGCATGGCAGGAAGGCGTGCCGCGCTAAAGGACAGTTAAATGTGCGGTAATTCAGTGCTTTAGAAGCGTCAACCAGTTCGGGTCAGCCCAATGTGCTTGCCTGATATCATAGGCGAGTCGGTGGGTACCGTGGCATTTTGCACAAGCCAGCACGGCTAATGTGCCTAAATCTCTTCCCTGGTCTTTTAGCGTACCCACTTTTAGGTTGTTCTGGAGACTGGCAATTGTATTGTTAATTGTCTCACCCGGGTACACTACCGCCTCCTTTTCATGGCAATTCGAACAGGTTTTTCCCAGGACAGTAATGCCATTTCTAAGTTCATCTAAAGATGACAACGCGATATCCGTCATGCCATCCTCAGAGGCAATCTTGATCTGGTTTACTTGTTCGGAAAGTTCCTCCATGTGCGACCCAACTGCTACTGACGGGCTGGTCTCCATCGCAGAAAAATCGCCGGTCCGGTACATAATGGCTGTGATAGCCCGGTAATCTGTGTGACATACGTCACAGCTCTCCCTTAAATCATCAAGGGCGTTCGGGACGTCTTGAAAGTGATTATTCTTGACTACCTCCTGCAACCGGGTCATTGCAGCCTTGTCCAGTTTTTTCTCCCATTCTGGCACCATCTCCGCTATTTCCAGATAGTGCTCGTTCAATTGGTTTGCCCATTTCTCCAAATGTTCTGCATCTTTTATGCTGGAGTAGAATTTAACCGCCTGCATTTCACGGCGCAGTTTAAACATAGTGTGCAGCCAAACATGCCGCTTATTTTCTGGCTTATACCATTGAGCTATTGATGACGGAGGTTTCTTTGACACAATAACTCGATCTTTGTGCATATAGATAATGCCTCCAATGACGACAAGAATTAGACACTGAAGTAGAATGAAGCGTGACCATCGCATGGGCATTTCCTGTACCTTGCTTTTTATTGGGGGCCTTAAACTGGCTAGCCTAGTAGTTCAAAGGCCTCCAGTTTTGGTGTCTGCATTTCCTGAGTAAAACGCGATCGTGTCCATGGCCAGGTGGCGGGTATTCCGTCTGCATCCAGGTACCAGCTTTGGCATCCGGAGCCAAAAATAGTCTTTTTAGCCGCTGCTATTCGCTCCGCCTCAAATTGCTCCAGTGCAGCCTTTTTTACACACACCTCTTGGCAGTCTCCCTTACGGACCAGCTCGATTAACTGCGAAATATAATGCCACTGCGCTTCGGCTATCTCAATGAGAGAAAAGTTTCCCACCGGACCATTCGGGCCGTTCAGCATAAACAGATTGGGAAAGTCCGGTATAGACACCGCCAAATAAGCGCTGGGCCCCTTGCGCCAGACATCGTTGAGGGCGACCCCGTTACGACCAATGACTTCCATGGGGCGCATGAATTTGTCGGCCTGAAAACCCGTGGCCAATACCAGCAGATCAAGTTCATGCAGACTGCCATCTTTGGTTCTTACACCCCTGGCCTCAATACGGTCGATACTGTCAGTAACCAGTTCGGCATTGGGGTGCTGAATTGCCTGGTAGAAATCCGGTGAATAGATCAAACGTTTGCAGGCGGCCCGGTAGTTTGGTCGTAATCTTTCTCGAAGCTCCGGGTTCTCTACGCTGTTTTCCAAATTCGCCAGCACGACCTGCTCAATCCCTTTCATTTCAGGTGAATCGGGATCGACAATAGCGCGCGAAAAGGCCTCTATATTCCTATACAGCGTCTCGTCATTTTGTATGCTGTGCAGCAAATCCGGGTCGTCGCGAAAGGCCTGCTTTTGTTCCTCGGTAAAGGCCGGGTTCTCCACTGGCATTATCCACTGTGGGCTACGCTGGAAATGGCAAAGTTTGCCAGCGCGGGGGACCAGTGCCGAGACGATCTGAACCCCGGTGGAGCCATTACCGATAATACCAATCCGCCGACCATCGAGGGGAACACTGTGATCCCAGCGTGCACTATGGAACAGTGCACCTTCAAAGGTCTCGATTCCTGGAATATCGGGATATCTGGGGTGGTGTAATACGCCAGTTGCGGCAATCACAAAATCTGCGCTGTCTTTAATACCGTTCTTGGTTTCGATATGCCAGCGGCCATTGTTATATTCACATCGCTGTATTTGCTCATTAAAGCGGATCATCTGATCCACATTGTATTTACTTGTGATACGTTCGAAATAGTCTTGGATCTCTGCGCCCGGCGGTAGGTGATGACTCCAGTTGGGGTTCGGCTCAAAGGAGTAGGTGTAGGAGTGAGAGGGTACATCGCAGGTCAAACCGGGGTAGGTGTTCTCGCGCCAGGTACCGCCAATCCGCTCGGCCTTTTCATAGATAACGACATTATCAAAACCCGCCTCGCGAAGCTTAATGCCACTCAATATGCCGGACATACCAGCACCCATAACGATAAAACGTAAATCCCTGGCTTTGTTTGTCATGTGATTCATCCTAAAAGTCGGTTAGCATATCAACAATAACTAACCAGAGCATCCCACGTATCATTCACATTGACTAGTAGCGTGT
>JABHWT010000283.1 GCA_018657645.1 Halieaceae bacterium | reverse complement strand
TGTGCCGGCAGCCAGCATTGCATTCCGATGGACTGTCTCTGAGGGGCAGGTCGAGTAGCATTATCCGACGATCTGTGCTGTCATAACAGGCTTTAGAGCTTCCAGAGAATGACGCGTGCAAAAACGATTATTAAGCGGCTTGCTGGTCGGTCTGTGGTCAGCGACATGCCTCACTGTCGCCGAGGTTGATCGAGAATGGAACCACTACGGGGGTAGCGAGAAAGGCCAGCAATACTCGCCGGCCAAACAGATTAATCTGCAAACAGTTCAGAACCTGGAGGAAGCCTGGCGATACCGCACCGGGGAACTGGGTGAGGGCTCGAGGCAGGGCTATTCGTTTCAAACCAATCCCATTTTAGTTAACAACACACTTTATCTCTCCACGGGCAGCGGCATTATCATTGCCGTCGATCCGATCAAAGGCACGGAAATATGGCGTTACGATCCAAAGCTCGATAGAAGCAAGTCGACCGCCGAGACGGCCAATCGTGGTGTGAGTTCATGGATCGACGCATCCGCCAGCAAAAGCCAGGCTTGTGCCCATAGAATTTACATTGGAACCCTGGATGCGCGGCTTATTGCCGTGGATGGCGTGGATGGTGGGCTTTGCACAGATTTTGGCCAGCAGGGCGTTGTCGATCTGAGTGTGGGCGTTAATTTGACGGACAGGTCCGCCTATGAATACAGTGTGACGTCACCTCCTGTAATCGTCGACGGAACGCTGGTTGTTGGATCGTCGATTGGCGATAACCGGGGCGTTGAGTTGGAGCGAGGCATTGTTCGCGGTTTTGATGCCCGCAGCGGCGAACTCAAGTGGAGCTTTGACCCCATCCCCAGGGATGAGTCCAACCCGGCTTTTGCGGGCTGGGTCCCGGAGCAAGCCAGAAAAAGCGCCGCGGCCAATGCCTGGGCACCCCTGGCAGCAGACAGTGAACTGGGCATTGTCTATGTACCCACAGGTTCGGTAAGCCCGGATTTCTACGGGGGTGAACGGAAGGGGGACAATCGTTACGCGAACTCTCTGGTGGCTCTGCAAGCGGCCACCGGTAAGCTTGTCTGGCATCAGCAATTGATTCACCACGATGTCTGGGATTACGACCTACCGGCCCAGCCAACCCTGGTTGACCTGAAGCACAAAGGGCGTCTTATACCGGCTGTCATTCAGGCGACGAAGACCGGTCTATTGTTTACCTTCGATCGCAGAACGGGAGAGCCCGTGTTTGCCATCGAGGAGAGAGCTGTGCCTCAGGGGGGCGTGTTGGGTGAACATTTATCGAAAACCCAGCCGTTTCCGGTAGCGCCACCGCCATTACTTAGACACGGTCGGATGACCGGCGATGATGCCTTTGGGTTTGCACTGTATGACGAGTGGGACTGCGAGGACCAGTTTGAGTCCTTGCGATCAGACGGCATTTTTACGCCGCCCAGTCTGCGTGGTACGCTGCAAATGCCCTCTTATATTGGAGGCATCAATTGGGGCGGCGTGGCCTTTGACGAAACCACGCAGCTGGCTGTTGCCCGTGTATCGGAAGTCCCGACGGTGGTGCAACTGATCAAGCGGGAGGGACTTCAGGCTGCGGCAAAGTCGGGAAATTATCCCGACTCCCAATATGCCAGGCAAACCGGGACACCCTACGGCATGCGCAGGCAACTGCTTATGTCTCCGTTTGGCGCGCCCTGCTCTTCACCTCCCTGGGGGAAACTGGTAGCCGTTGATATGGAGAAAGGTGAAATTCAGTGGCAGGTCCCCCATGGCACCATTGAAGACCTGGTACCAGCGCCAATCCCGAATCTGGAACTGGGTGTGCCGGGAATAGGCGGGCCGGTTATAACTGGGGGCGGATTGGTATTTATTGCCGCGGCTGTAGACAATTACCTTCGGGCCTATGAACTCAGCTCGGGCAGCGAAGTCTGGAAGGCGCGACTGCCTGCCGGTGGGCAGGCCACGCCCATGACCTACGTAGTCCAGGGCCGGCAATATGTGGTAATAGCAGCAGGGGGCCACACGGGGGCGGACACAGAACTTGGAGACTATGTGCTAGCCTTTGCCTTACCGCTTCAGTCTCCAGCGCAATAAGTAAATGTTGCCGGTTTATAGGTCACAGTAGACTGGACAAAAACGAGGCGACTTCAACCCACACTCCAGGAGCAGGCAGGATACCTTGACAGAAGCGCAACACACAGAGCGCTCCATTGGGCTGTGGGGTGCGGTGATGACCTTTGTGGGGCTGATCATCGGGGCGTCTATCTACATCCTCCCGGGACAACTGGCAGCGACTGCCGGGCCCAGCGTGATTCTTGCCTACTTGCTAGGTGGTGTCATGGCCTTCTTCACCTGTATTCTGGCCGCTCAGATTGGAAGCGTGATCACTCGCAGCGGGGGAGGCTTTCACGCCATAACTACTCTTATCTCACCCATGGTCGGTTTCGTTTGCATGTGGCTGGTGTTGGTCGCGGTGGTACTGGTATCGGCATTGGTGGCCCTGGGCTTTGCCGATTATCTACGGGTGTATTTCCCCCAATTGAATCAACTGCCCGTTGCACTAAGTCTCGTAGGGCTGTTTTGCATCATCAATATTGTCGGAACGCGAGCCTCGATCATCAGTCAATCGGCAATGACGGTGGTTTTTTTGCTTGCGATGGCGGTTTTTATTGCAGCCGCCCTGCTGGAGGTGGAACTTACCAATCTCATTCCGTTCATGCCCGCCGGCCTGGATGGGATGATGATGGCGGTAGTCCCTGCCTACATCGCCTGGACCGGGGTGACGGTGTTGATAGAAATTGGCGGGGAGATCAAGGATCCGGCCAAAAACGTCCCCCGCGCGCTAATGATAGGATTTATCATCGTCGTGGTCTTCTATATTTCGGTCTGTATTGCTCTGGTGGGAGTGGTGCCATGGGATACACTGGGCCAGTACGATGCGCCGGTCGTAGCGGTAGCGGAGCGGGTGTTGCCCGGGTGGGTGGTTAACTTCATTACTCTGTCGGCGCTACTGGCTTCGGCGACCTCGCTAAACAGCCTGATGTTGGCCTATCCCAGGGATGTCTACGCGATGTCGCGCCAGGGGTTGTTTCCCGCGCTGTTGGGCAAATTGTCGGGAGTGCATGCGGTTCCGGCCAATGCGGTGATCGTGGTATCCATTTTTATCGCGATGGCCATTATGATGGGTGGGGCAATCACCGACTACGCCAGCATGGCAGTGATGGCGATCCTGTTGGTCCAGGTGGTTCTTGCGGTGGCAGTGACGCGCATTCCGAGGGTGATGCCCGAGCAGTACAGTGTCTCGTCATTCAGGCTTTCAGGTACCACAATCCGGGTGAGCGCTGTGGTTGTTACCCTGTCGTCGCTGGGTCTTGTGATCGGGGCGGCCATAGATGATCCGGCCAAGGGGTTGTTTCTCGTTGGCCTAACGGTGGTCGGGTCCGCCTATTACGCACTGCGGGTTCGGTATTTAGCTAGGAGCCGGGTTTAAGCCAGCGGTCCAGCAGCGAGTAAGCGACTGGCACAACCAGCAATGTGAGTAAGGTGGAACTGACCACGCCACCTATAACGGCAACTGCTAATGGGCCGTATTGTCCCGAACCCTCACCGACCCCAATGGCCGCCGGTAGCATGGCGAGCACAATAGTAAGGGAGGTCATCAATACCGGCCGCATCCGCCGTGGACAGGCTAGGGAAATAGCCTCCTGAGTGGGTGTGCCTGCGTTGCGATACTGGTTAATCAGATCGACTAACAGGATTGAGTTTTTAGAAACCAGTCCCACCAGTAACACCATGCCGATCATGGAGAATACGTTGAGCGTATTCCCCATTAACCACAAGCCGACAAATCCACCGACAATAGCCAGAGGTTGTGCCAGCATAACCAGTACCGGTTGCAGGAAGGAGTTGAACTGACTGGCTAGCACCATGTATACCAGGATTAATCCAGTAATCATCACGAATAGCACGGCAGAGCCCGTTTTCTCCATTTCATCGGCCTGGCCCACCAGTATTACGCGGTAACCCGGTGGCAGTATCTCGCTTGCCACGCTGCGAAACAGGGTTGCCGCGCTGCCAAGGTCGGTGGTTGGAGTAGAGAAAAACCCCGCGCTGAAATTAAGTGCCAGTCGACTCACCGAGGCAGGACCGAGACTCTCCTGTAAGTCGACAACGGCGTTGAGCTGTACCAGCTTGTTGTCGGGCCCTCGCAGATAGACATTTTCAAGGTCGCGAAAGCCTCGCATACCCGCCCGTTGTGCGGCAAGGCGAACGTCGTAACGCTCGCCATCGCCGGGAAGCTCGTTGAATTTTGCGATGTCGGCACCACCTGCCAGGACCCGCACCGTGTCGCCGATTTGCTGTGTACTGATGCCCAGCGCCTGCGCACGGTTGCGATCTATAGAAAACGAGAGCTGGGGCCGATTAAGCTTCAGGTCCACCCGTACATTACCAATCTCGGGGTAGTCCTTGAGGCGCTGCTCCATCCGCTCGGCCAGGCCTGCCACTTGATACAAATTCGGACCGGTAATATAGGCCTCAAACAATGAGTCCCCCATGCCTTCAAACATGGGAAACATGGCAACATAGGCATCTATACCGGCAATGGTCTGTAATTCCTCACGCGCAGATTGCATAAGATCTTTTTGTGACAGGCTGCGCTCGTTTGGTGGTACAAGTGTGATTTTAAGAGACGCATTGCTGACCTCGTCGTCACGAGCGGACCCCACGGTGCTCAATACATGGGTGATTTCCCCGTATTGTCTGAGAATGGCTTCAGCTTGCTTTATTTTGTCAACCATATACTCGATAGAGGAGCCCAGGGGGGCATTTAGCGTGATAAGAAATCGGGACTCGTCATCTTCTGGGAAAAACTCGGTGCCCAACTGGTTCATGAACCAGCCGCTGGAGGCGACGACCAGAGTGGTACATAGCAGAACTGACCACCTGAAGCGCAGGCTCAGAGCCAATAAGCGCCGGTAGAGTGTTTCCATAGCCTGATGTAAGGCGAATATGGACTTTGTCAGGATATTACCGGGCGCTTGCTCCGGTTTAAGAAAACGGGCACACAGTGCGGGAGTGAGGGTCACCGATACAAACAGGGACGCCACCACGCCTACTGTTACGACAACCGCGAAGGACTGCATAAACACACCGATCATGCCGTCCATAAAGATAACAGTGGCGAAAATGCATACCAGGGTTAAAGAGGCTGCCAGGACTGCAAACACGACGCCCTGGGAGCCAACAATGGCTGCCTCAGTGGGGTCGGTTGTGCCGTGCTCATATTGTCGGTGTACATTTTCCAGCACCACAATGGCGTCGTCCACCACTACGCCAATGAGTAACAACAGACCACTCATGGTCAACATGTTGAAGGTGTAATCGGCAAAGTACATTGCTACCACAGCGCCTGCCAGGGATACCGGAATGGCGGTGGCGATAATTAGAGTCGCCGGCAAATTGAGTAAGAAGAGCCAGACTACAAATGCCGCCAAAAAGATGCCTTCAATAATGTGGGATTTAAGCGCATTGACAATGCCCTCGATGATATCCGAATTGTTGGTTGCAATGACCAGCTGTACACCATCGGGAAGTGCCGGTTGAATATCGGCTTCGAGGCGATGCTTTATTTCACCCATAATTTGTACGGTATTTGAACCCTGTATCTTGCGTACTGCTATTGCGACACCTTCCTTGCCGTTGAAGCGAGCCAGGGAACGTTTGTCGTCAAGTCCGTCGCTCACAGTGGCAATGTCCCTTAACTTTACCGGAACCTGGTCGCGCCATACTACGACCAGATCGCCCAACTCCCTGGTACTGTGGTATTCAAGGTCCAGGTGCAGCAATTTCTCCAGCATGCCCCCCACCAGAAATCCACCGGGAATCTGGATGTGCTCGCGGGTAAAGGCGGTAATTACGTCGTGTGCGGTTAAGCCCATTGCAGAAAGTCTGACCAGATTCAGATCGACCCTGACTTTGCGTTCGCGACCACCACCAATCGCTACCTCGCCCACGCCACTGATGTTCTCCAAAGTTTTCTTAACCTGGGTTCGCGCTATCTGATTCAGCTCAGCCAGGGAGCGATCACCCGTCAATACCAGCCAGGCAACCGCGCCGGCGTTAGCGTCCATCTTGGCCACCACTGGAATTTGGGACTCGCGGGGCAGGTCGTTTATCACCTGATTAACTTTGGCTTGCACTTCATTGAAGGCGACATCGGCGTTCTTTGACAACTTAAACTCGACAAAAACCCGCGACAGGCTGGGCATTGAGCTTGAGGAAACATGGTCGATGTCGGAAATGGTGTTAATGGCGGACTCAATAATACTGGAGATACTGCTGTCTATGACTTCCGGGGACGCTCCGGGGTTGAGCGTTGATACAGTTATAATCGGCGGCGCTACATTGGGGTTGCGATCCATACCAAGCCCGCGCAATCCAATAATACCAAAAAGTATAATCGCGGCACTGAGCATATAGGCCAAGACACGGCGCCGGACAAACAGCTCTACAAAATTCATCGCCTACTTGAGTTCCACAAGCTGGCTGCCATCACTGATGAGAGCCGCGCCGTTCACGACGACCCTGTCCTCGGCCTGTATTCCCCGTATGATCTCTACCCAATCGACCTCGCGCCAACCAAGTTTTACTTCCTGCATTCTTGCGCGCTGTCCATCGACCACGAACACCACCTCCTTGTCATTGCGGGTAACAATGCTTCTGGTCGGTAGGGTAAGTGCTTTCGGGTGTATTTCGATCACCAGAGTGGCGTCGACACTGGCGCCGGGTAGCCAACCACCCGGGTTGTCAAATTCAACGGTGACTTCAATCGCGCGATTGCGAATATTGATTTGTGGGTTTATTGCAGTGACTTCGCCGATCGCAATCATCTCGGGCACTATCGGGCTTGTGAGTCGCACTTCTTTGCCCAGGGTGATGTTGGCTACGTCGTGTTCGGGGAACGACAGGCGTGCTTTTAGACGGTCGACGGATACCAGGTCAAACAGCGGCATACCCGGGGTGACATAGTCGCCCAGCGACACGTGGCGTCTGGCAATCTGTCCTGCCTGGGGTGCCAGCACCCGGGTTTTGGATTCCAGGTACTGCGCCAGTTCCCACTGCTTTGAGGACACCACTTGTTGTGCCCGCTGCATGGCAAACTGTGCCTCTTCATCTTCGAGGCGGTCTCTGGAGACAGATTGTGACTTGTGAAGGCGCTTTAGACGGGTGACTTCCTTACTCTGGTTTTCCACCAATACGCTTTGACGCTTCAGCTCCGCCTCGGCCTTGGCTGCTTCAATCTGGTGGAGGGTGTTATCAACGGATGCCAGCAGTTTCCCGGCATCCACGGACTGTCCTTCGGATACATCAACAGAGATTACCTGACCATTTGTTTCGGCCGAGATCGTTGGATGGTGAATGCTCTCAACACTACCCAGTGCCGTCAGCACATAGTCGATATCGCGTAACTCGGCCCGCTCTACCGTAACACTGGTGGCTCGTTCCCGGACAGCCGTTTCAACTTGCCCGACCTGATCATTGCAAGCGGCCAGTGTGCAGGCCAGTAAGAGTAGAGGTAGTTTTTTCATATGTTAAGGGTTCCGTTCTACGGCGCCCACCATATTGAGTGTGATTTGGAATAGTCGATGAAAAGACAATCGTGCTGCATTGGTCCTTTATTAAAGGGATCTGCCCCCTTCGCCCGCGTACTCTACACAGACTATTGGCCCGGTGCAATTAGGGCGGCCACCAGTTGGACCGCAAACTCCCTGTTCTGGTCTCTCCGATTACTGATACTCACCTCTGAGCTGGCGTAACACCGCCGCTGTATCCAGGTAATCAGCTACTTCTTCATGCGGCAGAGAGGGTGCCTTGCACATCCAGGGGACATCGACGCGGGTTTTGGGTGAATGTGCGACGACGTAGTTTCCCTCCGGTTTAGCCAAACCCGCGAAATACGCAAAACTCGTAAAAATACTGGCCATTAGATAAGGTGCATGAATCATCGTGTAAAGATCGTCAAATGGACTACGCTGCTCCATGATAAAGGTCTCTATGCCTTTGGAGTCGAGGTATAGCCGAAGGTCGTCAAGGTATCGGCTACTCGCGGCTACCTGCGCTGGGGTAGCCATCATGGCCTTCAAATCGGTCACAATCAGCCAGCGTCTTTCAGGCACCTGCTCCATACACCAATCATAAAAATCATAGCGGGCAAAACGATAAAAGACACTTCGATCAAAGGGTACGTCGCCCGCCCGGTAATGCAAGACGGGACAGTTCGGTTTGAACTTTTCATCACTGAATTTTTCAATAAGTGGAAAAAGAGTTGATTGAATATATGGAGCCAGTATTTTCCATATTTCAAGCTCGGAATTATTGTTTGGATACCAGGCTCCATCCCAGGTGTGGTGCTCTGGATAACGGCCCTGTAATTTTTCGGCGCAATCGGAATCGTAGTAATAGCTCGCCTGAAACTCGTGCCAAAATGGCGGAAATCTCGGGTCGGGGCTCGCTAATTGTGTAGTACCCCGGCTCCACGCAAATGCGAATCTCGCATAAGCCACACCCAGTGCGTTACAGAGCCAGCCAACGGGATTTTTCTGCCAACGCTTGACATAAAGTTCCGTAAGGTCTCCGAGCAGGCTAAAGTCTTGTTTTGGGTTGTCTGCTTTCAAAGTGGCTAAATCAGCAATAAATTACCAACTATCGCAATGCAACACATTCTCAAGAGGCTTGCGCCCGGCGAGCTTAAAATCTGATCCCTTGGTATAGGCAACAGGAATCAGGCAAATCTGGGCGAAGTCGTCCGGAACGCCCAATAACTCGGCAATTTCTTTTTCATAGAGCAAGTGAACGGTTGTCATACACGTGCCCAGACCGCGTTCTCGCGCAGCCAGCATAAAACTCCATGCTGCGGGAATAACTGAACCCAGCGTTGAGACTAACCCCGCGTAGGGTAACTTGGGATTCTTAACAATGGCGCTACAACAGGGGATTAACAGGACAGGTGCCTTCGCCATATTGGCAGCAAGATACTGTGCTGAGTCCAAAACCTTTTCCTGTGTCTGTTTCATGGATGCATTGTCAGAGTGAAGCTTGGTCGGCTGTCTGGGGCCCTCCAGGTATTGGACAAATGACTGTTGATAGTAAGCGGCAATTTTTTCTTTCTTTTGCTGGTCGGTCACCACAATAAAATGCCACCCCTGCTCGTTGGAGCCGGTGGGAGCTTGCAGGGCGATATTCAGGCACTCCTTAATCAGCTCCATTTCCACGGGGCGGTCGAAATCCAGCCGTTTGCGAACAGAGCGGGTGGTAGTGAGTACCTCGTCGGCACTTAATCCGAGTTTGGGCATGTTTTTTGGCCTCTTGATTACTAAAAATGCGAAGTGTGAGATTTAGCCGGTTCGGCATAAAGGACGTGATGTTAGCATACCGGCTCAAACCCGGTGCCTGCCATAAAAAGTGTACAGCAGGTTGTAGCCTACGCCCCTGAACTTGATCTGTCCAAACGCATGACCGCTTTCCCCACTACCTGCTCCAATTGGGAAGGCCATATCCATTTGTCCAGGAATGGACTAGCATATCCAGATAATGAATATACTGACCTGCAGGCATCGGCTGTATTGTCTCAGGCGGATTTCTTGAAGATTTAAGTATTGGAGAACGTTCTATGCCCGAAGTATCAGGCAATGTACACAGTACCGCATGCAATCTGTGTTTTGCGAATTGCGGCGTTAAGGTGGAGTTGGGCGGTGAAGATGGCAGGCAGTTTGTCAAGGTCCGTGGAGATAATGATCACCCGGCATCAAAAGGCTATATCTGCAATAAGGCCACGCGCATCGATTATTACCAGAACAGCGGCAACCGGTTAACCAGCCCGATGCGCCGAAGATCAGACGGCAGCTATGAAGAAGTGGACTGGGACACAGCGATTGCTGAAATTGCTGCAAAGTTGTCGGCCGTGAAACAACAGTATGGCGGCGAGCGGATCATCTATTATGGAGGTGGCGGCCAGGGTAACCATCTGGTGGGCGCATCTGCCATGGGCCTGCGGGGGGCACTGGAAGTTAAATACAAAGCCAACGCGATCTCCCAGGAAAAAACCGGCCTCGCCTGGGTCCTGGGCCGAATGATTGGTGGGGTCACCCATCCGGAGGTACATCATGCACAGGTGGCAATGTTCGTAGGCAAAAACCCTTTCATGAGTAACGGGATGGACCGGGCCAGACCTTTCTTGCGCGAAATTAGAAAAGACCCGAATCGAACGCTGATTGTGGTTGACCCAAGGCGTACCGAGACAGCGGATTTTGCGGATATACATCTGGCGGTGAAGCCTGGCCGGGACGCCTGGTGCATGGCGGCGATCATGGGCCATATAGTGCAGGAAAATCTACTTCCCCTTGATTGGCTCGCGCAGCATGCCAATGGCTTCGAGAACATTATCACCCGTTTTAACGCGATACCGGTAGATGACTTCGCAACCTTTGCGGGCCTGAAACCTGATTTGCTACGTCGCGCAGCGCAAATAATCGGGGAGGCGCAGTCTTTCGCTCTGGAGGAGGACCTCGGTATTGAAATGGCACCGCATTCTACATTGGTGACCTATCTTAATTTTCTAATTATGTTAATGACCGGTAATTACGGAAAGCTCGGTACTCAGGGGTTGATTACACAGTTAGCGCAAGTAATAGGCGGGCATACCGGCAATCTGGACAATGACGGTCGCGAGGCATTCGAACGATTGCCAGTGACCGGTGCCCCCATTATCAGTGGTTTGTACCCCGGCGCATACATGGCGGACGAAATTCTAAATGACCACGATGCGCGTCCGCGTGCCTTGATCGTTGAATCCTCTAACCCCGTTCACTCCCTACCCGATGCAAACCATCTGCGTAAGGCCATCCGGTCTCTTGATTTCAGTCTTGCCGTCGATGTCGCCTTGACCGAAACCGCTCGAGAATGTGACTACGTACTGCCCGCTTCCAGCCAGTATGAAAAGTGGGAGGCGACATTCTTTCCGCGTAATTTTCCGGCAAACATTTTCTATCTGCGCCGGCCCATACTGGCGCCCGCAGCTAATACGCTGGGAGAGCCGGAAATCCACGCTCGTATCATCGAGGCTATGGGTTTGGTCGAACCCGGCGAATTCGATGCTTTGTATACCGCAGGCGAGCAGGGATTGGAGTCGTATAGAGATGCTTTTTTTGCAGCCATGAGCAGCAACCCCAAGATAGGGCAACTTTTACCCTATGTGCTTTACCGCACCCTGGGCCCGCACCTGGGAGAGGGGGAGGCAGCCACCGCGATCATCTGGGGACTTTGCCAGGTTTACACCTTGAAGCATGCGACTGAGGCCGCCCGGGCCGGGTGGGATGGGCCGGATGCTGGCAACAAACTGTTTAGAGCAATGAAGGCGTCCGATGGGGCAGTGGTCATAGGTGAATCCACCTATGAGGAGAGCTTCTCTCGTATTCCCCATCCTGATAACAAACTTCAAATGCTTATACCCGAGTTGTTTGAGGAACTGGACGTACTGGATACGCTCGAGCCTCTGCTCGAAACCAGCGACGAGTACCCCTTTGCGCTGGCAGCAGGCGAGCGTCGAGCTTACACGGCAAATTGTGTCATTCGCGACCCCCGCTGGGCAAAGGGCCAGCACCCGATGGCGCTGACCATTCATCCGGATGACGGGGAAAAGTACAAACTGCCCGATGGCGCAACGGTTAAACTGGAAACCGCGACCGGCTCTACGATTGTCGACCTCGCCTATAGCGATCGTATGCATCCTGGCACCGCCTCTGTGCCCAACGGCCAGGGCATGTCATTTACCGACGAACAGGGGAACGAACTGCCATCGGGAGTGTTTGCTAACGAGTTGACCGATCGCAAGAGTCGGGATCGATTTGCAGGTACGCCGCTACACAAGTTTGTTCCGGCGCGAATATCTTTGGCCTAAAAAAATACCAGTCGAAGACAACTATGCAGCGCTCTCAAGTAAGCCCCGCAAGGCGTACCTCAGGTACACGACTAAATGTCGTTGCGCCGCGCGTCAATGAGAACAACCCTTGACCTTAGCGCTGCACCTTGTTCCTCCGCGCCAGAGACTCCGCTGAGCCAGTACCCAATTAATCAAAGATGCTTTAATCCTACAGTCCCTGGATCTGCACAGGAATGGCTGTCATCTGCGGCATTTGCGTGTGCTTGTCGGTGGAGCCTTCCAGGGTCAGTAAGCGCGCTACGGGAAAACCGTTTTTACCACCAAAACCATGTGACATTGACACCACGCCACGGCGCATGCCCGCGTCTTCTTCTATTCTTGCCTTAATCTCACCGGAGGCGGATTTCACTACAACTTGCTGGCCCGCTTGCAAGCCTGCTGCGGAGATGTCTTCGGGGTGCAGCCAGGCGGGATTGTCTGCGGGGGCCTGGGGGAATTCGTGGCACATGGAGTTGTAGATATGTGGGTTTCGACGACATATGAGCAGGTAGCCGTCCTGCTCTGTTAGATTGGCCAGGTCGGCTTTTAGCAGGGCAAATTCTTCCGCTACGCCCTCGGGCATAAAGCGCAGACGGTCTTCCATGCCCTCAAATGCAGGTAGCACCTCCATTGCAGCGTACTGTTCATATATTTTCCCATCAGGATGGCTGGCTATGTCTTTGATTGAAACCTTTGTACTGCCCTCGGGGTAGATTAACTCCAACAGGCTAATTTCATCGGGTGGGCTACCGGTGTTGATGGCACCGCCGGCGTAGTTCATTTTAGTGTTCAGTCGTTTAGCCAGAGCTGTCAGGTAGTGGTACTCGGGGCATGCGTCATCCGGTGGATTGACAACTGGCTGCGATATTTGGTGATAAGGCTGGTCCCAGAAAGTGTCATTGAAGCTGGTCATTTCGACGCGCTCCAAACCGTAACTGGCAGGCAGCAGGTAATCGGCAAACTCGGCTGTGTCGGAAGCGCGGCCGTCGATGCATACGCAGAGGTCCAGGCTGCTGAGGGCGCGCCGCGTTTTATCCTGATCGGGTATCGATAGGATGGGATTGCCGCCGATAACTAAAAGCGCTTTTATTTGCCCTTTACCGGGGGTAAGAATTTCATCGGCAAGGGTTGCAGTAGGCATTTCCAGGAATAATTGGTTTGCGCCACTCAATCGTGAACGCTGCGTATTTTTCATGGGATTTAAGGTGTCGGGTAGAAAATCCCAAGGCACAACGCCTTCTATGGGAGGCACTTCCGGTGTAAGCAGGCTGGTAGTCACTTTGTCACCTGCCCTGTTGTGCCGCCCGCACAAGGTGTTAATGCTATAAATGAGGTGTTCTGTGAGATTGGCGTGGCGAGCCATGTCCGGGCCGGTTGCACTGCTGACCGTGCCGCGACCTTGCCTTGCGAATAATTCTGCGGATTGTTGGATGAGGCCCTTTTCCAGTCCCGTGATTGCAGCCGTTTTCGACAGGTCGTAGTCGGCGACCAGGTCGCGTAGCGCATTGAGGTTTTCGGTAAACTGATCGCAAAAGATCTTGTCCTCGAGATTGTTTCGCACTATCCAATTAATGACACCGCACAGGAATACTGCATCTGTACCTGGCCTTATTGGCAGGTAGAGATCGGCCTGGCGAGCGGTTTCTGTCAGCCGCGGATCGACCACAATGAGTTTTAAACCGCGCGCGCGGGCGAGCTTTAAACGACCGGGGTTCCACCCGGGGATGCTGCCGGGGGCCTGGAGACCAGAGACAAGGGGATTGTTACCGATTAGCATCAATACCCCTGCGCTTTCAAAACTGTGGCCCCCCGCAGCCCAAACCCCGTGGCGGCTGATGCTATGTATTTTTGCGGGCTGGTCGATGGTGAGGGAGCTGTATATTTGGTGGGATCCCAGACCACCCATAAATGCATGTACCGAGGGCATGGTTATTGCCTTGAAAGTGACACCGTTACCGCAGTATACGGCGATGGACTCGGGGCCGTGTTGTTCCATAATTGGCTTAATGCGCTCGGCTATTTGGTCCAGTGCCGCCTGCTTGTCGACTTGCTGCCAGTCGCTGTCCGATCTTTTTTGGCAGTGCGTAACACGGCTCTGGGCGTCTAGCAGGTAATGGAAGTGGCGGCCCTTACTGCAACTGAATCCCTGGCTCATGGGGTGCGCTTTGTCCGGATGCAGGGCAGTGATTTTGTTGTTCTCGACGTCAGCTTCAAAGCCACAGAAAGCGCTGCAAATTGAACAGAATGTCTTGTGCTTTTCCATGGTTTTCTCTCTTGGAGGAATTATGCAGACAATTTACTCAAGATACCGCTCATTTATATTGATGGTACCCCAAACTTTGCATTGTTCGCTTTTTCGCGCTCTGCGTGCCGCTCTCTTTCTTGGAAATTGAGTGTGAAATTAGTCATAGAGCTCGGGGAGAACCTTGATGTCGGCCAGTTTTACTGC